>NZ_AUMC01000010.1:0-339732 GCF_000443995.1 Bacteriovorax sp. BAL6_X
ACCCCGTGAACCTTTACTGTAGCTTGACATTGGCTTTTGAATAGTAATGCGTAGGATAGGTGGGAGCTGTTGAGGCGTGCGTTCCGGCGTACGATTAGGCATCCTTGAAATACCACCCTTTGCTATTTGAAATCCTAACCTACCATCGTAATCCGGTGGGGGGACAATGTCTGGTGGGCAGTTTGACTGGGGCGGTCGCCTCCTAAAGAGTAACGGAGGCGCACAAAGGTTCCCTCAGGCCGCATGGAAACCGGCTGTAGAGTGTAAACGCATAAGGGAGCTTGACTGCAACACAAACAAGTGGAGCAGGGTCGAAAGACGGTGTTAGTGATCCGGTGGTTCCGAGTGGAAGGGCCATCGCTCAACGGATAAAAGGTACTCCGGGGATAACAGGCTGATCTCCCCCAAGAGTTCACATCGACGGGGAGGTTTGGCACCTCGATGTCGGCTCATCGCATCCTGGGGCTGGAGCAGGTCCCAAGGGTTAGACTGTTCGTCTATTAAAGCGGTACGCGAGCTGGGTTCAGAACGTCGTGAGACAGTTCGGTCTCTATCCTCCGTGGGCGTAAGAAATTTGAGTGAATCTGACCTTAGTACGAGAGGACCGGGTTGGACGAACCTATGGTGTATCGGTTGTGACGCCAGTTGCATTGCCGAGTAGCTAAGTTCGGAAGGGATAACCGCTGAAAGCATCTAAGTGGGAAGCCCATCATGAGATAAGATTTCTATAAGACAGCTTGTAGACTACGAGCTTGATAGGTCGCATGTGTAAGCGCAGTAATGTGTTGAGCTGAGCGATACTAATTAGTCTTTTTGCTTTATTTAACTTTTACTTTTAAGTTCACTTCTATTTGATATTGTTTTTTAAGTGTGAAAATATCGCTTAATAGACTTGCAAAGGTCGAAAAAAAGAATTAAATATACCAAGAATTAAATTTTTGGTGTGTCGATAGCGGCGGGGAAACACCTGATACCATCCCGAACTCAGCAGTTAAGCCCGCTTGCGCCGAAGGTAGTGCCAGGGTAACTTGGTGTGAGACTAGGAAGACGCACCTTCTATATAAAAAGCCAGATCTTATGATCTGGCTTTTTTTGTTTGTGGCCATAAATTCTTTTAAAAATCATTATTTGTTTTTGTCTTGCTTCTAGAAGGGTTTTCGGCCTTTTCTTTTGCCTTTACTTACATTTCATATACAATAGATATATGAAGAAAAATATCCTTAAAACTCAACTAGTTATCCTATTTATCTTAACTTTATTCTCTTTTATTTCTTTCTATTTTGGAAATGATTTACCGGATAATTACTTTACGATTACATCAGATAACTCGGGAAATATTTTAAGTTACTATTTCTTCTCACTGATTAAGTTTGGTTCTTATTTTAGTGGTCCTTGGGTTCTGATTCCTTTTTTTGTATTTTCTCTTTGCCATACATTCATTTATGACAAGCGTGAATATATGGTTGATGTCTTAAACTTTTTTCCATTAGTCTTCTTCTCTGGGACTGTATCATTTTTCTTTTTTCATGATGCACTTGGGATAGGCTTACAATATATTTTAAAGAACGCTTTTACTTCACTTTGGTTAGGGATCTATACAGGCGTTGCTTTTGGCCTGTTTCTATTTGGTACATTTAGAGGTGGATTTAAAGAATGTATTATTAAGGCTTTTAATTTTACGAAAGCTGTTCCCGCTAAAACTATACAGATAAAGCAAACATTAGCTGCTCCTTTTGAGAAGAAAAAGCCTGTTGCTCAAATTGAACACGACAACAGTCTTCGTAAAAGAATGGATAGTATTCTCAAAGATGATAAGAAAAAAGAAGAAGATAAGAAAGAAAGTTCTCTCTTTGCTTCACTTAATAAGATAAAGCCACAAAATATTTTAAAAACAAAGACAACAGCTGAAGAAGTATCAGTTGATGAAGATGATGATATTGAAGATGCTGTAATTAAACCTCAGATAACTCGTCCTACATTCGATGAATCTAATACAGTAGTTAAAAGTTCTCAAGAAAATGCTGATGCTTTAAAGACGAGTGATGAAAATAATAAACAATCTGAAGAAGCTGTAGAGAGAGAGCCTCAAGTTAAAAAGATTCTTGTTACAGCTCCTCTTAATCGTATGGCCGATACATCTACTGATAATCAATACTTTAATATTGTCGATACTGCTACTGAAGCAACAATTGAAAAAGTTTCAAATGAACCTGATAAGGCCTACTTTGAACAAATCATTACTCTCTTGGAGTCAAAGCTTACAGAGTTTAAAATTGAAGGTGAAATTGTAAACGTATTAAAAGGTCCAGTTGTTGATACTTTCGAGTTTAGACCTGGAGCTGGTGTTAAGGTTTCGAAAATTGCAGGTCTCGCTGATGATTTATCTCTAGCTCTTTATGGGGCTCCTATTCGTGTTGTTCCTGCCATGATGGGTAAGGATACTGTCGGTGTTGAAGTACCAAGAAATCCTCGTGATATCATATATTTAGATGAAGTGTTGAGCTCTAAAGAGTTTCAGAATGCTAAGTATTCACTTCCAATTGCTATGGGTAAGAACGCTTTTGGTGAATCTTTTGTTATTGATTTAGCGACGTGTCCACACATGCTAGTTGCTGGTGCAACTGGTGCTGGTAAGTCAGTATTCATTAACTCACTTCTTGTTTCACTACTAGTTAAGAAGTCACCTAAGAAAATGAAGCTCATACTTATTGACCCTAAACAGCTAGAAATGGCACTTTATGCAAAACTTCCACACTTGTTAATGCCTGTTGTAACTGATGCTAAAACTGCATCAATAGCGCTTCTTTGGGCCTGTCAGGAAATGGATCGTCGCTATGGAATTCTTGCTGACTTTGGTGTTCGAAACATTTCTGGCTTCAATGAAAAGCTTAAAAGAGCGACTCCAGAAATGCTTGCTAAAATTCACCATCACTATGAAGACACAACTGCTGAAGATTATGAGCTACCTTATATTGTAATTATTGTTGATGAATTTGCTGACCTTGTATTAACTAAAGCAGGGAAAGAGATTGAAAATAATATTGCTCGTATCGCTGCCAAGGCCCGTGCTGCAGGTATTCACCTTGTTCTTGCAACACAAAGACCTTCTGTTGACGTTATTACAGGTGTTATTAAGTCAAACTTTCCGACACGTGTTGCCTTTAGGGTATCTTCACGTACCGACTCAAGTACGATTCTTGATAAAATTGGTGCTGAAAGACTACTTGGTAAAGGGGATATGCTTTATAAACATGGTATTAACACTCAACGTGTTCACTCTTCATATGTCGATGAAGTAGAAATTGAGGCCCTAACGCAGAAGCTAGAGGCCCTTGATTCTGGTTTTGATGAAAAAGCAATGGAATTTCTTGAGAATGGTGGAGAAGTTGAAACAGATGAATACTCATATGGTTCACATATCACACCAGCATCTTCATCAAATTCAGGTGATGCACTTTATGATGAAGCCGTAAAGGTTGTTATGGAATCTCGCTCAGCATCAGCATCTATGTTACAGAGAAGATTAAGAATTGGTTATAATAGAGCAGCAAATCTTATTGAGGAACTTGAAAAACGTGGGGTTGTAGGTCCTGCTCAGGGAGCTAAGCCGCGTCGCGTTCTCGTTGATGGAAACTCACCAACACTATAATTAAAAGGCCCTTTCTTTCAGTAAGTTAGGGCCAATAATTCCTCTAAAAATATTACAAAAAAATATTGAATCCGCAGTGTCATCGTGTTAAAAATGCACCATCGCAATATCGCGAAATAAACAGCTGCTCGAAGGGTTGGTCCATTCGGTTCGAGTCAGTGTATTTAACCAACTGTGGAGTTCGTATGTCAGAATTAAACATTAATGATCTTTTAAAAGCAGGTGCACACTTTGGTCACCAGACTCACAAGTGGAATCCTAAGATGAAGCCATATGTATTTGGTGAAAGAAACGGGATCTATATTGTTGACCTTGCTAAAACTATTCCTTTAGCAAAAAAAGCTTATGACTTCCTAAAGAAGACTTCTTCTGAAGGTAAGCCAATTCTTTTCGTAGCTACAAAAAGACAAGCTTCTGAAACTGTTAAGACTGCTGCTAAGTCATGTGGTGCATATTATGTAACTAACAGATGGCTAGGTGGGATGCTTACAAACTACAAAACAATCAACCTTTCAATCGATAAGCTAAGAAAAGTTGAGAAAATGAAAGAAACAGGTGACTTCGAGTTACTAACTAAGAAAGAAAGAATTAAAGTTGGTAAAGAAGTTGAAAAGCTAGAGAAAAACCTTGGTGGTATCAAGGATATGAGAAAGCTTCCAGGTGCAATCGTTGTTGTTGATCCAAACAATGAAAGAATTGCTGTTAAAGAAGCTAATAAGCTAGGTATTCCTGTTGTTGCAATCGTTGATACTAACTGTGACCCAGAAGGTGTTGACTACGTTGTTCCTGGTAACGACGATGCAATCAAGTCGATCACTCTTTTCTCTGATTACTTCGCAGGTGCTATCGCTGGTAGCGCAAGCAAAGCTAAAGCAGCTGGTAACCAAGTTACTGATAAAGCTCTAGAAGAAGAAATTCTTTCTAAGTATGAAAAAGACATCGATTTAGCTGGTGAAGAAGAATAATTAATAATTAATTAGCGAGGTAAAAAATGGCTATTACGGCAAGTGCTGTTAAAGAATTAAGAGAAAAAACTGGTGCAGGTATGATGGACTGTAAGAAAGCTCTTACAGAAACTAATGGTGACCTAGAGGCAGCAGTAGATTTCCTAAGAACTAAAGGTCTAGCAAAAGCTGCTAAGAAAGCAAGCCGTGTTGCTGCTGAAGGTACAGTTGTATCTGTAGTAGAAGGTAACAAGGGTGTTATTCTTGAAGTTAACTGTGAAACTGACTTTGTTGCTAAAGGTGACGATTTCCAAGGTTTCGCAAGTAATGTTGCTGCTTGGACTCTTTCAAATAAGCCAGCTTCTATTGAAGAACTTAAAGATGCTAAGAATGCTGAAACAACTGAACTTACTATGAAATGTGGTGAGAAAATCGACCTAAGAAGATTTGCTGCAGTTGAAACAACAGGCGTTCTTGGTTCATATAACCACGGTGGAAAAATTGGTGTTCTAGTTGAGCTAGGAACTGATAAGACTGATGCTCCTGAAATTGCGGAACTTGCAAAAGATATCGCAATGCACGTTGCAGCGGCTAACCCATCTTTCTTAACTTCAGATGATATTGACGAAGATTACAAAAAGAGAGAGGAAGAAGTTTACCGTGCACAACTTAAAGAAGAGGGTAAGCCTGAAAACATGATCGATCAGATCGTTAAAGGTAAACTTGGAAAACTTGCTAAAGAAGTATGTCTAATTGAGCAAGTATTCATTAAGAACCCAGACTTTACTATCAAGAAGCTTGTTGCTGACGTAGCTGGTAAAGTTGGTGGTGACATTACTGTTAAAGCTTTCCATAAAATCAACCTTGGTGAAGGGATTGAGAAGAAAGAAGACAACTTAGCTGAAGAAGTTGCTAAGATGACTCAACAGTAAAATTAATTACTAAATATAAGAAAGGGCTTTTTTAAGCCCTTTTTTTTTGCAATTTGATTGTAGTGTTATTGGGGACATATGAAATATAAAAGAATACTATTAAAACTTTCTGGTGAGGCCTTAGCTGGTGAAGCTGGTTATGGTGTAACTCACGATGTTCTTAACCAAATTTCTGAAGAGGTTAAAGAACTAGTAGCAATGGGTGTAGAAGTTGCTATCGTTGTTGGTGGTGGAAATATTCACCGTGGTGTAGCGGGAGCGACAAGAGGTATGGATCGTACTTCTTCAGATCATATGGGAATGTTGGCGACTGTCATAAATGCACTTGCAATGCAAGATTCTCTTGAGCAAAAAGGTGTATTTACGAGAGTAATGTCGGCTATTAATATGCAAGAGGTATGTGAGCCATATATCAGACGCCGTGCAGAGAGGCACCTTGAAAAGAAGCGTGTTGTTATTTTCGCAGCAGGTACGGGAAATCCTTACTTTACGACAGATACGGCCGCGGCCCTAAGAGCAAATGAAATTGATGCACAGGTAATTTTTAAAGCGACAAAAGTTGACGGAATCTATGATAAAGATCCTATGAAATATGATGACGCAGTCAAGTTTGATCAATTAAAATATATCGATGTATTAAATAAAGGAATCAAGGTAATGGATTCTGCTGCTATCTCACTTTGTATGGATAATGAGATGGAAATTGTGGTATTTAATATGTTTGAAAAAGGTAATATTGCAAAGGCCGTAGCAGGCGAGAGCATTGGAACTAAAGTAATTAAATAATTTATAAGAGGTATATTATGATTAATGAAATTAAATCATCATTAGAAACTGGTATGTCAAAGTCAATTGATTCACTAAAGCATCAATTAACAAAAATTAGAACTGGTCGAGCATCAGCTTCTGTATTAGATGGTGTTACTGTAGATTACTATGGTTCTCCAACTCCAGTTAATCAAGTTGGGCAGGTTTCAACTCCTGAAGCAAGGCTTCTTCAAATTCAACCATTTGATAAAACTCTTATCAGTGAAATTGAAAAATCAATCATCAATGCAAACTTAGGGCTTAACCCATCAAATGACGGTAATCTAATTAGAATTGCATTCCCTGCACTTACTGAACAAACAAGAAAAGAGCAGGTAAAAGAAATTAAAAAGATTGGTGAAGATAGTAAAATCGCAATTCGTAACGCTCGTCGTGACGGAAATGAACTTGTAAAGAAAGCTGAAAAAGCAAAAGAAATTTCTGAAGATGATTCAAAGAAGTTTCAAACTGAAATTCAGACTGTAACAGATAAGTATACAAAGCAAGTAGATGAGATCATTGCAGCAAAAGAGAAAGAACTTCTAACTCTTTAATCTTTACTTGAATAAATGATGAACTTTCAAACGTCTAAATTAAAACATGTTGCAATTATTATGGATGGCAATGGGCGCTGGGCACAGAACCGCGCTCATCGTCGTGTATGGGGACATGTGCGTGGAAGTTCTGTTGTTAGTGATGTTGTACAAAAAGCTGACGACATGGGAATTAAGGCCCTGACTCTTTATGCTTTCTCTACTGAGAACTGGGGCCGCCCACCTTCTGAAATTAGAACTCTTTTTCTTCTTTTAAAGAAATTTCTTATTAAAGAGAGAACGAGGGTTTTAAAAAATAATATTAAGTTCAATATTATTGGTGATATTTCAAAACTTCCTAAAGATACAATTGAAATTATTAATCGACTAAAAGATGAGTCGAAAGATAATACTGGTTTAAAACTTACTTTTGCATTTGGTTATGGTGGACGCGCTGAAATTATTAGTGCTGTAAACAAACTAATTGCTGAGGATATTGAAGTTACTGAGGAAAATATTTCTCAGGCCCTTCACGCCCCTGAATTAGGTGATGTTGATCTAATGATTAGAACTGGGGGAGATCAAAGAATCTCAAACTTTCTTTTATGGCAAATTGCATACGGTGAATTATATTTCACGGAAACGATGTGGCCAAATTTCACATGTAAAGAATTTGAAAATATTATTTATGAAGTCGAAAAACGCGAAAGACGTTTTGGGCAAGTTTGTGAAACTGAATCACTGGCCGCTTCAAAAAATAAGATTAGAAAGAATATTAGATTAATAAATTAAACGGACTTAAAATGACAAATACTCAAAAAAGAGTCCTATCTGCCATTGTAATGATAGGTATCGTCGCATTAGCATATTCAATTGGAGTTGTTGGTATTGAGGCCCTTCTAATTGTTGTTAGTGCAGCTTGCTTCTATGAATTCGCAAAAAACTTTCTTTCCCTCAAGGTAACAAGTATTTTTACACTTATTAACTTTGTTCTTTTACTTGGAATACAGTTTTGGGCGATGAATAACAATCACTTATTTGATGGACTTCTTATTCCTTCTATTGGGTGCTTTTTAAATCTTGTTCTAATTGGCTACTTGTTCATTTCTCCAATGGACTCGATGAATTTTGTTAATCTTCTAAAACGAGTAACAATTTTAAGCATGGTAATATTCTTGATTCCATTTCTTAATCTTCATTCACTTCTTAATCGTGCCAATTGGCAAGCTCTTGTAATTATTCTATTAGTATTTAACTTTGGTATGGATACTGGTGCTTGGTTTTTTGGAAAGAACTTTGGAAAGACGAAGCTGTGGCCGACTGTAAGCCCTAATAAGACTGTTGAAGGTTTAATTGGCGGGGCCACAACATCAGGCCTATTGGGAACTTTAGTATGGTATTATTTAATAGGTGATTTTGCGGTAAAATATATACTGATCTTTTTTATTTTAGGTATTTTGAGTCAAGTTGGTGACTTAATTCAGTCTAAGTTGAAAAGACAAATAGGTGTAAAAGATAGCTCGAACTTAATTCCTGGGCACGGTGGAGTTTACGATCGAATTGATAGTCTTCTCTTTGTTATACCGTTTTACACACTATTATTGAGTTACAAGATTTTATAAGGATTAGTATGTTAGAGAAAATTATTATATTTATTTTATTTTTAGGTCCTCTCGTATTTTTTCATGAGCTAGGGCATTTTTTATTTGCAAGACTCTTTGGTGTAAGAGTTGAAGTCTTTTCAATTGGTTTTGGTCCAAAATTATTTAGATGGAAAAAAGGTGATACTGAGTATGCCATCTCTTTAATTCCTCTTGGTGGATATGTGAAGATGTTTGGAGATGATCCATTTAACAAAGATGGTATCTCTGAAGAAGAAAAGAAGTTTTCTTTTATTCATAAGAAAAAGTGGCAAAGATTTTGGATTGTTTTTGGAGGTCCACTTGCTAACTTTATTCTTGCATTCTTTATCTTCTTTGCTCTTTTCTTAACAGGTGAAAAAGTTCCAGAAATTAAAATTGGAAATGTTGCCAAAGAGACACGTTTTTATAAGTTAGGCTTTAGAAGTGGCGACATTGTTAATAAAGTTAATGAACATCTGGTAACTTCTCCAAGTGATATCGTACTGGAGAGTGATGGCCACATTAGTTCTTTAACTGTTGTGCGCCTTGGTCGTAAAGAAGTTGTGAAGGTTGATATGAAGCCTGAACAATTCTTTGAAGAAATGGTGAAGTATCCTCCATTCTTACTACTCCCAATTGTTAAATCAGCAGATGGTAATCTATTTATTGTTTCTAAAGGCAATAAACCAAATACTGACTATAGCTTAGAAGAATTGGCCATTGAAGCTGGGCACCTCGATCTATTTCCTGTGAAGTCTATCGATAGTGAAACAAGTCAGCCGATATTTGATAAGGAAGCTAAGGCCGTTGCACACTTAGATGTAACGAATGGACTTAAGCACGCTCTTTTTACTCATAACTACTTTCCTATGGACTTAGTTGTTAAAAGTGTTCAAATGAAGTCTCCTGCAGATAAGGCAGGTCTTTTGGCCGGAGATATTATTACTTCGGTAAATGGAAAAGAAGTTAACTCATTTGATGAGTTAAGAGGTGAGATCCAAGAAAATGAAGGTCAAGCTTCACTAAAAGTTATAAGAAAGGGTGAGGTTAAAGAGTTTAACATTACTCCTGACGTTAGAACTGAAAATGGAAAAACTGTTAAGCTAATTGGTGTTTACAGCCACGGTATTTATGCCGCTGGTAAATATGTTACAACTGAGCCAATGAATTTCTTCAAAGCTATTCCAAGAAGTTTATATCGTACATGGGATGGCGTTGTTAAAACATTTGAAGGTTTTAAAAAACTAATTACAGCGGAAGTTTCATTAAAGAATATTGGTGGGCCACTAACTATAGGTAAAGTTGCTTCAGATTCTTTCAATACTTCAATTTCTTATTTTTTCCAGTTGATGGCGTTAATTTCTATCAACCTTGGTGTTATTAACTTATTCCCAATTCCTGTATTAGATGGTGGGCATATTGTCTTTCTAATTTTAGAGGCCATTAATGGTGGTCCACTATCAAGAAGAAAATTAGAGATTGCTCAGCAATTTGGTCTTTCAATTCTTCTACTACTAATGATTGGGGCGTTGTTTAACGATTTTACGCGATTCTTCTAATGATTTACTTATTTATTGATACATCACATCTTCTCCACTTTGGAATTTTAGACGAAAACTTCTCTTGGATTGAAGATGTTGTTGTTGAAACAAAAAAGACTTCTGAAGTTCTTCATGAAAATATTCACTCTCTACTTTCAAAGCACGGCCTTGATGTGAGTCATATTAAAGGCCTAATCTCAATTGCTGGCCCTGGCTCGTATACCGGAATGAGAGTGGGAGAGGGATTTGCTCAAGTTTTTGAGCTAGATGATATTGAAGTTTTCTCATTTTATAGCTCTGATATTCCAAGTATTCTTGGACAGGATTCGACTCATTGGATGTTTCCTGCATTTAAGAAAGAGTATTATATTCGTACAAATGAGGAAGAGAAGCTTCTATCACAAACTGAATTTGATGCATTTTACTCGGGTATTGTGGATAAGTCACAATTATATACTCATGGTGTAAATGAGCTTTCTGCGTATTGTGAAGGAGATACTCGTGATGTACTTCGCAAGAATCCCGGACCGGTTTTTAGAAAAGTTGTAAGTGAAAGAATGAGGCAGAGGCCTTATTATTTTCGTCCTCTTCATGTCGAATTTAAAAAGTCTTAGTATGACATGTCAGTTGAATATTGATAAATTATTAAAGTGAAAATATTTTATCTATCTAAGTCCACAATCAACTTTATTATAGTAGTAGCATTTCTGTTATTACTATTATTCGGCTTTTACTTATTTTTGATTTACCTTGTAATTGTAGGTGTATTTCTATTCCTTTTTAGAAGGAAATTGAGCTCATTTAAAGAAGATCAAGTAACTACTCGTGGATCAATTTATGCTCCTGTAACAGGGAAAGTTATTGGTATTAGTAAAATATCTGATAACGTTTCTGAGCTATCAATTAGAATGGGACTATTGAGTGGATTTGGGATATATTTACCAATTTCGGCGAGAGTAGATAACGTTGTTTTTAATGATAAAGACTTTGGTACAAAAGTTACCTTAGAAGACTCTAATGATAGAAAGATTAGACTATTTTTTATAAATTCATTTTTTAAACGTGATCCAGAGCTAATTGTATTACCAGGGGATCTTGGAAGAAGACAAGTTGACATTGGTTTCTATCCATTTGGTGCTACTGTTAAGATGCAAGTTGAAAACTCTGAACCCCTTGTGGCCATGAATGAAAAGGTTAGGGGCGGAGAAACAATCATAGGTCGCTATTTAGAAGAATAAGAAGGAAATTCAAATGACAAGATATGACGGACAACCACATAAGCTAACTTTTTTCTTACCAAATGTTTTTACAGCATTAAATATGGGATGTGGATTTGCCTCAATTATTATGGCAACAAAGGGTATGTTCTATCCTGCTTGTATGATTCTACTACTGGGTGCAATCTTTGATAGTGTTGACGGAAGAATTGCTCGCCTTACAGGGACTCAGTCTCAATTTGGTGAACAATTTGACTCTATTAGTGATGTTATCTCTTTTGGTATGGCACCGGCCTTAATTATTTACTTTAAGTATTTTCAAAATCTTGGAAGACCAGGAGTTGTTATCTCGTTTTTGTATCTACTATGTGGTGCTCTAAGACTTGCAAGATTTAATGCAAATATTAATAAGGTACCATCTAATTACTTCCAAGGGCTTCCAATTCCTGGAGGCGCCTTAGCGATTATTGGCTTTATTATGGTGACACTAGAGTTCAACTTTGGTGAGTATCAGAGCTATTATGCAGCGGCATACGTGATTTTCTATTCCCTACTAATGATCTCAAATATTCCGTTTAATTCATTTAAAAATTCGGATTATGTAAGAAAAAATCGCCGCAAGGTTCTTGCGATGATTCTTCTCATTCTAGTATTAATCCTTATTTACGAGCAACTGATGATTTTTGTGCTGATTACTGCCTATGTTGTTGGATGTTTAGTGTATAATATTTTTAGTAAGGATACTAAAGTTGAATTATTCGACTGGGAAGAAAAAGATGAAGAAAGCGAGTCTTAAAAAATTCTTAATTTGTACATTATTAGTTGTTGGTGGGAATAGTTTTTCTGTTGATTTTAATCAACCTCTTCCTGGAGAGTTAGATTCATCTTCTTCTCCTTATGAAAATGATAATGATAGAAGTGAGGAGGAAGATAAGAATTCTATTCCAGATATCTTTGGTTCAACTCCTCAGCAGTATACAGATGAAGAGCTTAAAAATGCTGTAATGAGTTCTCAAGATAAGGAGTGGTTAAAAACGGCCACTGATGAAGATTCAATTTTAAGAGATCCAAGCCCAAACTCATATGTTGAGTATAAGACTGAAGATTTATTAAAAAATACTTATCAACAATCTGATTCTCAAATTGGTTTTACGTATATCTACGATACTTACGATTATTCAGATAGTACGGGAACTTTCGAATCAACATTTCAAAATGATGACTCAGAAGCTGACTCGATTCAGGCAGGTTATCTTACATTTAATTATCGAAGTTATTTTCAAAGAAATATTGTCTCGACCTTCTTTCAAGGAAATCTTGGTGTTTCTTTTAACTCTGGAAAGGGGAAGTTTGGAGGCGGATCAATTTCTAGAACTACATTTAATCTATGGTTATTCCCAATCGATTTGAATCTTGGTGCAAAGTTAAACTTTGGAAAAAAAGTTTCTATTACTGCCCAAGGTGGGCCAGTAATTGCTCCTATTTGGCAAAATAGAGATGACCGTGAACAAGGTGATGATGACAAGGATATACGCCAAGTTGGTTATGGTTATAATGCCTCAGCTTCAATAGACTTTTCGATTTATAATATCTTTCCAAGTTTTGGAATGGACTTGAAAAAATTTAGTGATGTTAGTGAAATGAGTATTAGTCTTATGGCCAAGACAATGGATATTTCAGGATTTAAAAGAGAGGACTTTAGCGTAAGCGGAGTTTCTTTTGGTATAGGCTTTAACTTTGAGTATCTATAAAGTTACGTTTTCTTACGATGGAACAGATTACTTTGGATGGCAGAAGCAGATTGGCCAGCAAAGTATCCAAGGTGAAATTGAAAAAGTTTTAAAACAATTATCTAAGTCTGATGATATACAAGTTGTTGGTTGCGGAAGAACTGATACAGGCGTTCACGCAATTTCTCAAGTTACTCGTGTAACTCTTCCAATTGAAATTGATCCAAAAGCACTTATGCGTGCGCTTAATAGTCAATTACCTGAAGCAATAAAAGTTTTAGACTCTGAATATGCACCTGACGATTTTCAACCAGTTTTTAACGCTGAGAGTAAGACATATCGATATGTATTCTCAATCAAGAAACAGCCTAATCCTTACTTAAGGAATTATGTAACTTATCTTGGAAATGATTTGGAGTTAGATAAGTTAAATGAAGCATGTCAGCTATTTATCGGTGAGCATGATTTTGAGGGCTTTTCTACGAAAGGAACACCTGTTAAGTCGACAATTCGCAAGGTGACAAGCTGCTATGTATTTGAAAGTGAAATGAGTTATGGGCCAGGGCTTAAAGAAAATGTCTTTATTATGGAAATAACTGGTAACGGCTTCTTAAAGCAGATGGTTCGCTTAATTGTTTCTAGTATCTGGTCGTACGCTCAAGGAAAGATTTCAAGAGAAGTTATTGTGGGCCAGTTGACAACTCCGAGTGTTAAAAAGGTTGCTCCGACAGCACCACCACAGGGCCTATTTTTGGTTAAGGTAGAGTATTAGGCCATTTGAAACCCCTTATATTCATTGACTTTTTGCCATATTCTAGCTAATTTCGGCTATTCATAATGTTAATATTGTCGCATAGCGAAGTGAGGATTTATTCATGACTTATAAAGTAGAACAAGTTAATGACTGCACAAAAAAATTATCTTTTTCATTCGATAACCTAGATCTATCTGAGCAAATTTCAGTTGCTCTTAAAGAGAAGCAAAAATCAGTTTCAATCAAAGGTTTCAGAAAAGGTAAAGCGCCAATCGCTATGGTTGAAAAACTATACCGTCCACAAGTTGAAGGTGATGCTCTAAATCGTTTCGTTCAAAAAGAACTTTTTGAAGCAATCAATAAAGAAGATCTTAAAGTAGTTGGTTACCCTAACTTTGAAAATATGGATTACAAAGATGGAAAGTCTGTATCATTTGATGCTGTTGTTGAAATCTTCCCAACTGTAGAACTTAAAGATTTCTCAAAAC
Source organism: Bacteriovorax sp. BAL6_X (assembly GCF_000443995.1). NCBI lineage: Bacteria > Pseudomonadati > Bdellovibrionota > Bacteriovoracia > Bacteriovoracales > Bacteriovoracaceae > Bacteriovorax > Bacteriovorax sp. BAL6_X. The sequence goes on from NZ_AUMC01000010.1 coordinate 14,218, forward strand.
TATCTTTCACAAAAGATACAGTTGAAGTAACTGAAGAAGATGTTGATAAAGTACGTAAGAACTACCTTGCTCCAAAAGCAGAAATGGTTGAAGCAGCTGAAGGTACAGCACTTGCTAACGGACTATTCGCTGTTATGAACTTCGAAGGTGAAAAAGCTGATGGTGAAAAACCTGAAAATATGAAAGGTGAAGAATACCTTTTAGAGATTGGTTCTGGTCAATTCATCCCAGGATTCGAAGAACAAATGACTGGTATGAAAGCTGGTGAGAAGAAGACTCTAGAAGTAACTTTCCCATCAGAGTATCACGTAGAAGAACTGAAAGAAGCAAAAGTTAAGTTCCATGTTGAACTTCTTGAAATCAAAGAAAGAAAACTTCCGGACTTTACTGATGAAGTAGCTAAAGAGCTAGGTTTTGAATCTGTAGAAGATTTTAAAGCTAAAACTCAAGAGAACTTAACTAAGCAAAATGAAAGACAAGCAGCTGAGAAGTTAAATCAAGAAATTCTTGAAAAACTAATCTCTGAAAATAGCTTTGACGTTCCATCAACTATGATTGCTCAACAAAAAGAGCACCTAAAGAATGATCTTGCAAATAATCTTAAGCAACAAGGTTTCACTGAAGATATGCTAGGTGAGTACTTTGAAAAATGGGCAGGTGACTTAGATGAAAAAGCTCTTTTCCAAGTTAAGTCAGGGCTAATTCTAGACCACCTTGCAAATAAGTACGAAGTTGAATCAACTGATGCAGACTTTGATGCAAAAATCGAAGAAAGCGCAAGCCTTTCTGGTCTAACTGCTGACCAAGTAAAAGAATTTTACACAAAAGATGAGCGTATGAAAGCAAATCTTATGTATGCAATCCGTGAAGAAAAAACTTTTGCAAAACTTCACTCAGAATTAAAAATTAAATAATACTAAGGGCCCGCTTTCTGCGGGCCTTTTTTTTTCTATCTTTAAATTATCTAAAACTCCAATATAATTTAATAAATTAATTATAGGAGAGTTTATGAGATTTCTTAGTTTCTTATTAGTATTAGTTACATTCGTAGGTTGTGCTCAGCTTGATTACAATATTCCTACTGCTCGTATGGATAGTCCTGAAACTACTGGTGGGTTAGGTAAGGTCGATATCGCAATAGGTGTTGCTAGCGGCTATGATGTCGATCTTGCTGAAGGCTATGACTTTATTATTAGTGGTACAACTACAGCGGAGACTGTTAGTGGGCCTGAGCCTCTTTTGTCATTTAAAGGTGATGTCGGGCTACTTCCAAGACTTGATATTGGACTACAAACTTATCCTGATACTTCTGATCTTTTAAAAGTTAAATATCAATTTATTGGTGGTGACAGAAAAACTGTTGGTTTAAAGATGTCTCTTCAAGGAGAGTTTGGCTTTGGCTATCATGAAGATGGCTCACTAAATACTGATTCGACAGTATATACTACTGATTTGAAGGCCAAGTCACTTGGAGCAGCTTTGAATATTGGTTATCGTGCTAATCCATCGGTTCTATTCTATTTAAATACTGTATTTATGGAGTACAAAGTTGATGGTGTCCTAAAGGATGGAGCAACAATCTCTTATGACGGAGAACAGTCTCCGGAGGTTATTTTAGTACTTCCTGGTGTAAGATTTGATTTTGATAGGGTATATATTCAGATGGAGACAGGTTACTCATTTTTGAATTCTTCTTACGATAATAAGAATTCAGATGATTTCACTTATGGCCTAAATTTAGGCTATATGTTTTAGATAAAATAAAAGCCGTTTAAAACGGCTTTTCTATTTTTAAATTTCATTCATTTCGTAAATTACTTCGAATCTCTTACCTGTAAAATCAGTTTTCACTATGCTTTCACCTTCGCAGAAAAAGTTAGAAGCTGTTGCTTTGTACTTCTTCTTTGTATTAGCATCAATTGCATTTAGCGCTAAATCAACCTTGCGGCACTCTTTATTTTCTACAATTACTTTAGATACATTTTCAATATCCATATAGCTTGAACAATAGTAATCAAGATGAGGAGCATGTTTTACAGAAGTTGTACTATTAAATCTAATACTATCAAGATTCGTAATTCCTCTCATGAGAGTGCGACCAAACTTACTAACTTCTTCGTTTCTATCATGGAATTGTTGATAGTCACCTTCAATAACATTTGAATAAAAACTTCCTGTCGCATAGCCTGATTTGATAAAGTCTTTGTCGCTTTTAACCTGTTCTTGTTTTGCTTCTTTTAACATTTCAAAACATTTATTAAAGCTTAGTTTTTCAGCTTCTCTTACTGAGGAGCTACCACTGCCACTTAGGATTGAAGCAAGTCCATTTCTTAAGTTATTAGACTGAGAAGGTGAAAGATTTAAATTTGCCGTAAGGTTATCAAATAGATCCGCTTGGGCCGTAGCTCCTGTTAGGATCATAGCTGTAATCAGTAGTCTTTTCATAAAAATTCCTCTTCTTTATTAAGGTGTGTTCAAGGAAATATTAGCGAAAATTGACAGCAAGGTGGTCAAAAATGGAAAAATTACTAGGGGTGTATAGATAGTATTCAAGCCCCTAAGGGCTTGAAATTATTAATTATTTTTGAATTTGGGCCTTCATTAAACGCTCAATTTGAACCCTGTGATCACAGACGATCCAGTCATTTCCTGCGCCTCTACCTATTGGGGCATATTTATCTTGATCGATTCTACCACTATCAAGGAGTTCGTCTTCCACGTGAACACGAACAACTTCACCTGTCACGAAAGTACCTGTTCCTGGAATATCTCCATAGCTTAGTGTATCCCTAAGTTTACACTCAAAGTGGATTGGTGACTCTTTCATTCTCTTTGGCGTTACAACTTCAGAATCTAATTCTGTAAGTTTAGCAAAGTCGAATTCTGATTCACCATGAGGAAGCTCTGTTGAACATAAGTTTACTTTTTCGTAGTTATGTTGAGTCACAAAGTTTACGACGAACTCTTTTTGGCGAAGAATATTCTTTAGAGTGTCTTTTTGTTCTCCGTCGCTTGAGCGAATCATTGGAGTGAATCCGATGATCATTGGATTTGCACTTACCACTGTGAAAAATGAGAATGGTGCAATATTACTTGTACCATCTTCATTAACAGTTGAAACAACAGCGATTGGCCTTGGAACAACTGAGCCGATTAATAATTTATAATTGTCTTTAAAATCTTGTTTCGTTGTATCAAAAATTGCCATAATTACATCCAACTTTTCCAGTAGTCTTTGTTTTCATTTTCTTCAAACCATTTAGTTGGTTTTAAAGGATAGCGAGTATCAACCATGACAGCATACTCATCTGTGTATAACTTATCTTCACCTGCTTCGAAGGCCTTTGGGTGCGGACCATGGTGAACACCCTGAGGGTGAAAAGTTAAAGCACCTGCATCGATATTATCACGTGAGAAGAAATTCCCTTGGTGATAGAAAAGAACCTCATCAAAATCGATATTTGAATGATAGAAAGGAACCTTTAAAACTTTATGTTTCTTATCCTCAAGAGGCCTTTCAACAAAAGAACAAACAACGAAGTTTCTTGCTACAAAAGTTGTGTGCCCTGATGGTGGAATATGATAACGGTGGCTCATGATTGGACAGATATCATAGATTGAGATCTTCCATGGATAGACAGAACCTTTCCAGCCTTTAGCAGTAAGAGGATTAAATGGATATGTAATTGTTGTGATTTCTCCAAGTCTTTTTACTCTTACATCATACTGTGGCCAATCTTGATCACTTCCAAGTGCTGCTTCAGGTGTGAACTTTGCTGTTTGATCATAAAGGGCATTGGGACCAAGAAGTCCACGTGAAGGTTCTTCAAATTCAGAGTTTGATTCAACTTGAAAGAACTTTGCAGCTTGTGAAATTTTCACGGTATAAGTTGTTCCACGAGGTATAACGATGTAGTCACCTTTTACAAATGGTACATGGCCATAGGTTGTTTCAAAAGTACCACTACCTTCGTGTACAAAGTAGAGCTCATCAAAGTCAGCATTTCTTAAAAAATAATCGAGTGATTTTGTTAATGTTCCTAGACTAAGTTCACAGTCATTATTTGTTAAAATTGCACGGAAATCATCCTGTAGGTCATTATGACTAAAAAGAGATGGAAGATTCTTTGGTTTTAAATCTCCTGAAATATTAGTCCAGTTGACAGGAGGTTGAGTATGGTAGAGTTGGCTTACACGGCCAAAAAAGCCATTTCGTCCATGTTCTTCTTCGTATAAGCCTTCCGGAATATCAACGTGAGCTTGCTTTGTATAAACACCACTTGCTTTGAAGCTTTCCATTTTATTATCTGTTGCCATTATCTTGTACCTCTTTGTGGTCCAATCTTGTTTGTTAGTTTTCCAATCCCTTCTACTTCTAGAGTGATTTCATCGCCTGGCTTAAGCCACTTATCAATTTCTAAACCACATCCAGTTCCAACAGTACCCGAGCCGAATAGGTCTCCAGATAATACCCATTCATCTTGCGAGACGTGAGCAATCATTTGTGCCCAGCTATAGTGAGAGTCTCCAGAGAATCCTTCTGACCATTTTTCACCGTTAACTGTTGCTGTCATTTTAAGATTTGGCTCTTTAAAATCGAATTCATCAAATGTTGTGATTACTGGTCCAATGACAGAACAAAAGTCTTTACCTTTTGCTGGTCCAAGGCGTACGGCCATTTCTTTCTTTTGGATATCACGGGCCGAAATATCATTTAGAATTGTAAATCCAAAGATGTGATCTTTTGCATCTTCTTCGCGAATATTAATACCATCTTTTGCAATGACCATTCCTAGTTCTAACTCGTAGTCTAGAATATTTGTATAATGTGGCCATAGAACTTCTTGGTTGTGTCCAATGAATCCATGTGTTGGCCCTTTGTAGTAAGCCGGGATTTCATACCATGCTTCCGGAATTGGCTCATTTCTTTTTTTAAAACCAGCAGCGACGTGCTTTTCATGTGCGTAGAAGTCGCGGTAGTTTGGGATTTTATCAATTGGTGCTTTAAGATTAATCTCATCAGATTTAAAAGCAATTGGTGTTCCATCTCTAAGAGTAAGGTCACCAACTTTTTCTAAGAATAGGTAAAGGCCATAACATTCACCCAGGAAGTCGATAGGATCATCTTTCGTTTGTAAAACTTCTAAAAGAGAAGGTGGGCAAGTATGGTTAGCTCTTTGCCAAAAGTTGAAATATCCTTCTCTTTCATAATCACATGCCCAAACATTATTAGGGTCAATTACGAGTCCATTGTCTAATAAGATACCTAGACGAGGTTCTGGGCGATGAGTTCCATGATTTACATATTGGCAAATTTTCATGCAAGTTCCTTTCTAAATCTTTTATTATATGCTGGTAGTACGCGATCGAACGCTTCATAGAAGTGATACATTTCATCCTTCGTTCCAATACTGATACGAATAAATTCTGGCATCTCGTTAGCGACTAACTTTCTAATAATGACGCCTTCATTTAGAAGCTCTTCAAATATAAAGTCACTTGCTTCACTACTACCAGTTTTAATTGTAACAAAGTTTGTAACTGACTTTATTGGAGCAAAATGTCTCGCTGTTAAAAACTCCATAAGTTCATCATAACGCTTGCGATTATTTCTAAGTGTACGCTCAAGGTGTGGCCTATCTTCAAGAGCACCCACTGCTCCTAGTTGTCCAATTAGATTTGGTTCAAAAGGTAGTTTCACTCTTGTAAGGTAGCCAATTAATTCAGGGTGACCAAAGCCATAGCCGACACGAATACCTGAAAGTCCATAAGCTTTAGAGAATGTTCTAAGTGTAAGAACATTGTCATAACGGTAGTTCATCGAATCAGGGTAATCATCAAACTCTTGAGCAAATTCAAAATAAGCTTCATCTAGAATTACAAGAACATGAGGAGGCACGAATTTCATAAGGTAATCGAACTCTTCTTTTGTAATATAAGTTCCTGTTGGATTATTAGGATTTGCAATATAAATGATCTTAGTTTTATCAGATATATTCTCTGCAAGTGCTTTTACGTCGAAGCGGTAGTCTTCTGTCAGTGGGACTTTATTAAGTTTTGCTCCAACACTTCTGGCAAGAATATAAAAGCCAATGAAAGTATTATCACAAGTTAGAACTTCATCATCTGGCTTAAGGAAGGCGCGAGCAATATAGGCCATAATTCCTTCTGAACCATTTCCAAGAATAATATTGTCGAGTTGTAGATCATACATCTTTGCTAGTTTTGATTTTAGCGCATAGGCATGCATATCTGGATAGCGGTGAAGGTCCCAGAGTCCACGAGTCATTTCACGAATAGCATAAGGAGATGGCCCAAGTGGGTTTTCATTCGAAGCTAGTTTAGAAACTTTTGTGAGTCCCTTTTCTCTAACTACTTCATCGATTGGTTTACCAGCTTGGTAAACTTGTAGATTTTTTAAGTATTCTGGTACGAGATCTTTATGATGCATCACTCTTCCTATTTCATATTTTAGTTTAATTAAATTTGAGAAATTCTATCGTCTTTAAGGCCGATTGAATAGTTTTGGTCATTGCATCATGTCTAAGAGAATGAGATGAATTAGACTTAATCTACTATGAATGATTATTACTTTGGACAATTTACTACTGAGCATCTTGAACTAATCCAAGAGGGGCTTAACTTATTTAATACAGGTCATTACTGGATGTGTCATGAGGTTGTTGAAGACCTTTGGATGGATTCCATTGGAGACAATGCGCGTTATGTGTATTGGGTTGTGATTCAACTTGCAACAGCACTTTACCACCATGAAGATGACAATCTTAATGGAGCGAGTGGGATGGTCAATAAGGCCAAAGGTAAAATTGACTTCATTGAAAAAAATCATGTGGAGTCGGATATAATGGATAGGTACTTAGACTGGCAGAATTTAAAAAGTATTGTGAAGGCCATTCCGACAAAGGCAACTTTAAGAGACTTTTCAAAATTGAAAGCTTTTAAATTCCCAGTTCAAAATTAATGGAGTCAAAATGATTGGAAAACTTCCATATTTCTTTTTTCGTTCAATGAATATTCTTAAGTCAGACAAGAAAATTATCTTGATCGCTCTTTGTCCGGTCTTAATTGGTTTTATACTTTATTATTCACTAGGGCACTATGCCTTTAGTGAAGTCTCGACTTGGGGACATGGTTATATCAATGAGAAGTACCCTGATCAGGGCTGGGTGAGTACTGTCTTTTCTGGAGTTTTAATTATTCTTCTAGGGGTCATTATTAACTGGACATTCTTTATTGTGGTCTCAGTTATTGCTTCTCCTTTTAATGATATGCTCAGCTCGCGAGTTGAGATGATTTATAAATTACAAAAAGATACGAGTGATACACTTGCTCAGACTTTAAAAAGACTACCTAGTATTCTCATGAATGAACTTAAAAAAATTGGTGTGATTGTAATTCTATCTATTATCAATATTGGTATTGGGTTTTTCTTTCCTCCGATTACATTTGTTCTCGGAGGACTGATCCTTGCGATTTCATTTATTGATTATTCTTGGTCTAGAAATAACCTAACTTTTGCGGAGTGCATAGGGGATGTAAAATCTGGTTTTCTACCTTATTTACTAGGTGGAGTTGGATTTATGATCCTTATTTCTGTTCCAATCTTAAACCTATTCTTTCTTCCACTTGCTGTTGTTTTCTTTACAGTAATTTACTGTGAATTAAGAATTAAAGAGAGGGCTCCAAGTGAAGAAGTTCCTACTCAGGATTAAAGGTGATGAAGCAGAATTCGCTTCGATCTTACCTGTAGTGAATGCCATTCTTAAAGAGCATGAGGATAATCAAGTAGCAATTGTTTATACAGATGTAACTCGGATAGATGATTTTTGGTTACCTGAAAGAAGTTGGGCCTATTCCATTTCAAAGAAAGAAACGGAATCAATGTTTGCGGCCCATAAGTTTGCAGCAAATCTACACGAAGTCTTTAATACAGATTACTATATTGATTATGTAAATGATATGTACTCGGCAGTTCTTGGGCTAGCTTTTAGAGCAAATGTGAAGATAGGTTTACAAGGTGGACCAAAAAGTTTTTTTTATCAAGTATCATTACCAGAGTATAGTGGAGACTACTTAGATGAAAAGAAAGTGAGTGCTTTAAAGGCAGTAGAAGGTGATTTCAAATGCTCTAATATTGATCACACTTTTACACATAAGAAAATCTCAAATATATTTATTAATTATCCACATAAATATGATGTCGAATTTGTAGAAAGGATGAATTTTCTAGCGGAGTGTTTACCGACTTTGAAACTACATGGGTATATTCCAAGTGAAGCACTAGAGGCTTATGATGGAGTTAAGGTAAGTAAAAGAATAAGTTTATTTAGTGAATCTTCAAATATTCTTCGTCGTCGTATTGATGAGTTTGATGCTGTGATTACTAAATCACTTGCAACAGCACAAATGGGCCGTAATCGTGGCCAAGTAGCCTTCTTAGTTGGTGATGAAGAGCAGACAATTCCTGAATGGAAGCATATGCCTGAGACAATTGGTCGTCTTTGTTTTAGTGGATCAACGCTTTTATCATACGGAATTAACGAATTAATTCAGCTAAAAACTTTTCCGGATCTAGAAGATTATATACTTAATTATCAGTCACTTAGACTAGTTCCATAGTTCTAAAAAAGACATGTTTGCGAGGCCGCTATAATATTGCTAAAATATTTCTATGGTGGCCGCAAAAGATCTCACATTTGCTCCTTTTGAAATCGTTCCTGTGGAAGTGGATGATATCAAGTCATTGGCCAGAATCTATGTTGATTGCTTTTGGGAAAATTACAAAGGCATTCTCTCTAAAGATTATCTCTATTCTTTAAAGTATTCAGATGTACAACAAGTTTGGGAACGAAAAATTCCTCGAAGGCCCACGGAGGGGGGAACTCTTGTCTTTCATGCACCAGATGGTGATGTGGTTGGTTTTATTGATTATGGGCCAGCTCGTGAGCATGAACATGGTATTCCAGGTGAAATCTATGACTTTTATATATTAAAAAAGTATCAGAAGTCTGGCATGGGACAAAAGCTATTCGAAGCTGTAATTAAAGACTTTAAAAATCGAGGATATGATTGTTTTTACCTTTGTACCTTTAAAGAAAATCCTTCAAAAGGATTCTTTATTGAAAATGGAGGAAAAGTTTTAAAAGAGTCACCCTTCGAGTTTAATGGTGAGATTTATCAAGAAGAATATTTTTATTTTGAGATATAAAAAAGGCCCTAATCATAGGGCCCTTTTTTTATGATTTGAATTGTTCAATTTGTTCTTTAAGTGAGTTTAGTTTTTCTTCAAAGTCACTTGCTTTTTGTTTTACTTCAACAACTACTTCCTCTGGTGCGTTTGCCATAAATTTTTCGTTATTAAGTTTTTTTCCAATCTTATCAAATTCTTTTTGAGTTTTATCGAAATCTTTCTCAAGTCGCTTGATTTGCGCATCAAGATCAATCACACCATCAAGCTTTAAGAAGATATCAGTGTGAGTCGTTGCCTTCATGATACACTTCTTTGGGTTTTCGCTAGTCTTTGCTGCTATTGATACATCTTTTGCACGAGCTAAATCTTGCATACCGGCCATATTGTCTGCAAAGTAAGAAGATGCCTCTTTATCGTCAGTTAGAAGAACTACCTCAACTTCATCCTTCGGTTTTATATTTACTGATTGTCTAAGGAAACGAATTCCTGAAACAACTTCAATAAATTTATTCATCTTAACTTGTTCACTAGGGAAGTTAAGTGCAGCATCATACTCAGGGTAGTCTGCTGAGATTAGTAGGTCTTCACTGTCTTCTTTTAAATAACCCCAAAGCTCTTCTGTTATAAAAGGAGTAATAGGGTGAAGAAGGGCAGTAATCTTTCTAAAACAATATTTTAGAACTGTTGCTCTTTGTACTTTAGATATTTCGTCTTCACCGTTAAGAGTATTCTTTGAAAGTTCGATAAACCAAGAACAGAACTTATCGTAGACAAAAGAGTAAACTTCAGAACAAGCATCATCGTAGCGGAAAGAATCGAGAGATTCATTCACAATTTTTGTTGCATCGTTCAGCTCTGATAGAATCCATTTCTCTTGATCATCAAGGTTTGATGGAAGCTCTTTTTGAGCAAGATCTAAGAACGGAGAGATGAAACGGAAAGCATTCCAAATCTTATTAATAAAGTTTCTATAACCAGCTATTCTTTCTGGGTCTAGGTTGATGGCACGGTTGTAACCTGAACCGGCAGCAAGAGTGAAGCGGAAAGCATCTGCTCCATATTGCTCAACCATCTCAAGTGGATCAATACCGTTACCAAGAGACTTACTCATTTTGCGCCCTAGCTTATCTCTAACGATTGCGTGGATATAAACCTTATCGAATGGTACTTGGTTTGAAAACTTAGTTCCCATCATCATCATTCTAGCAACCCAGAAGAAGATAATATCAAAGCCAGTGATTAGTACTGAAGTCGGATAGAACTTATCAAAACCGCGCTCTTTCATTCTCTCTTCATTTGGCCAACCAAGTGTCGACATTGGCCATAGCCCTGATGAGAACCATGTATCAAGAACATCAGGATCTTGCGTGTAATCTTTTGCGCTACACTTTGGACATGATTCAGGCTCAAGAGCTTCATCTGCCCATTGGTTTTCACAAGAGTTACATGTAAATACTGGAATTCTATGTCCCCATAGAAGTTGGCGAGAAACACACCAGTTCTTTGGTTCACGTAGCCAAGCAAAGTAAGTATTCTCCCATCCTTTCGGATAGAAACGAGTTGTATCATCCTCAACTTTTGCTACGGCCTCTGCTGCCATATCGTGAACATTTACAAACCATTGCTTTGAGATCATTGGTTCAATAACAACACCTGATCTCTCTCCGTGACCAACTTGGTGCACGTGCTTTTCTTCTTTAACGAATAGTTCAAGCTCTTTAAGCTTTTCAATAACACCCTTACGAGCCTTTTTACAAGGTAGGCCTTGCCACTCAAGACCGTGCTCATTTAGAGTTCCATCTAGATTAAGGATATTGATGATTTCAAGATTATGTCTCTTTCCAATTTCAAAGTCATTGAAGTCGTGACCTGGAGTAACTTTTAGGCAACCTGTACCTTTTTCAATATCAACGTGTTCGTCACCAACAATTGGAACTTCACGGTTGCAAAGTGGAACGATTGCTTTCTTACCAATTAGGTGAGCAAATCTTTCGTCATTTGGGTTAACTGCAACGGCCGTATCACCAAGTAGTGTTTCTGGTCTCGTTGTAGCAACTTCTAATTTGATATCACTATCTTTAACAGAGTAGAGAATATGATAGAAGGCACCGTTAACTTCTTTGTGATCAACTTCTGCATCAGAAATCGCTGATTGAAGTTTTGGGTCCCAGTTAACGATATAGTCTGATTGATAAATTAAACCTTCATTGTAGAGAGTAACGAAAGCGCGTCTTACGGCTTCGTTTGCTTCCGGATCCATTGTGAACATTGAGTAGTCCCAATCACAGCTTGCTCCCATTACTCTTTGTTGGTTAGCGATTACGCCACCATATTGTTCTTTCCATTCCCAGATCTTCTTTAAGAAGTCTTCACGAGAGTAGTCATGCTTAGTTTTCTTTTCTTCATTCCAGATTAGCTCTTCAACTTTTGATTGAGTTGCAATACCTGCGTGATCCATTCCTGGAAGGAAGAGGGTTTCGTAACCTTTCATTCTTTTAAAACGAATAAGGGCGTCTTGAGTTGTGATATCAAGAGCGTGACCTGCGTGAAGAATTCCTGTGACGTTTGGAGGTGGCATAATGACGCAAAAAGACTCACCAGTCTTTCCTGCTTTAGGAGTAAAATACTTTTCATTTTCCCATTTTTGATACCACTTCTTTTCTACATCATTAGAGCTATATGTTTTAGGTAGCTCATCGAAATTTTTTGTCACAATTTCTTCCTTTTTTCGATTTAACTAATTGAAATTATATATCATAGGATACACGTTATTTCTTTTAAAAATAGATGGGTAAATAGTTGAAATCCCCAAAAAGTACACGCCACCTTTAATCTTACTCCCAGTTTTCGACGGGCTCTGGCAGCTCTTGAGGGGCCTTGTAATCAGGGTCTTTGCTAGGCGCGTTGTTAAAGAGAAGCTTATCAACTTGTCTTCTGGCCTTGATCAGATCAATGTCATTTATCGAGATATAAGAGATATCATTATCTTTTTTGTAAGTTGCGGCCGTAATACTTAAATTACGATTTAGGGAGTTGAGAATTTCTAGGTTTGTCTTTAATAGTGTTGCATTACGAATTGAACTTGGCTTCCTTAGCGTATCAATCCAATATTGTAGATAGCTAATTCGGTTCATGAAGACCTTTAATTCTGGTGAAATTTTTAAATCTCTATTTTTAATATAAGCGTTGTACTCTCTTAAATTTCTATTTGTTAATAACTCACCAATATCTTTTAAAATCTTCGCAGATATTGTTTTTGAAAATGGAAAATTAGCTTCGATGGATTTAATATTCTGATCAAGCTCATTGTAGAGTGCTTGAGAGATATTTACATGCTCATACTGTTTATTCAACTTTGTATTTAAGATAGTGTTTAGAATCATTAACTCGATAAAATCATTATCAAGAGGTGAGGTCAGATTCTTACTAAGTCCAATAATATACTCTTGGTTTATCTTACTATTAAGATAAAGCTCTGTTACCAAATTCTTAAGCATCGGACTAAGACTTGGTGAAAATTTAAGCTCTTGTTGTGTTGGTTCAGATGCAAAAATTTTGAATGTGATAAGTAATATGATTAGTAATCTCATAGTTTTGATTTAATCTCTTTATTGATACTAAATTTCCCTTCCTTATTCTTTAACAAGTAGATCTTGTCCTTATAAGGAACTAAGATTGATTTATTATGAAGCACAATATTTGAAATATAGTTCAAATCAGTTCTTTGGTAGAGCTTCTTATCTTCTAGGTTGAAAGACACAATCTCTCTTTGATTAAAGAGGTTAGAGTTCTCACTTTTTAATGTCAAAATAAAGAATAGCTCATTATTTAGAATGTTTAAATTGAAGGCCGGTCCTGACTGAGTGTTTATAAGTGGAGTTCTTTTTGTAAAATCTACTCTTCCTTTTTCTAACTCTGTTAAATCCATATATGGATTCTTACCACCAGATGATTCGAGGATGAATACTTTATTGTCGGAACTCGCTAGGCTGATTACCTGATTTGCTTTATCGAACTGGTGAAGAAGATAATTTTTCTTAGAACGATTATTAAAAATATTAAGATTGATTTTAAATTCAAGATTCTTGTCTGTGTAATAGATAAGACTATCATCAAATATCTCTACTTCACTCTGGTGAAGTATATCTTTTGTTATTAGCGGAATTGAAAATCGATCGAGATTGTTTTTTATATTTACGACTTCAATATATAACTTACTTTCGTCTTCTTTTGTGTAAGAGATATAATTACTTTTATGATGAAATTTTGGGTAGCTACCTTTTCCAACGAAGTCTAATTGATTCTTTTTGATATGATAAAAATATATTTCTGATTCAGAGATGTATGAAAAGTCTTTGTAGTGTTCACCTTTAACGCTAATGATATAGAGATCATCAGATGCCTTAATAACATCAAATTCACTATCCGTTTTCTTTTCTAAGACTGTGTTGGCGCGATTCTTTGCTGAGTATGCTATTGCATTCTTTCCTTTTAAGTAGAAAGTAATTCCATTTAAATCGTCATATTTTAGATTGTGAACGTTTTGCCTCGTGGATAACTCAAGTAGTGCTGACTTCGAAAACACACTTATCGCAAGAAGTGATGAAGTAACGAGTTTTGTGAAATTAGTAAAGGCCATATAACTCCCAATTCTTTAGAGGGCTCAATGTTGAATACCTAGAAAGAGCAGTAAAGGCATTCGCCCACAATACTGAGCGAGGAGAGTTAATATCATCCATGGCACTTCTAAAGCTTAGGTAAGTGTTATTATTAATTTCACTGTATCCATCAATAATAAATGGCATTGGTGTACAAACCCCGATCTTTCTGAGTTGATAGTGAGAAGGGTAAATATCCTCTGCACATCCTTGGCCGTGAATAATTCCATTCTTTTTGTTATCTAAAAAGAACTTTAAAGAAGTAAGTGAATTGATTTCTTGTTCTTTAATATTCAAAACAGATAGAATTCTACTGTGAATGTCAGCATCAGATGAGTTATACTTTGTCTTAAAGTAGTCAAAGGTAAGTGAGCCTTCACTCCAGATCTCAAGTGCCTTACGGTTATCAATCATCACATCGTATTTACAACTTTCAGAACGACAGGCAAGCTCTTGTGGAACAATCCAGCATCCTGCCTTATACTTAAGGCGAAGCGGGTTATATTGCTTTTTAGAAACTTGTTCACACTTAATTCTGCTTGAGATTATTTTTGTTTGAAATAGTGCATTTGCAACAACCATATTTAAAGCATTGTAATTTTCTTTTGAATTTCCAGGAATAAAAGGTAGACACTTTTTCCCATTGTTAGAACTATAGCAAATACGAAGTGGCCACTTTTCTTCTTCATCTGATTCAAGATATAGGCCGTAGATTTTCTCGTATGATGGGAAAACGCAGTCTTTGCTCTTAATATCATTAGTTGCAAAATGCTTAATCACTCGTGAACCATTTACGATAGCAAAATTACCAATATTTCTTGGGCAGTCATTGAAATTATTCTTTAGTCTCGAAAGCTTTAATGTTTCAGAGATCTCATGACAACTAGGCATTGGGTAGAGGACTGATCCTATTGCTGGCCCCTGAGTCATACAACGATTTGGTTCTTTTCGTAAAAGTGAAATACATTTTAAATAATCTAGTTCTGACAATTTATCTTCTTCTGAGTTTTTTGATAAAATATTACGGCAGCGCACTTCAATGTAATCAGGAGACTTTTGTTTATTTATAATTAATGACCAAAAATCTTGCTTAGAATAGTTTTTACAAAATAATTCTTCACGACTTAAGTTACTACAAAAATTCTTAAAATATAAAATGTCTCTTTCGCTAATCTCATCAGTATAGGTCTTAGATTGTCGTCTTAGAGAGTTAATATAGCTTCGCTCTGAAATACTAAGTGAATTATCTCTTAATCTTTGTGAGAGGTTATCTGCTAATTTAATTGTGTAGGGGGCACTACAGATATGGTCAAGATTGATGTTACTCTTTAAGTCCTTGTATTGATTAAGACACTGAGTTTGATTTTTTGGAAATTTAGGAGTTAACTTTTTGAAAGTATCCTTCAATAGTCCTTTTTCAAATAGACGAGATTGCTTAAATGAGAGTCGGCAATTGCTCTTATAATAATGCGCCAAGAAGGCATCAATTGGAACGAGGGCCGTTGAAGTAGAGCTCCCTGATGTAATTGTTGTTTCTACATTTAAAAGAGGTCGATTGTTGATTCTAATTAGACGATTTTTTAATAGGGTATATATTGAGCACTTATTCACATGAAATAATTCTGTAAAATCTTGTTCACTATAAAGAATGATTGCATTTAATTGCCTCTTTGATAACTCAATGGCCTCTTCATCTTTAAAGTTTTGTCTAAAAACTACCTTATCACTTGGAGGGTTAAGAATTTTGTCATTAATCTCATTTTGAAAAGTATTTAACTTTTCTTCAAATGTTTCTAATAGGCTGGTTTGATTTTCTTGAGTGGTTTGGGCAAGTATTTGATTTTGAAAAAAGCTAGGCCCAGCTAGAACTGAGCCTAGTATAATTGATTTAATCGATAGTTTTTGCAAGGATTGAAGCAACGTCTTCAATCTCAAGGTTTTCAGTACCTGTTTTTTCGCTAATTCCACCCTTAAAGTTTATCATACAGAAAGAGCAGGCCGTAGCTAATTTATCAACTTTCTTTTCACCTACATGCTCTAGGCGTCCAGCAGCTAAATCTGTACCAGCTTCAACTTCATACCACATATTTCCACCGCCCATTCCGCAGCATAGGGCAGTATCTTCTTTCTTATCCATTTCTTTGATCTCAACACCAGCTGCCTGAAGAATTTCTCTAGGAGCATTGTATTCACCGTGGTGACGACCTAAGTAACATGGATCGTGGAAAGTAAGATTTTCTTCAACTTTCTTTTCTGGCTTTAATTTTCCAGAACGTAGTAGGTCTGCAAGAAGTTCAGTGTGGTGAACTGTTGTAAAGTCACCATCATCAAATTTAGCATATTCCTTGCCAATTGTATGAAGACAGTGTGGACAGTGAGTTACTACTTTATCGAAGTCGTATTGTCTCATATTAGCAATATTCTCAATCGCAATTTCAAAGAATGAGTATTCATCTCCAAAGCGTCTGATTGGGTCACCATTACATTTTTCTGTTTTCCCCATAACGGCAAATGATACACCTGCTTTCTTTAGAAGCTTAACTGTATCTTGAACAACTTTTTGGTTAGAGGCATCGTATGAACCGGCACAACCAACATAGTAAAGGTAATCAACTTTCTTGCCTGCTTCGATTACTGGTACATCAAGACCATCGGCCCACTTGAAGCGATCATCTTGAGAGATACCCCAAGGGTTTCCGTTAATTTGAACTTTTTGAACTGCTGTTGCAGCATCTGCAGGAATTTCACCAAGGGTTAGAGTTTTGTATCTTTTAGCACCCATAATAATATCAACGTGCTCAATATTTGCTGGACACTCTTCCATACAAGCACCACATGTCGTACATGAGTCTAGCTCGATTGAAGAGTAAGTTGTATTTTCCCAGAAGTCTGCATCAGTTTCGCCTTTGGCCGCTGTTTCAAAAGCAAGGTCACGAGCTTTTGTAATGATTTTCTTAGGGTCTAGAGGTCGCTCCGCAAGATTTGCAGGACATACTTGTGTACAACGTCCACACTCAACACATGCAAGAAGGTCAAGTTTGTTCTTAAGAGTAAGCTCGGAGATTTTACCTAGACCGAAAGTTTCAGCTGTTTCATCTTCAAAGTTCATTGGCTCAAGAACAGCACCACGTCTTGGTGGAGTTACTAGAGCAGCAAATGGAAGTACGAAGATATGTGAGAACTTTGTTGTTCCACAAGCAGCAACAAATAACATTGTATTTGCCATGTGAACCATCCACATTGCGCGATATGAGTACGCCCAAGTTTGTTCTGAAAGTGGGATTGCTGAAAAGATTGTTGCAAGGAACCAACCAACCGGCGACCAAGTTGCTTCACCAACAGGCATACCAGTTCCCATAATCCTTACACCTTCAATTAAGTAACCAAGAACAACAAGACAAATTAGCATAGCGTACATAAATAACTCTTGCTTTGGTCTCGTTGCTTGTAGGTAATCAGGTTTATCAATATATCTTCTTTTGTAAGCAAGTCCGATTCCTGCAAGAACCATAAGTCCTGCCATATCAGCTAGGAAAGAGATAACGATATAAACAGGTCCTTTATAAATTTTAAAAGGAGTATCTGCGTGAATGGCAACTAAGTCCGTGGCAATCCAAAGGATAACAAATCCCCAAAAGATTAGGCCGTGAAAAAGTGCAACATTTCTAAAACGTGGAACTTTACCTGTTAGAAGCATTGTCTTAAAGAATGCTCCCCAGTTTAGTTTTTCTGGCAGAAGGTCTTTTAGGCCTTTAATGGCATCAACACCTTTCTTTCCAGTGATAAATTGAATTTTTTGATACAGACCTTTGAACATAACAAAGACTGCCGCAAAAAATAGGATGTACATGACAACCTTAAACGAGAATGGAATATTCCAAAATATTTCTCGCGTGGCAGCATCAAGAGTTTGATTCATTTCTTCCCTCGCTTACTTTTTAAACATGAATATTAATTTTAATAATTTCAATCTTATATATATGATAATATATCATAAGAATCCCTATTTAATGAGTCGGAAATTATGATGTACGATAAAAAAAACTTAATATTTTTATTACTTCTCGGAATATTTTTTTCATGTTCGAGAGTTAATACGATTAACTTAAAGAAGCATTCATTTAATAACTATCCACAAAACCTAATCTTTATTCAAATACCCGGTTTAAGTGAAGAACACATGGGTTATCTGCATTTTAAAAATCTAAATTATACGGCCAAGACTGAGTTAGAAAACTTCGCCTGTTTTGGAAAAATGTGGTCATATAATATGATGACAATTACTCCAAGTATTGAGGATCAGCTACTGGCCCAAATTAACGGTTATGGTTTGGCTAATCAAACATGCGATAAATATCAAAGAAAGAGTCTTTGGGATGTGTTTGTTAATTCTGGATATAGTAACTCGGTCATCTATCGAGGGAAGGCACCGAACTTAGGAAAGATAAATAAGTGTAATGCAAATTTTTATCAAAATACTCGTTTATTCATTTCAGGTGCAAAAACTGTAAATGAAGCAAAGTCTTTTCATTTTCAAAAGTCAGCTGAGTATAAGATTGGTGAAATATACAAAGACCAGTCTTGTCGTGGTGGTAAATGTTTTTCAAATACGATGAATCTTTTTGAGCATATCTTTGATTCAATGAATGATTCAAATCGTCGATTTGTAAACATTGTTGATTACGATCTTTATGAGATCTTAAAAAAACAGGATGCAAAGGAGTTTGCAAAATATATGTCTTACCTTAATAATTTCTTAGCTCAGGTAAGAAAGAAGGTTAGTACAACAAACGACTACTTAATTGTTGTAAGCTCGGTATCTCCAAAGGCTATTGATTGGCGAAAGGTTAATAAGAAATGGAAATCAATTCCGATTGCTTCAAATAAGAAATCACAATTGATGTCTCCTGTTTGGGCCGATGGTGCACTTGCTGAAAATTTTTGTGGAATTTATCTTGAGTCGGATTTAAACGGCCGCTTCTTCTGGCGATCAGAAGAAACGACTCTTCCGTTTTAGTGTAGATTTAAAATACTATTTACTTCATCTTTTGTGATTAGATATGCTGTTTTACAGTAATCACACTTAGTTTCAATTGAAGCATCATTGTGAAATACATCAGCAAAACCACTAGAGCGAACAACTCCTGCTACACCTGTGACCATACGGTCTCTTGAGCAGTTACACTTAAATTTAATTTCAGTTGATTTTAAAAAATCAAAATCGAGTTCTTCAAAAGCTTTTTGAATTTCATTATCCTCATTTAGAGCTTGTTTGAAAATATTATCGAAGTTCTCTTTGTTTTGCTTGATATAATCTTTTAAGCTTACAGACTCAACGATCTCTTCTTTATCAACATTTACTTCGGGAAGCTTAGTGAGAAGTATAACCTGATCACTGTCATCACTGATAATAACTTGAGACTTCATCTGATAAGATTTATCAAAGAAGTCATTCATAAGCTCTTTGATAGAGCGATTATCGACATTGATAATACTCGTATATGGAGTTTTACTATATGGAAATTGTTTTGCTGTTCTAAGCTTGCCACTAATTTTCTCTGGTACGGCCGGAAGATCTTCTGGAAGAATTAGAGTTCTAAAAAAACCGGCCTGGTTCATCTCTAGCTTAAAGCGAAAGTAAGGGTTTTCAGAATCAATAAAGATTCCCATATTTTCTTGAGGCTTTAAAAAATTAATTATAGGAAGAATTGAAAGAGTACAATCTCTAAAGAATCCGAAACCCTGATTATTGACACTGTGAATAAGTGCTAGATCATGGATAACTTTTTGACCTTCTAGAAAAGAAATTGCGAAGGTTTTCTCTTTATTAATGAAGTTGAATAGACGGCTTTCTTTAATCACAGTAAAATTCTCCTTGTAGGCGCTTTTGTATATATCGTTTTTTACTTAAAGTGTCATTTAAAAAGGCTAATATTACGTGTTAAACCTCTATTTATATAAAAATCATTTTGATGAGTTATTTGTAGAAAATGAAAATATTGATAACTGGCAAATTATTTGTCCTTCGCCGCAGCGTTCAGACTTGTATCGCGATTATCTTATTCGTAAAGGACATGCGAAGAATAGTGAAACCATTACTGTTGCTAAGTTTCTATCGGATCATATTAGTTTAACTGATGAACAAGCTAAGTTGTCAAAGTCTGAGCTTATGGTTGATCTTTGGACATTTTGGAAATCTGCCGTCAATGATGATTATGAGAAGTTTCACTTTTGTTTTGAACTATTTACCGAAGTTCGCTCATTTGACTTAAGTGGCGCTCTTATCGAAGAGTTGAGTCAGTTGGCCACACTTGAAAAAGATTGTATTTCAGGTTTAATGAGATTTCATACTTACCTTGAAACATTTCATATTGTTGATGAACAAAAATCTTATCAATTAGTGAGTGAAAGCTTTAGGCCGCAAGAGAATGTGGGTTATATATTTATTGGTTTTGACCACCTTAATGCAAACCAGATTGATATGTTAAAAGGGATGGGAAAAGTGGCCAGTGTTTTTGTCCCATTTGAGAAATCTGTTTTTAATCAATGTGATAATAAAATCTTTTGGCCGAACTGGATTGAGCTTGAACAAGCAAAAGAGGCAGAAGAGTTAGAGTGGATATCTAGTGAATATATTTCAATACCTTCTGGAAGAAGTGCTGAATATTTAAGTGATTTAATCTCAGGTGAAAAACAAATTTTAAGTTTTTCTAATGGTTTAGACTTAACTCAAGTGAACTCAATTCTTCTTGCGCAAAAAAGGTTTAAAACTGACTTTGCACTATTCTTTACTAGTGTTGATCAACTTACTTCAAAAGTTCAAGAACAGCTTAATTTAAACAAAGGTCATCTAACGGCAGAGGAACTAATTACTTTCCTCGATAAGCTTGCTCTATCTCATATGAATGAAAATGGCTTTATGCTCTTTAAAACGATTCTAGCTTTCAAGAAAGAAGTGATTAGTTTTAGTGAGAAGGCTACAGTGAATGAAAATATCTATAACGCTGACTTGAAGCTTTTAAAAGAAGTTCTAGGATTAAATCTTCCAAGAACATCTGTCGTAAATATTTCAATGACTGATACCGGTACAATTGGAACAAGAGATAATTTATTAACATTTGAGAATGCTGATCAACAATACCTTTATATTTCTAAAGATGACTTAGGTGCCTTAAGTTCTTCTCAACGATTTTCAAATGACGTGCTTGTTATTTTTAGTGCGTTTGGCCCTCTACAAAGTAAGAATCTTGATATTGTAATTTTAAGAAATCAAATTAGGCGATTTATAAAGAGTGGTGGAAGCTTAATATTAGAAGAAGGTTTAACTCATGGGAGTTCGATAGCTGAAAACTTATTTGAGGGTGTTGAACTAAACCCAGAACACATGGATGGAAGTAAAAGAAAGAGTTTTGAAACGGTTTATGACCAAAAAGCTACTGTCCCTGAGAAACTATCACCATCTTTTATTCAGACATATATTGATTGTCCAAAAAAATGGCATCTAAAGTACGCCCAACGTGTTGATCTCGATGTTTCTTCTTCGGCCTTTATTGATCGTCGCTATATTGGAACAATTAATCACAGTGTTATCGAGTCGTACTTAGAATTACATGAACATTATGATCGAGGAATACTTAAGGAGCTAATTTCTAATACCTTCAAACGATTTATTGATGAGAAGTCACTACTTCCCGAAAAAATTGATATAGAAAGCTTAAAGCTCTCTGTTGAATCTTACTGTAGTGGAATTATTTATAAACTACTTGAGATTAAAAATGAAAAAAATGTAGAGTTCTTTTTTGAAAGAGATATCTCAAAAGTAAACGAAAGCTATAAGGGATCAATCGACTTAGTTATTAAAGATGGAAGTGATTATTATATTTATGACTTCAAGACATCTGGAGGTGCTATTCCGTCAAAAACAGATATTAATGAATTTCGAAAAATTCAGCTTCTTGCCTATTTTGAGGCTTGGGGCATAGAGCACCACTTAAAAGGTGGAGGCTACCTTTGTCTTGAAAATTTAAAAGATTCAATATTTCTAGGTGAAGAAAAGTTTTTTAATGAATTCCATTCAAGAACAAATAGAATAGAAAGTTATAATAAAGAAGAGTTTAATGAGTTTATGAGTGAAACAATGGTTTCAATGAGAAAAGCCGAGTCATGGCCGGCAAATCCCCTGAACTCTAGTATATGTACCTTCTGCGTTGCAAATCCAATTTGTGCAAAAGGTGGAGATAAATAATGGCCATTCAATTAAATTCAGAACAAGAAAAAGCAGTTATGCATAATGGTGGTGTACTTCTTAATGCTGGAGCAGGTTCTGGTAAGACTAGAGTTATTATTGAACACTTAGCATATTTAATTGAGAAGAAATACGATGCTCTTTTCGAAGCTGGTAATACTGACATTTTAGGACAGCTTAAGTCATACCTCTCTAAGATTGTAGTGATGACGTTTACAAAAGAAGCGGCCGGAGAGTTACAGTCTCGTATGTTTGATCGCTTCTCAAGTGTGAATGATAGCACTAAGAAAAAAATAATTGATGAAGCTCTTGAGTCACTTGGTATTTCAACTATTCATAGTTTTTGTTTGAAATTAATTAAACGTGGTTATATTTTTGGAGCACCGGCCAATCTTGATATTGTTGATCGTTTCAAAATAAATGTAAAAATTGAAGAACTAACCAAACAATGGTTCGCACGTAACTTGAAAGAACAAAAGATTGAAATATTCTTAAAGAATATTGATGCGCTTGTAAGTTCGATGCAATTTGTATTTGCAAGCCCTGAACTAAGGTATGAATGGTCAAGTATCGATGTAAGTGATGTCTCATTCAATGAGGGTGAATATTTCGATAATATATTAGGTCTACTTGGTTGTAATGAAGTCTTTAGTAACCACTATTCAAGCGATACATACTCTGATGAGCATAGCAAGAAAGCTTGGTGGAAGCACCTTAATGCATCTGAATCTTTTTTCTTGTCTAAAAATTATAGTTGGGAAAATATAAAACGTTTTTGTGAAATCTATAAGTCTAATAAGCCTCGAAAATCGAAAGGAATACCGTTAGAGGTTGGAGAGCTTATTGATCAATGTAACTCTCTATTAAAGTTCTATGATAAGGAATCTGAAAACTACGATGCCTTCTTTGAGCATAAAGAAATATACCGTGAGTGGCTAACTCTATATAAAGAGTTATTTAATTATATTGAAGAACATTATTATAATTACCCTGGAATTGATTTTTCAGATATTGAATACTTAACTCTTAAGTCGTTAGAGGAGAGCGAAGAATCGCGTAGGCTATGCCAAGAAAATTTTGATTATATTATTGTTGATGAGTATCAGGATACCTCTCCCGGACAGTATCAGATTATAAAACATGTTATTGGTGAAGAATTTAATCGCTTAATGTGTGTTGGAGATCGAAAACAGGCCATTTACGGATTTAGAGGTGGAGAAATTGCAGTCTTTAACCAAACAGAACGAGTAATTCCTCAGAATCTCTATATGTCTAATAACTATCGTTCTGAAGAAACGGTCGTAAACTTTAATAACCAGTTCTTTGAAACAATTTTTGGCCTAGGGGAAAAGTATCAAGGTCATGATAAGTATAGTGTGAAAGTGGATTATCAAAGCTACCCAGATGTAAAAGAAGCAGGTTTAGGAACTGTGAAGTGTCACAAAGTAGATCTAGAGCTTGAATTAGAAAAGAAGTCTTCCACTGTATATGATAATATTGAAGCCTCTGCAATTTGTGAGTTAATTAAACGTAAGCAAAGTGAAAATCCTAGTGAAGAGATATGTATATTGTATCGTACTCTTGCGCCCTCGAAACAGCTAATTTCTAATCTTATGTCGGCGTCAATTCCATTTGTGGCCCAAGTTAAAATTCCGTACGGGGAAGATCCACTTGTTATTATATTTAAGGCATTTGTGAATTTCTTAATAGAAGGTGTTAAGGAAGGTGCTGACGAAAAAAGGCTTAAAGCAATAGCTCGATATTATAATTTCATAATTGAAGGGGTTTGTGGCCACTACTATGAATCATATCAAAGTATGGATATATTAGACTTGATTAAGGTGAAAGATACTTATCTCAATAGTAATATTGAATACGCGTTTTGGTCATTTGTTTTTGACCTAGGCCTATCAAGTTCTGCTTACAAAAATAACTCCGAAAAAATTAATGGAATTATTGGTGGTGCAAAAGGGGATATTGATCAAATATATAAAATTCTTAAATCTCTAGAAAAAGACTCCTATAGTGCAAGCTTCTCTTATCTTTCTCAACCAAAAGTGAGAATTATGACGACTCACGCTTCTAAAGGATTAGAGTTTGATACGATTGTTTTAGGTGGTATTCACACAAATGGGCGTACTGTTGTGGATAAATCAAAGTTTGGTGCACTTCCTGGTGCACTATCTTGGAGTGCTGATATCAATAGTAAGAAATTAAACTCATCACCTAACTTAATTTTAGAGAAGTTAATAAAGAAACAAAAAGAATTTTCAGAATCGAAAAGACTTTTCTATGTTGCTTGCACTAGGGCCGTAGAAAATATTGAATATTTTGATATTAGTATTAATGGTGATGATGTTAAGCACTCAGATAATAGTTGGATTGTCCCACTTCGAAATTATCAAATGAAGGCAGTTTCTCTTGAGAACTTCGATTTAGAATACACTGTTACTGAAACTACGAGACCACCAATTTATTTTCTAGATCCTTTAGGAATTAAGAATATTGAAAATAGAGTGGATATTGGCCTAATCTCTGAACTTTCAGTTACAAAGTTATCGGAACTTGCTCTTTGCTCTAGGAAATTTTACTTAAATCAAGTGTTAAAACTAGAAGATGATCTTAAAGAGTTTGCAAAAGAAAAAGAAATTGATCTACCACATACTCAAGGTATCTCTGATGTTGATCGTGGAAATCGATTACACTTTTTAGTCGAAAATTTAATTAAAGGTCGTGATCTAAAATTCAATAATAGTAATGAAGTTGAAATTGTCGGTTGGGTAGGAGATGAAATTAAGAAAACATCTCATGATAAAATTTTAAGTGAACACCAAATAAAATTTTCTTTCTTTGGTCAAATGATAACAGGAATTATTGATGGCCTAGTTTATCAAAATGGTCAGGTAGTTGAAATTTGGGACTTTAAGTCAGGATTAATAGATGATGATAAGTTGCGATCATATTTCTTTCAGTTAAAGACCTATGCACTTGGTCTAGTATTAGTTGGTGAGCAAGTTACTGAAAAAATTAAGTTAAAGGTCCTCGCACTCGACCAAAAATGCGTAATTGAAGAGGAAGTTTCAGTAGCAGATCTTGAGAGTGACCTATTTGCGACATGGAGAAACCTTACTGACTTAGTCGGAAAAAGAATTCCACACTGTTCATCATGCACGTATGGAAATTTATGCCACCAATAAGCGACTTAAATTGTAGTTAACATCTTATGTTAAAATAATCTCTGTAAATCCAACTATTTGAAAGGCAGGACGCTATAATGATTAGGATGATCTTTGTATTATTTTTAACTTTTATGACGATTAAAACTTTCGCAGCAGAAAGTGATCTCTACAATTTTTCATGGCTTGATAAAGATAAAGAAATTTATGTACTTCAAAATCGTAAGTTCAAAAAACAGCAACGCTTCTTTGTGAGTGGAGGATTCGGCAAGACTCTTTCAGGTGCATTCGTTGACTCAACCTCAATGCAGTTAAGAGCGGGTTATTTTTTTAGTGAAGAACTTGGAGCCGAGTTTATCTACTCTTCAAATTCAGGTGAAGAAAATGATACGGCCGCTTCAGTTAGAAATAGTAATGGTGGAGGTAGTGGCTCCATTCCGTTTAGAAGAATTGTAAATGACTATATTGGTGCTATGGCAACTTGGGCACCTTTTTATTCTAAAATAAATACATTCAATACTATTTTATACGTTGATTGGATCTTTGGTCTAGGTTTCGCAAAACTTAACGAAACAAATAACGGCCCAGAAGTTAGGGCAGGTTCACCAAACCCAGGTCTAACGATTGACGAATCTCACACAGGACTAATGTGGGATGTATCAACTAAGTTCTATATTAATCAATCTTGGAGTATTAGAGCAGATATAAACGGAATCCTATATCAAGCAGCACCTGCAAGGGAGTCAGGTTCAGAAAGTGACCAACTATATTCAAATATTGATCTAACTTTCGCTGTTCAGTTTGACTTATAAAGGAAGCTATTGTGTTTAAAAAAGCGCTTATAACATTTCTAATATTGGGTCAGGCTTACGCTCTTGAGTCAATATGGACCGATTTAACGAAATCAAAAAACCGCATTACTCGTTATCCAAATATCATTAAACAATTAATTGATAAAGAGATGTACCATACAGCAGTACCTTATGTGAAAGAGTACTTAGTTACATATAAAGGAAGAACGAATAAGAATTTTGAGTATCTTTTTGAACAAGTTGTATCAAAAGTAGGAGATAGACAGTTTATTCTACTTCCGGAAAGTTATCTTAAAAACATAGATTCTCCAACACTAAAGTACCTACTTGCAAAAAAACAACTGAAGAGAAGAAAGTACAAGGAAGCACTACAAACTTTAAACGGAACTATCCCCGCTGCTCACCCTGTTAAGCCATTTGCCTTACACCTTGAAGGTGTAGCATTTACGATGCTAAGAAGCTTTAAGGCGGCAGTCGGTGCATTTGAAAATTGTATTGATCAATCAACAAGTAGTAATGACGAAGTTCGTGCAAGGCAACTTCAAATTAATCAAGACTACTGCTTGGCCGGTATTGCTCGAGTAAAATATGAGCAAAGAAATCTAGAAGCTTCTGAACTAGCATTTATTGATATTGATAAAAGATCATATATATGGCCTGAATTACTAATTGAAGAGGCTTGGAATAGTTATTACAAGGGAGACTATAACAGGACTCTTGGTAAGCTTGTAACATACAAAGCTCCTGTTCTAAATTATGTAGTTAATCCTGAAATTAATGTTTTAAAGGCCCTTAGTTATTATAAATTATGTCTTTATGATGATATGTCCAATATCATCGATGATCATTACAAAGAATTTGATAAGTCTAAGCAAGTAATTGATAGGATGCTTGCTAAAAAGCATTCACTTGAGTGGTACTTTAAATTTATCAATAGTTATGTTGATGGGAAGAAGTATTACGATTCATTGACGAATAAGCTTCTTGAGAATGTAAGAAAAGATCCAGCATTCATTCAGCTTTATAAGAGTTATAAAGATGGGCTAAGAGAAATTAAATCAATTAAAAAAGTTAGAAATAGAAGACTCAGAAAAATTCTTGCGATAAACTTAAAAGATTCACTGTTTTTACAGCAGAAGCTTATAGGGTCATATGTAAAGAAGGTTTTTAAGCTAACTTCAGCTCAGTTAGAAAAATCATTTGTAGGTTTGAGTTATTTAAGACTTGAAGCTTTAAATGCAAGAAAAGCACGCTTGTATAGTGGAATTACTGATACGGGCGCAAGGGGTGACATTAAATACCTTAAGAGAAACTCAAAACAATACTTTTGGTCATTCAATGGTGAGTTTTGGGCAGATGAATTAGGTGATTATGTATTTGCTCTTCGATCGGAGTGTCAGAAATGATTAAGGTTTTATTATTTGCAACTCTTATAAGTTTTAATTCTTTTGGTATCAAACTTAATACTAAAAGAGATCGTATTGTTTCAGTAATCGATATGGAGCTTAAAGAGCTTGTACGTATGAAACGATTTTCAAAAAACGATACAATGCTCGATTTACGTATGGCCGAGCTTAATTTAGAAAAGGGCCGAATCATTCGTGAACAAGAGAATGAGAACTTTTTTAATTTAGATATTAAGGTTAAGAAGCGTATTGATCGTAAGAAGTTTTTTGCAGAATCTAGCTCTTACTACAATCGCGCACAACAGATTGGCCTAGCAATCTTAAAAAAGAGACCAA
The DNA here is from genome assembly GCF_000443995.1 of Bacteriovorax sp. BAL6_X. Taxonomy (NCBI): domain Bacteria; kingdom Pseudomonadati; phylum Bdellovibrionota; class Bacteriovoracia; order Bacteriovoracales; family Bacteriovoracaceae; genus Bacteriovorax; species Bacteriovorax sp. BAL6_X. The sequence goes on from NZ_AUMC01000010.1 coordinate 42,062, forward strand.
ATGCAAAGGCCCGTTCACATATCTACTATATTCTAGCTTATAATGAACTAGAGAATGTTCAAATGGATCGTGCAAAGTCATTATTTGTTAAGTCCGTTAAGTCGGCGCCAAAGAATGACCTAATTGGTGTAAAATCACGTCTTGCACTAGGTGATATCTACTATCGAGAAGGGGACTTTAATAAGTCTAAGAGATACTACGATACTGTCATCTATAAAATTAAAGATGATAAATGGTATACAAAGTACTTATACAATCTAGCTTGGTCAAACTTTAGAGTAGGAAAGAAGAATACTGCGATTAAGCAGATGAAAGAAGTTCACAGCCTATCTAAGAGTCCAAAGTATATTGATAAGAAAGATATGGCCGGACGTGATGTAGGTTATTTCTATGCTGATAAAGGCGACACAAAAAGAGCACTTCAGTTTTACCAGAATGAAAAAGGAACTCCTGAGAAAAACTTCTACGATATGGGAATGTTTCTTCTTGATAAACAAAAGTATTCACAAGCCGCTAGCATGTTTAAGTCTGCATTTAATGGGAAGAATGAAGAATATAAGGCGAAGTCTTTAGTTCAACTTCTACAAATTTACGATAAGTATAACAATAACAAGAACTTTCTTGTCTTTGCTCGTTCAATTACTAAAACAAAATTGAATCCTGAACAAAGAAAAGAAGCGCTTTTTTATGTGACAAAGAGAGCAGCTCATCTTCAAAAAGAATTGGGGATGGCGCACAATAAGAAACGCCCAAAAGTCATGAGGTTTAAGGGAAGAATTGCAGCAGAGCTTTACTATATTTCGCAAGAAGTTGACTCTAGCTTAAGTGAGAGAGCGCTCTTCTACGCTGGCGAATCTTACTATGCGGCAGCTGAATATAAGCAAGCACTCTTTATGTATGACAAGGTTATCTCTTCAGATAAGACGGATAATATATACTTTAAACGTTCTCTAGCAGGTATGATTGTCGTACTAAATGATAAAAAAACATCTGCATCAATTAGATCAAAGTACTTTGAAAAAGTTTTTTCAACATATATTAAGCATGAAGATTCAAAGGTTAAAAAGAATAAGGCCGTTGAAAAATTATTCTCTTATTATGTTGATGAACAAAAAAATACTAAAAAGGCACAGGAATTATTCTTTGTTTACGCCAAAGAAAATCCAAGAGCAATTTCAAAGAATGAGGCAATGATTGGTCGAATTGTTGACTTACATAAGTCGCAAAAGAATAAGACAGATCTTATGAGCTTTGTTGGGGAATTAAAGTCAACAGGGATTCCTCTTAGAAGGGGCTTTATTACTCATTTAAATAAAATTATTCTTGTTGCTCAGTTTTCAGATATTCAAAAAGCAAATCAAAAAGGTGACAAGGTCACAGCATTAAAAGGATACCTCTTTATCTATAAAGATAAAGAAAGTACTGCAGAGGCCAAAAGAAATGCTGCTTATAATATTGCTGTTCTTTTTTATGAATCAGGTAATATTGATTTAATGTCAAAATGGTTAGAGCGCGCAATTGATGAAATGCTTCTTTCTGAGATTACTAAGTTCTATGAATCATTTAATAGTATTATTAGTGAATTATTTCTAAGGCAAAGAGTTGATGCTGGTATGGGCCTTACGCAGAAGTTATTATCAAAAACATGTTCAATTAGAAATAAGAATAAAGAGGGGCTCTTAAAAAACTATATTGTTATGGGACTTGCTACTCGAAAAGATAGCGCTGCTGTTAGATTTGTTGATGAACAATCTAAGTGTCGATTCAAGAACTCAACTTTACTAACATCATATGAACAAATCTTTGATTACTATATTGACTTTAAATTACTAAGTAAGGCCGATGCGATATATCGTCAACGTTTAAGTGCCTATACAAAGAGCTTATATAAGAAGTCTGAATATGTAGGTAAACTTTCGAAGCTTTCTAGGTCGCAGAAGAATAGTTCACGTTATGCAGGAGAGCTAAGATATATCTACAATAAAGTGAAAAAGAAGAAGAATCTAGCAATTGAAACAATAGATGAAGTCGCTTTAATGGAAGTTGATAAGTTAGAGAATGAAGTTAATAACTTTAATTCTATCTCACTTAGTTTTCCAGAGAATAAGTTTAATAACACGATGAAGCTAAAGTTTAATCGCTTGGATCGCATCCAGGGAACGGTCGCTGGTATCGTAGCAATGGGGTCAGGTGAGGCAATGGTTAAGAGTTACTCTCTTTTAATTAACTCTTTTGATCAATTCTCGTCTGCTGTTGGAAATTTTTCACCTACAGGTAAATCTGCTGAATATGTGAAATCTTTTAAGGCAAGCATGGCAAATGTTTCAGTAAACCTTGCAACTAAGTCACGTCAGTTAAAAAGAGAATTAGATAACTTAATAAATAAGAACGATGTTCTAACGAAGAACTTTGGGAGTCTGTCACGACAAGGCCTAGGTCTTCCAACAATGACAGGGCCTGTCTTAATGGATAAAAGGGGGAATCGTTAATGAAGTATTTAGCTATTCTTTCAATGCTGCTAATGTTTTCATGTGCTTCTTCGAATAAGGGGACAACTCAACAACTTGAAGATAGTGAGCATATAGAAAATCTTACAAACGCAGATTTTAAACCTAAGAGTCAGATTCGCTATAATGCAGACGCAGACTATCATTTAATTAATGACCTCGTTGATGATGTTCTCGAGGATGAGTCTCTAGACAAAGTAAAGTTAGATAAACTAGAAGAAATTGATTCAAATAAAACGGGACTTGTTGGTCTTTGTTATATGGGAAATACGAAAGAAGGACTTGCTCAACTCGATCAAATGTATGAGAAGTACAAGGCCAATCCTTCATATTGGAATCAACAAGGTATCTGCTCTTATAAGTCTGGAAATAAGAGGCTTGCAAAAGTATATTTCAACAAAGCTGTTGCTTTAGACGATAAGTATATCCCAGCAATTAATAATATTGGTGTGGTCTACGTAGATGAAGATAAAGATGCGAAGGCCATTGCAGCCTTTAAGCAAGTTTTAATTGTTAAGAAGAACAATAAGACGGCAATGTTTAACCTGGCCAATATTTACATTAGATATGGACTGTATTCAAAGTCGACTTCATTACTTAAGCGACTTTACTCGCTGAATAAGAATGATCGTGATGTAATTAATTCATTAGTTTATTCTTACCTTTTTGATGCTAAACCTAAGTATGCTTATACAATTCTTAAAGAAATGAACTCCGATTATATTGATATCCCAAGTCTTAAGATTGCGCTTTACTACTCTTTAAAGCAATTAAAGAGTGAGCATGCAATCACAATTCAAAGCGATTTAGATACTACTGATATGAACTCTAAAGATAAGGCGTTCTATCAACAAATTAGGAAGATGTAATGATGAAAGTTTTAATGTCTGCCATGTTGTTATTATTTACTACTCAAGCTTATGGACAAAAGTCTGTTAAGGAAAAAGTAGTCTATAAATATAAGAAGTTTGAACAATTTAATCTTGAAGAGATTAGTGTTGATGGAGAATTAGGTGCTCCTGGTGAAATTACAGTTTCGAGTCGCTACCTTCGTCAATTTAAAAATAAATTACCTTCAAAACCAAATTTTCATCTTGAAATGATGAAAGGTTTGGATCGTATACGCTAGGGAGTAGAAGTGGATCAAGGAAGATCATTTTATTTAAAAGGTAAAAAAGATATTCGTCTACCTCAGAAAAATCGTATTATCTTAGGGGCAAGTGACTCTTGTGATGTACGAATGAGAGGTGCTGGTATAGATGATATCCATTGTCTTATTGAGTTTGCGGACAAGGTATCAATCTACAGTATGTCTTCATTAAAACCTGTACTCGTAAATGGTGAGGAAATTGTTACAACTGAACTTAGAGGTGGGGAGACTATTACTATAGGTAATTATTCGTTCACATTTGATTCGACTGCACAACTCCCTCCTCAACAACTAATTCACCCTCAAGAGGTTGTGAAGAACTTACCAAAGCAGCCAAAATTTAATGATGAGAGAATTAGAAAGGATGAAGAGTATCAAGTTAACTATCCTCTAAGTATCGATGATAATGTAAAATTTTCTGAATATATATTTGAAGAGCCAGATGAAATTTACCCTATCTTTAAATATAGTATTGATAAAGAAGCAGCTGAAGTCATTATCCTTTTTAATGGAAAAATTGTTTCACTAGATTATGTTCCTCACAAAGATGGAAAATTCTACTTAGTAGGCTCAAATGCTAGTGGGAATGATATTGAGTTTCCATATCTAGGCAAGAAGGAAAAAGTTGAACTCCTAGATATTAGAAAGAATGATGTTGCAGTAGGAACTATTCCTGGATTTAAGCATCGTACATTCTTAAATAATAAAAATGCTAAAAGTTCTCTTCGCCGTGATGATATTCATATTTTTGAAAAAGATAATTTAAAAGTTTTTATTAGGGGAACTGAAGCTCCTCCAATTGTTAAGACGGCTCCAATCTTTAGACGTGATAAAGAATTAAGGAAATATCTTGTTTTCTGTCTTCTTTTCTTTATAGTCTTTGCAGCTGGAATGCTGAATTTTAAAGTTGATAAAGAAATAGAAAAAGAGAAGGTTCCAGAAAGAATCGCAAAAATTCTTTATCGACCAAAACAACTTCGTGTTACTAAGAAAAAGAATGTTGTTAAAAATGAAGTTAAAAAGAAAGTTGAAAAGAAGGCACCAGTTAAGCAGGCCGTCTCTAATGTTGAGAAACCAAGAAAGGTGACAAAGAGTAAGGGAGATCCAAGACAGAAGTCTACGTCTACTCCGAAAAAAGGTAAGGCCAGACAAGGCAAGCCAAATGATAAGCAAGTTGTAAGACAAAAGAAAAAGAAAGCATCTAAACCTGCACGTACAACAAATAAGAAAACAACGGTGAAGAAGTTGGCGACAAATAGAAAAAGTCGCGGAAAAGTTGATGTTTATAAATCAACATCTTTTACCTCTTCAATGAACTCTCTAATGGCCAAGGGCGGAGCTCTAAACTCTTTTAAAGCTGGCTCTGGCGCAAGTGAAAGTTTTGCAGATGATAACTCTGCACTATCGACAGGTGATTCTGCACAAGTTCAAAAAGCAGATGTAAAGGCGGAAGTAGGTTCATTAAGTAGTAAGGCGAGTGGAAAACTTTCATCATCATTTGGCACAGATGGACTTGTTCAAAAGAAACAAGTTTATATTGCTGGTGTACCGTATCGTGAGGTAATCTTAGGTTCAATGGATCGAAATGATATTATGCGAATTCTGATGGAAAACGTTCCACAGTTTAGATACTGTTACCAAAAAGAACTTGATGTTCAACAGAAAGGTATTTCTGGAGTACTTGGAATGGAATTTGTTATCGGTGCCTCTGGTAACGTGACAAAGGCAAGTGTTGCCAAAGCTGACCGAGGTGTTCCGCCAAGTGTAAAAAATTGTGTTGTTAACCATCTCAAAACAATTCAATTCCCACGTCCAAAAGGTGGGGCCGAAGTTGGTGTTCACGTACCACTTAACTTAAATTCAAGCGCTTACTAAGTTCATAAAAAAACGCTAACGCCCCTTGTTGTAAAATAAGGGGCATATTTTCAATAATTTAATGAATCCATTGTCATTATCACGAGTAAATGTTCAATCATTGTGTTGTGAATGCTACTATCTGATGGGAAAACATACCGAAAAAACACGAGGTTTCTAATGAAGATAGTTAAACTTTTATTAATGTTATTAACACTTTCTGTATTTGCTAATGATAAAGGCCTAGAGATCGCTAGGAAAATGGATCAAGCGAATAAAGGTTATATTGGTGACACATCAACGATGGAGCTTGTCCTAGTTGATTCAAGTGGTGTTGAAATTATCCGCGAAATGCTAGGAGCTTCAGGAGAATTTGATGGCGTTGACAAGAGCTTAATGGAGTTTAAAAAGCCACTTGATGTTAAGGGAACTAAGCTACTTACTTGGACATGGAAAAATGAAAAAGATGATGACCAATGGCTTTATCTTCCGTCTTTAAAGAGAGTGAAAAAAATTAACTCACGCTCAAAAGGAAGCTCGTTCATGGGCTCTGAGTTCTCGTTTGAGGATATCGGTGGTCAAACAATTGAAAAATATAATTATAAATATCTAAGAGATGACAAGGTTGGAGGACAAAAAGTTTGGGTACTTGAAAGAGTTGCAAAGGCAAAGAGTTCTTACTCTAAGGTAGTTCTTTATGTTTCTCAAAAGTATTTAGCACCAGTTAAGTCAGAGTATTACAACAAAAGAAATGAACATATAAAAACTTCTACAATGGATGACTTCAAATCTTACACTGTTGGTAAGAGAAAGATGTGGCGTGCTAATAAAATTCTTATGCTAAATCTTAACAATAAGAAGCAGTCGATTTTTAAGTGGAAGAATAGAGTTATTGGTAAGACCGTTAATGAGAATGATCTTACTAAGAGGAAGTTAAAGTAAATTGAAAACACTAATATACGGATTAATCACAGGTGCACTTACTCTATCAAGTCTTAGCTCTCTCGCTGATGGTAGAGGAGAGGTTTCGTTAAACTTTAGAGGTTATATTGATGATGCTCAAACTCTTTTAGGTGAGGATCAGCCAAATGAATTGGCCTTTGTTAAAGTTGCTCTAGAAGATAGAGGCGACTGGAGCGGATGGGAGTATAACCTTTCTCTAATTGGTCGTGCTGATGAGAAGTACCAGGATAATAGCTATGTTGACTTCAATGAGTTTAATATAGGACGAAGTTTTGGGAATTGGCAGGCATCAGTTGGTCAGCATATGTTTATGTGGTCACGTCTAGAAGCATATCATGTTGTGGACGTCATCAACTCTCGTATCAATGATGGCAATATTGAACGATTTGAAAAGCTTGGGGAAACTTCTGTTGTTCTAAGTCACTACACAAGTATTGGGACGATGAAGTTTATCTATATGCCATATTTTAAAGAAGGTTTCTATCCAGATTCTAAAATGAGAATCTTTGATGGCCTTAGTCCTCAGAAGCAAAATGTCGTTAAAGGCAATAAAATTACGGACTCTGATGAAGATAATCAATTTGATCAATTCGCAGTTTACTATGCTCATCAGTTTGGTGATCTAGACTTAACTGTCTTTGCAATGGATCATATCGATCGTACTAGACCTATCTTTGCAGCTGCATCAGTACCTGATCTATTAGCAGGAAATATCAATGCTTATTATCTAGATGTTGCTGATTATGGTACCGCTGCTACTTATTTTTGGGGTGAGCAAACTTTTAAATTTGAATATCTTTATTCAGACTTTAACGTAAATGATTCAGTATCAATTATTGACTATACAGGTGGGCAAAGAGAAATCTTTAATTATCAACTAGCGTCTATTGGTCATGAGTATACTTATAATTACGATAATAACTGGAGCTCAGGGTTCTATACTGAATACCAGCGTGTTCTAGGTGTTGGGAAGAATAAGAGAAGCCAAGCTCAGATTTTTCAAAATGACCTCTTTATTGGTCATCGTCTAGCTCTAAACGATGCGTATTCTAATGAATTTATGTTAGGCCTCTATATTGACCTTGAAAGAGCAGGGGAGACTCTATACTACTTAAGTTATGAGCGTCGTTTAAACAATGCTTGGAAGATGAAGTTAAACTTTCGTGGAGTGACTATTGGTGATGATGCCAAGGCCGACAATCGAGGACTGTACGTCCTTGATGGTGATGATGAGTTTGGCGTTACATTAACGAGATTCTTTTAGAGCTAATATAACCGAAAGCCGCGCCTGCGGCTAGCTTTCTCCTGTCACATTCATTTGTGCGCCAAAGCTTGCCGTCGGGCAATCTTTGATCGCACGATGTTACTCTTGCCCTAAAACAACGAATTTATACTGTTGAAACCCCGCTTCTGCAGCAGTATGCATAAGTTTCTTAACATAATTATACTTCAAAGATTTATCAATAACGAGATTCACAATACCCGAGAACTTCTTCGCATTAGGTGTCATCTTTGCAAGATCATCAATTTCTTTCTTCTTTGCAACGAGCTCGTTATATAGTGGAACAATAAGCTTCCCACCTTGAGAGTAGAGTTGTCCTTTGAAAGTTTCAGTATTAAGGACTTCTTTATCATCAACCCAAACGATCTTTGTCGAAACTTGAACAACAACACCTTGCTCATTAATAGACTTTGAGGCCGAGTGTGGAATTGTAATATCTTTTGGAATATTAAGAATTACACCCGTTGTATCATAACTGCGAATTAGGAATACAAGAAGAATAACAAGAATGTCGAGAAGGGAAGTGATATCTATATCAAAGGGTTCCTTCTTTCTTCTGATTCCTCTATTTCTAATTGAACGATTTCTCATAATAAACCTGATTCTTTATTTCTACGATTGTGTATCGCCAAAAATAATATTGTTAAAGAGCTCAAGAACTTTTACGTCCTGCCCATCTCTCTTTGTCCAAACTTCTGGATCTGTTTTCTTAATATCGCGAACAGCATCCATAATTTTAATTAGTTCTTCGTAAGAGATATTTGCATTTGGGATGAAGATAACTTCTTTCTCATCGACATATCTCTTCTTAAGGTCAATTAACTTTTCTCTTAATTTGAATAGATCATATTCTCCTTCAGCTGTTTTTCCGGCCGTGAAAATACGTCTCTCATTCGGGCCAGAGTGAAGAGTAATACTACTTGTGTTAATCTTTAGAGTTAGGTCTAATCTTTCTTTTTTCTTCTTTGGGGGAGTAGAGTTAGAAATGATAGGAACATCAGATCCAATCTCGTAAATTCTCACAAAGTTTGCAGACATTAAAAGAAAGAAGATAAAGATAAAGACCGAATCTAAAATTGGAATTAGATTCAGTCTCTCAACTTTCTTATTCTTATATTTTCGACTCGGTTTTCTATACATAATTACTTACTTTCTTCTGTATTTAAGATGTCCATTAACTTAACTGAATACTCATCGATCTCATTGATGATCTTTTCTGACTTTGAACTTAGGAAAGCGTGAATGATCATAATAGTGATTGCAACAAGTAGACCAAGGAATGTTGTGTTCATCGCTTGTGAAATACCTTTTGCAAGAAGCTCTGCTTTTTGTGTAGGGTCTGCAGCAGCAACGGCCGCAAATGAAGCGATTAGACCTTGAATTGTTCCTAGTAGTCCAAATAGTGTTGAGATATTTGCAATTAGCTGTAAGTAGTTAAGTCTTAGTTCAACTTTTGGAATAACTTCTAAAGCTGTAGCATCGATTGCATTTTGAATTTGCTCTGGTTTAGCAGAAGCTCTTTCAAGTCCACTTCTTAATACCTTTGGTAGAGCAGCGCTTGATCCTGAACATACACGCGAGGCACCTTCAACATCATTTGCCATAATATAGCGACGAAGTTCATTCATAAATGAAGCCCCATCAACATCAAATTTAAAGCTTAGTTTAAAGAATCTTTCTAATCCAATGGCCAGACCTACTGCCCAAATAAAGAGAATGATCCACATGAAGATTCCACCGTTTTGAAAAAAAGCAGCGATCGTGTTTACCGATGATACAGCTGTGCCTTCCATTTATAGCTCCTTAAAATTATGTACTAACTTAAGAATATTTTAACTCATATTCGCGTCAAGCACTTGATTTTAAAGACTTGGAATAAACTGCCGATTCTTACTCGTAATTCTTTAGTAATTTTGAGGGAAAACTTGGCGCTCAATTCCCTCTATGAACGTATGAATAATTTTAATATGCATTTCTTGAATGCGATCAGAAAGATCTGCTTCAATAACGATAGGGAAGTCCACAAGATCTTTCATCTTTCCACCGCCTTTTCCAAGAAGACCGACTACTTTCATCCCTTTTTCATGAGCAGATTTTACGGCCTCAAGGCAATTTGGTGAATTACCTGAAGTTGAGATGGCAAGAAGGACATCTCCTTTGTGTCCATGGGCCTCAACATATTTTGAAAAGATATATTCAAAACCATAGTCATTGGCCACACATGTGATATGAGAAGAGTCGGCGATAGCAATAGCTGGCATTGCCGGGCGATCTTTACGAAAACGTCCTGTTAGTTCTTCTGCGAAGTGCATAGCATCGCACATTGAACCACCATTTCCACAGCTAATGACACGTCCTCCATTTTTAATGGCCGTAACCATTTCGTTTATCGCTTTCTCCATAGTGGCGAAGTTTTCTTCATTTGCGATAAATTTAGTTAGAGTTTCTTGGGCGTGATTAAATGCGTGGGAAATAAAGTTTGACATAAATTCCTTCTCAAAAAAGAAAAGCCTCTATCGTAGAGGCTTTTATTACATAAGTTCTTCTAAAGACTTCTTAATTTCTTCTTTAGTTTGAACACCAACAAGAGTTTTACTTGCTTGACCGTCTTTAAAGAAGATCATTGTTGGGATCCCTCTAATTCCGTATTGTTGAGCAAGTTCACCGTTATCATCAACGTTCACTTTTAAGATTGTTGCAGTTTCACCAATTTCTGATGCCACTTCATCAAGTACTGGCCCAAGAGTTTTACAAGGTCCACACCACTCTGCCCAGAAGTCTACTAGAACTGGCTTCGCGCTTTTTAGTACATCAGATTCAAAGTTTGTTACGTCAGTTTTACCAACAGTACTCATATAATTATCCTCCAGAGCGTATGTGCTCTATTTAGTCTCAGTCTAAAGTTATATATTAAAATCCTATTTTTGGCTATTAATCAAAGTCTATTGACTGATAGAGAAGTTAAGCATTTCTTTAGTTAATATCTATTGTTTGGACTAGGTGCAAAAAATGCCTTGTTTTCTAATAAAATTCATAGGATAAGATAATTGTATGGATAGAAAGTACCTTTTAAAGTCGGCCATTAAGGTTGCACGTTATTCACGCATACTCGCAAAGGCAATTGACCTTTTTATTGTCGTTGTCTTGTCTCTATTCTTGTATCCAATTGGTATTCTTCTTTCGATCGTCTATCTAACTTTTGCTGACTCAATTCAAAATGGACAGTCTGTTGGTAAGAAGTTTATCGGCTTTAGGGTCATTTCTTTAGTTGATGGATCACCTTGTTCTCTTAAGCAAAGCTTTATTAGAAATCTGCCTTTTATTATTCCATTAGTGTTTGCCATTATCCCTGTCGCTGGTTGGTTTATGGCAGTAATAGTAGGGATTCCAATTGTTGGGATTGAGTTATATCTTCTTTATAAGTTAGACTCAGGCCATAGGTTAGGTGACGTTATGGCCGACACAACTGTTATGGCAAACGATGATACGATGCTTGCAATTAAGAAGCGTAAAACAAATTGGTTTGAAGACCAAGGATCGCAGGCTTAATTAAGAAAAATAGTATTGATAATCTCTTCTAAATTAGATTTATCAATTTCATTGAAGCTTGCAAGTCTATCGCTATCAACATCAAGAACTGCAATTAATTTTTTATTTTCAATTACCGGAATAACAATCTCTGACTGACTCTTTGGGTCACAAGTGATGTGGTTGGCAATTGCATGAACATCTTCAACGATTTGTGTTTCAAGAAGTTGAGCAGCAGTTCCGCAAACCCCCTTACCAAAAGGGATGCGAAGACAACCAAGCGTTCCTTGGTATGGGCCAACGACAAGCTCTTGTTCCTTATTTGGGTCAACCATGTAGAACCCACACCAGTAATAATGTGAAAATGCTTGTTTTAAAACACAAGAAATTGTGGCCATTTTTGCGATAGTGCTACTTTCGCCCTCACAAATAGCAAAGATATCACGCTTTACTCTATTATAAATCTCAATCTTTTGTGCATTGTCCATGGTCGATTCTCCATATTAATCATTAACAGATTCAACATAATTGGCTAGATTTATAGCATAAATTGGAGATTTTATGTCAAAGAAAAGATTAATCGTCGTCGACGTCAGTAATTTTATATTCCGTGCATTTTTTGCAATTCGTTCAATGAATGCTCCGGATGGAACACCAGTTAATGCTACTTATGGTGTACTTTCAATGTTATTAAAAATTATGGCCAATTATAGGCCAACACATATGCTTCTTGCTCGAGATACTTCGGGCGGCTCTTTTAGAAATGAGCTTTATGATCAGTATAAGGCCAATCGTTCTGAACCACCTGAAGAGCTTGTTCCTCAGTTTGCACTTATTAAAGAACTTATCGACAAGATGGGGCTTCTCAATGTTGCAAATGAAACATATGAGGCCGACGATATTATTGGGTCAACTGTTATTCAATGGAAAGATGACTTTGATGAAATCCTAATTGCCTCAGGAGATAAGGACCTTATGCAATTTGTTGGTGACAATATTAAGATGCTCGATACGATGAAGGATGTTACTTATGATGAGAAAGGTGTCTTTGAAAAGATGGGGGTACGCCCTGATCAGATCGTAGATTACTTATCAATGGTTGGGGACACTTCTGATAATATTCCAGGTATGCGTGGTATTGGTGCAAAGGGAGCTGCAAAGTTACTTGCCGAGCACGATACTCTTGAGAAATGTTTTGAAGTTTCAGATACATTTAAAGGTAAGAAATTAACAACTGCTTTTACTGAACATGTTGAGGATGCGAAGCTTTCGAAAGAATTAATTAAAATTGTTACAGATATTGATTTAGAATGTCAGGCAGAGGATTCTGAGATTAGATTCTATCCTTCAGAGGAGCTTCTGACATTTTTAAAAGATCTTGGTATGAATTCAATGATTAAGAGAATGGAAGATCTAAAATACCAACTTTCTATTGCTAATGGCGATGAAGGAGAAGGTGAAGAGCTGACATCTCCATTTGAGCACAAGGTTACGACTCTTGAAGAATTAAAAGCGATTCTTAAAGATCAAGCGGCCCTTGCGGTCCAAACTGAGTTTGATAGTGAAGATATTCATGCTCGTAATCTTGTAGGTTTAAGTATTTCATTTGATGATAACAATTCATTCTTTGTCGAAGTGAATGATTCTAATGAAAAAGAATTACTAGAGTTAATATGGGGTAATGAGTCGATAGAGGTATATAGCGAGCATTCGAAACGTGACTATTCTCACTTACTTCGACGTGGACTAGTTTTTAGGGCCAAGAATTTTGATGTCACTTTGGCCCACTATAATGTAAGCCCAAGTACAAGACATAATCTTGAAGTTATCGCATCTAATGTAAATGTAAAAGTAACGACTCTTGATAAGAAGACTCCTTTCATTACCTCACTTGAAACGAGTGAAGATAAGGCTTCTTATTCTGGGCTAAGATCGATCGCAGTCTTTAGGCTTGCAAATCAGCTAAAAGAAGAACTTAAAGAAAAAGAACTTGTTAGTGTATATGAAGATATAGATAACAAGCTAATTTCAATATTAGCTGAAATGGAGTTTGAAGGTGTACACTTAAATAAAGAATACCTTTATGAAATGGCAAAAGATCTGCAAGAGTCTTTAGATAAAATTCAAAAGAAAGTTGATTCATATTCAATGAATGACACAATTAATTTGAATTCACCAAAACAAGTAGGGGAGTTCTTATTTAATGAATTATCATTCCCTGTTGTTAAAAAGACGAAGACAGGTTACTCAACAGATTCATCTGTACTAGAGGAGCTTGATTCAAAAAATATTAACGAGGTCCCAGGCTTAATTCTACAGTATCGTGAATTAGGAAAGATTCTTTCAACATATGTGAAGGCCCTTCCTGAAATTGTAAATGCTAAAACAGGAAAGGTTCATACAAGCTTTAATCAGCACGTTGCTCAAACTGGCCGACTTTCAAGTGTGAACCCAAACCTTCAAAATATTCCAATTCGTTCCGAAACGGGACGACTTGTGAGAAAGGCATTTATAGCTACACCTGGTAACTTACTTTTAGCTGCCGATTATTCACAAGTTGAACTTAGAATCCTTGCTCACTATAGTGAAGATCCAACAATGATTAAGGCATTCAATGAAGACAAAGATATTCACGCGCAAACGGCAAGTGAAATTAACGGCATTGCCCTTGAGGAAGTTACAAGTGATGAGCGTTCAAAAGCTAAGGCAGTAAACTTTGGCCTTATGTATGGACAGTCTTCATTTGGTTTAGCTTCGGCCCTTAAAATTTCAAGAAAAGATGCTAAGGCGTATATTGAAAAATACTTTGAGAGATTCTCAAAGATCAAAGGCTTCTTAGATGGGCTTAAGGAAGATGCTGAGAAAACAGGTTATTCAATTACAATGTATGGAAGAAAGAGATTCCTTCCTGACATTCATTCTAATAATCGAACAGTGAAGGCCAATGCCGAGCGTATGGCCATTAATTCACCTATTCAGGGAACAGCGGCTGATATCATTAAATGTGCAATGATTAATATCGATGCAGAAATGAAGAAACGTGGCCTTAAGTCTAAAATGATTCTTCAGGTACACGATGAGCTTATTTTTGATGTTCTTGAGTCAGAGCTTGATGAGATGAAGACTCTTATTAAAGAAGGTATGGAAAACGTTGTCGAATTAAAAGTTCCACTAAAAGTCGATCCTGCATTTGGTGTTAACTGGTACGATCTAAAATAATTGTGCAGTATATATTTCCTCTCCACAGTAAATAAGCTCTGGGGAGGAAAATGTATCAGCATATCCTCTTTTAAAAAATATAATTGCATCGTGCTTATTCGGGCACAAATCTTTATAGAGTAATTTCTTAATTTCCATAGAGCGACTTGAAACAAGATCATAGGGAGAGTTGTAGTTGATTGAAATAAAGTCCGCTGTGTAAAGGTAAGTGATAAACTCATCAAGAGTTATCAATTCATTTGGATGCAGGTAGGTTGTTATATTGTTGAATATAAATGTAGAGTTGACTGAGTCAGAAAAACATTCATCACAAATAGCTTCTTCAATTATGTCTGAACTTTGTCCATCAAGGCAACCTATATTAGAACACTCTAGGTGTAGCTCTTTTGTAAAGCCTGGTGTCCAAATAATATTAACACTTAATGCATAAGTGCTAATAATTGGTAAGAGAAATAATAGTATTATTGGTCGCATGATGAAAATAACCTCGCAAAATTTTGCTCTACTCTAACAGTTAAATCATTTTTACATTCTCTGACTTTAAATTTGTAACCATTAACAACTCTCTTCGAAGCGAATATAGTTAAATTTTTCTCAAGAACTGCCTCTACAGCTAGTTTCTCCTCTTGATTACTTAAACAGTGGTTTCCATTTAAAAGAGTCGAACGGCATCTCTTGGGAATCTCACCAAAACGTTGATATGTGGTTTTAAGTTTTTCTAAGTCTAGCTCCCATCTTCTAGGGATATTATCAAAATCAGTTAGGCCCTTATATAAACTGTAAAGTGCCCTTGCCACATAGAAGAATGGACCGAGTTTAGAATTAAAGTAGGTGAGTGTGTTAGATATGCCTTCAAAGTTGATTCGACATGCAGCACATGCAGCTCGTCGATTAGGATCTGTAGAAGATACATCAGATCCACTATTTGCGATTATGTCACCACCGCCACGATCAAAGCAAGCACCAACAGAGATACCTCTGAAATGATATAAATTCGTCGGGCTCTTAGTGCTCCCTGTAATTGATAGTGCACAAGGAACTCCAATCAATGGCCCAAATTCAGTAATTAGCTCAACGTTAACTTTTGATTTTTCATAGTCTTTATTAAATTCTATTTGCCCATCTTTTATCATCTTATTAAAGGAAGTAACGTAGCCAGGTGTTAAGCTCACTCTTGTATAAAGAACACCAGGAGTGAAAAAACTCATTAATCCCTGACCAATATCTGACACAAATTGAGTCATGACTTGCTTTGTTTTAAAGTAAGGATCATATACCTTGCAAGAGACTCGATCTGCGTAGGGGTTAATTAAATCTGCTGAAGCTTGTGAGAACTTTGCCTTCCAGAAAAGGTCCCCGTAGTAACTAGCGCGAGACGTTTCTATAATATTGATAATAGACTTTCTTAAACAGTGACTTATTGAACGACAAATGATGTCTCCATTCTCATAAGTTATAAAATCTTGCGAGAGCGCGTCACTCTCGTAGTGTTGTTCTGGAAATGTTTCAAAAGTTTTTGCTGCTCTGGTCTTATCTATATACCACTGATGAAAGCCCTCAAGCTCGATATCAAATTCACCATTCCAAATGTTTTTTTGATCTAGGCTTTTACAGTAGGCACGAGTTTCATCCATTAGGGACTTATAATAATCGATAACATCATCATAAGGCTTCTTTGAAAAAATAAGGTCAAGGTTGTCGATAAGATCTGTTCCTTTAAGGCCTTCGATATGTTTCTTTGTGAAACTAAAGATGTCATCCGAAATAACAGAAGTTTCCGCACATAGGTAATAAAGATCATTTTTGATCGTATTACCATCTAAGTTCCTAAAATAAAATGCGAGCTGTTCTTTAACTTCTTCTGGCTTAAGACGATTTCTCACAAGGGAGAAGAAAGTTAATGAATCAATGAGTTTATTTTTAACGTAGTTCTTAGTTTGAGTTTGATTTTTGAATATATGTTCTATCCATTTATCAGCATCGTTATACGAGGCGATATCGAGAATATCCTGATTAACACTCGTAAATGGATCTTTTAGAAGATCATTTTGAACCCCTTCAGATATAGGGGACAAGATGTCGAGTTCAAGAGCATCCTTCTCAAAATTCTTACGGGAGAACTCTCTAAATGAGTTTTCTGCGAGTCTTTTGTTATTACAAGCAGGAATGATGTCACTCTTACATCCACTAGGTGAAAACAGTATATAGTCTTGGGTATTCGAATTTCTAATAATTTGTTCGTATTTAGAGTTCTCAACTTTCAAGTTTTTCATTGCCCAAGCGAAGTAGAGTTTCATCGAGTTCCAGTAATCAAACCCAATTTTTTTCTCCCAATACCTCTTTTTTATTCCTTCTATATCAAACTGGTAGCCAGATACTTGTAGGTTATCAATCTGGTCGATATCTTCTAGTCGACAATCAGTTACTCTTTCGTCTAGGTCTAGTAACTCTTGTGCGATACGGTTAAGGTCTTGAACAGAAGGCTTTTGGCCAAAAAGATTTGCTTGTAGTGGGCCAAACTTTTTTATTCTAATACACTTAAATGTTTCATTTTCTTTGACATATTTTTTCTGAATATAATTACTATCTTCAAAGCTATCATATAGTCGATGTTTTAACTTATGTGAGCTTGTCCATAGTGCATCCATGTAATTATTGAGCTTTGGACACTCTAGTTTGCCATAACACTCTTTTAAGATCTTTTGATATTTGACAGGAATATTGTTTTCACTATCTAGGTAGGGTAGGAGTGGAATTTCTTGATGAATGAGTTTTTGATGAATTTCATAGAGAAGGCGCGTTACCTTATTTCGATAATCTCTAATTAGCTCTTTAATGACTTTTGTTTTGTCTTGACCAGTACGATTTGCGAGACGATATGCTGCTTTAGCAGGTATTGTATTATTTAAGAAAACAAACATTGATGTTGTGGGTTTCTTAGAATCGATTGCGCAGGAGGCACGGTTGTTTAAGTCGATTGTTGTTAGTGGCGTAATCAAGTCATATAACTCTTGATGTTGCCAATCATGCCATTTGATTTTCGCATAGGCCGTAAAAGTAATTAAGAATAGAAATAAAAAACCTCTCAACATAGAGAGGTTTTATAATTTTGAATCTTTTTTAACAATTAAAGAAAAGCTTAATTAATTTAGCTTCCATTATTTGCTGTACAGCCACTTGCTCTTCCTATGATCGTTGTATAGAAAAGGATCATTGCTTCATCAGCAGGAGTGAAGCCACGGCGTGTATTACCATCTGTGTCAAGTAGACCATACATATAACGGTTAATAGCAATATAAACAGACCTAGGTACCTTAATACGTTGAGTACATTTACCGTTGTAGTATCTAACGTTAACTCCCCAGTATTCTCCACTGATTTGGCCACCGTAACCTCCTGTATAGATATTTACTCCACTTCCTGCTTGTTGATTCATTCCTTCACCGATATTGAAGCCAACTTCAAAACCAGCAAACTTATTCTCATTTGAAAAGAGAGTACATTCACCTTTACGACATGAAACCTTAATATCCTCTTCAATTCGTAGCAAAATCTCTTCATTAGAGAATTTTTCAAATTCAAATTGATCCTCTCCGCCTCCAAACATGTTGTCGACATCATTTGCATAAACAGATGATGTCATAATTAAAAATACTAACAGTAATCTTTTCATCTTTGTTCTCCTCAATTCCATGCTGTTAAAAGTCTATGTCACCAATGCCATCGTTATCATCCCAGTCATCGTCGTCACTATGGTCAGTTCCTGGTTTCATACATGTTGAAAATGGTGGTTCATAAGCTTCGATTAATTTGTTCCCTTGTACGTTTGATAATTTTTTGTATGTCAAATACTCCACTTTAAATCTATCTTCATCCTTGGATACTTTGAATTGTACCTTTAGTGTAAGTTGGTGATCTTTAGTATTTATACATTTTTTATTATGACAGTATCTCTGTATATATGGTGGCCACAAAAAGTCTTTAAATACTCGGCTAATTGAATTAACACTATTCTTAACTGCCACATGTGTATTACCTGTGAATCTTAAATAGTCGAAGACAGGAAATTCAGGAAGTGATTGAAGTACTTCAATACTGTTGAATTCGTTTAGTGCTCTAAGCGCACCTGCTTCTCTATCGATTTCAGGGATCGTTTTATTATTTAGTTTTAGTCTACTCGTGATACTATTTTTAAACATGAGGTAGTAAAACTCTTGATCTTCTAAATTGATTTCTAACTCATATACAGCACCTTCTTTGAAAGTATTCTTTGGTAGTAGTTGTCCTGCTCCATTGAGTAAGCCTGACCAATTACTTGGTGTAATTCCACCATCATACCAAAGAGAAATAAATTCTCTTTCACCATCCTTTTTTACTTCACTTAACAGGTACTCACCAACGACTGGTTGAGTATAACTACATGGTGATGAGCATATTCCATTAACGCATGTTTTTTGACATGTGTTATTTATGAAAACACTAGAATCTAGTTTTATTGATTCATTACCATGTCCACTTACTTTAATCTTACCCATTTCTATATTGTTAACATGCCACTCTATTGGCCACTTTGGATCATTCTCGAGTACTGTTTTCTCACTCTTAATAATTCCTTCTGCGGTTGCAGTAAGTCTTAGCTTGTAGTCTTTAACGAATTTTAGTTTTGGTGAACTACCACTGTCATCTCCGGAAATATAGAAGTCTAAAGTGGCAAGTACATCTTGAAGTTCCATTTCTCGTTCTCGATAAAACTCTTCATTAAGACACTCGTCTTTTACAGAGAAGTCTAACTCAAATTTCGAGTCAATATAAGGTTTTGCAAAACAAAAGTAGCCTTCAAAAATTGCTGTGTGATTGTTGACTTTATTTACTATGCATCCATTCTGATTGAGGGAGATGTTTAAACCTTTTTTTGAATAATCTGTTATTTTAAGCTCTGTACATTTGCTTATTAATTCTCGTCTGTTTAGTAGGCGCTTGTGTAAGAAATCAACGCTAATAGATAAGTTATCATTGTATTTGTCTTCAATTCGACAATACTTAGTGTTTTTGCTATTTATCGTGTTCATGTCATTAATGCTGTATGTTTGAACACTGTCATCGAACATATTATTTTCAACACCTAAACTTATCATAAGATATTCATCGTTTGCAGCCGTTGGTATACAGTCAGTTATATCAAATTTGATACCATCCTTAAGTTCGTTCCCCTTTTCGTTGTAAATAAACTTCGAACTTTGAAATGGTGAGAAGGTGATATTTAACTCTTTATTAAGGGAGTTGACTTTACACGCAAAGGCCATTGAAAATAATGCATGAATTATTGTTATGATAAGTATTTTCATTTCCCCACCCCATAGTTTCTTTGAAAAGAGGGCAAGGCGTTAGCCTTGCCCAGTGTACTTAAAATTAATTCTTAGTAAGATAAGTGTTTAGATGTGATAGCTGTATCAGTACAGATATTTGCACCATGTAGCTTCCATCTTCTTACTGTATCGATTGGATCTCTACCACGTGTTTTTTCTTTGAAAGTGTATCTAACCATACAACCCTTAAGGTCGCTTTTGTTGAAGATATCTGTGAAATCTGCAATATCGTTTACGGAAAGATCTTTCTTAGCAAATCCAAGAGAGTAGTGACCACCGTAACCTTTATCAACACAGAAGATTTCTGACTTAACTTTTAAGTTAGCAAGTTCTTGGTATGTTTGGTTTGCCCATACATCACCATAGCGTGGGAACTTGTCACCAGTGTAGTCATTTGGACTCTTAAGGTCTGTAACAGTTACCTTTCTTTCAAACTTGTATTTCGGCTTCTTGTTACCAAAATCGATCTGAGTTGCTCTGTAACAAATGTCAACGAAGTACTCAGCACCATATCTTTCTGAAGATAGGTTAACCGTAAGTTCTTTGATTCTATGGTCGAATTGCTAAACGTGTGGTAGAAGTGTTGCATAG
Organism: Bacteriovorax sp. BAL6_X; assembly: GCF_000443995.1. Lineage (NCBI taxonomy): Bacteria > Pseudomonadati > Bdellovibrionota > Bacteriovoracia > Bacteriovoracales > Bacteriovoracaceae > Bacteriovorax > Bacteriovorax sp. BAL6_X. The sequence goes on from NZ_AUMC01000010.1 coordinate 62,522, forward strand.
TTACCAGAGTGATTGTCTGCAACAGCTTTCTTGTACCATGAGTAACCTTGTGGATCACCGTGATCTTTCCATTTTGTGATTTTTGCTTTCATGAAATCAATTGTTGCTTCATGATCCCCATTTTGTTCACCAGTACAAACACAGTCACAACCTTCACCTGTTTGAGGGTCACACGAACCGTTGTAAGACTCTGGTTGAGCGTCAAGTCCTGCAAAAAGATTGTCTAGTCCATCTCCATCTCCGACTAGAGGTTCTGCTCCACCATAGCCACCACCGCGTTTCGGCGTACATGACTCATAGGTATTTGGGTTATAACAAACTTGTCCTCTCGGCTCTTTGTGCTTAATACCGGCATTACACGGATAAATTGATGAGCCTGATGAATATACATCAAAATTAAATTGTACTCTCGCCGCTTGCGTCGAGAAGGCTCCCATTAAAAGAGCCGAAGCTAATAGTAATTTTTTCATTACCCTCTCCTTTTTAGTTAGGTTGTTAGATAAAAAATATTGATGAATGAATTTGTAGCAATCGTTTTTTTGAAAGTCGAGAGGGTCAAGGTTAGAAGGCTTGAATTTGTACTTAATTAACCGGCTTTTAAGAAAAGGTTAAGTGTTAGCTTCGTTTTCTTTTGATTCTGTTATTTGATAACCAAATTGTTTTACGATATCTTTTGGCGTGAGAATGCCAATGATTCTTTTTTCATCAAGTCTCGAAACGACTGGTAGACGGGAGATTTGGAATCTTTTTAATCTGTGGAGTGCAATGTATAAGCTTTGGTCTGGATAGATTTTTATAATTTTTTTCTCGCAAAAATGTTCAATTTTTATATCACCATTTCCTTTTGCAAGTTGAACTTTAAGCTCTGATGTTGACATCATTCCAAGTAGTCTTCCATTTTTTAAAACAGGAAATCCTTGAAGTTCAGGATTGTGTTTTTGAATGTCTTTTAGTGTTTCACTAACTGTTAGAGTCGCACCATATGTAACGATGTCTTTTATCATTGCATCTTCAACATGTAGCTGATCAAGTACATCGAGATCATCTCTTGTTGGTAAGTGAATTCCATCTTGTGCAGAAATTTGTTCGTAGATCGATTCACTTTCTGTCGGCTTAGAAGACAGCATATAGGCAATAATATTTGCAATCATAAGTGGCAGAATAATATTGTAGTCTCTAGTTAACTCAAATACGATTAGGATGGAAGTGAATGGAGCACGTATAACTGTGACAAAGAATGCACCCATACCAACTAGTGCGTATGCCCCAGTATTCGTTGTAATCTCTGGAAAGAAAACACTTGCAAGGGAGCCTATTAAACTTCCTAGTGTTGCACCCATTAAAAGTGTAGGCATGAATAATCCACCAGAAATCCCTGCTGAGTAACAAAGAGATGTTGCTAAGAATTTTAAACAAAACATTAAGAATAAAACTTTCGGGTCGAGAATTAGTGAAAGTAATGTGTCTTCTAAAGTTCCGTGTCCACTTCCAATAACACTGGAGTGAACTTGAGTCATCAATGCAATGATTAGAAAAACAATCATCATATAAGTTAGCTTATGGCTCTTCATGTGCTTTCGATTGAATTCTCTAAAGGCCAAAACAGACTTCATCCAAAGAGGGCCAATAAAAGCGCAACTAATTCCAATGAGTAAATAGAACAGTAGTTCACGATGATCGTGCATTTTATAATAAAGTTGCTCAAACATGTGATGCTGTCCTGTCAGCATTTGTCCTGTAATTGATGCCACAACTGATGAGATAACAATTGAACCTAGAACTTTGGCATTCAGATCACCAACAACTTCTTCTAATGTAAAAACAACAGCTGAGATTGGAGTTGCAAATGCAGCAGCAATACCGCCTGCGGCTCCAACGGCAACGAGGGCCTTAACTCTCTTTTTAGAAATATGAAATGAATAACCAAGCCAAGAGGCAACGCCTGAAGCAATAGTTACAGTAGGCCCTTCTCGTCCGAGTGAGACTCCTGAGCCTAGTGCAAGTAAAGTAGTCACTGCTTTTGCAAAAGTATCTTTTAAACTAATCCTTCCATGGTCAACAACAAGGGCCGCGCGAACCTTCGGGATTCCTGATCCTTCAGAGAAAGGAAATTTTCGAGTAGTTAGCCAGCCGGAAATAAAGAGGGCCGCTCCACCGAGAACGACAGATTGCCATGTAAATGTTGTATCTGTTTGGAGGATATGTTGAATCCAGTGAACACCTTTTTGTAGACCGACGGCGATAAGAGCTGATGTAACACCTGTAATGAGCGTAAGGACAAAAAATGTTCTTTCCTCTGCGGCTTCGTTTTGCAGGAATTTACCTAAAAGTTTTTCATTAAACTTTAGTTTCATATGCTAATTATCGGAGCGACTCCTTATAAAGATAAGTTAACTGGTTAATTTTTTTGGAATATCTCACAATTTTGATATTCCGTGAAGGATATTTTTGCTTTGCGCTAATATAAATGTGAAAAAATATGATTTTTTCGCTTTGGCAGACCTTGACATGTATCCGTTCACTACCACCTTATGTATAAATAATAAGTATTAAATTAAAAATGTATTTAACTGGAGGATTTATGCAAGTTAAACCATTACAAGATAGAGTTTTAATCAAAAGAATTGAAAATGAAACAAAGACAGCTGGTGGAATTTATATTCCAGATAATAACTCAGAAAAGCCAAGTGAAGGTGAAGTAATTGCGGTTGGACCAGGGTATCGTCTAGATAATGGATCTGTTGCTGCACTGGCAGTGAAAGAAGGTGATAAGGTTCTTTTTGGTAAGTATGCCGGAAGCGAAGTTAAGCTTGATGGTGTTGAATACATTATTATGAAAGAATCAGATATTTTAGGAATTTTAGTTTAATCAATTGATTAATAGATAGGAGATAAAAATGGCAAAAGAATTAAAGTACTCAGAAGAAGCAAGAGGACTAATCTTAGAAGGTGTAAATCAACTAGCTAATGCTGTTAGAGTTACTCTAGGGCCTAAAGGTAGAAACGTAGTTATCCAAAAATCATTTGGTGCTCCACACATCACTAAAGATGGTGTTTCTGTTGCAAAAGAAATTGAATTAGAAAATAACTTTCAAAATATGGGCGCTCAAATGGTTAAAGAAGTGGCTCAAAAGACAAACGAAGATGCTGGTGACGGTACGACAACTGCAACAGTTCTTGCTCAAGCAATCTATACTGAAGGTGCTAAGCTTGTAACTGCTGGTCATAATCCAATGGATCTTAAAAGAGGGATTGATACTGCTGTAGAAAAAATCGTTTCTGAACTAAGAACTGTAGCAAAAGAGATTAAGACTAATGAAGAGATCGAGCAAGTTGGAACAATCTCAGCTAATAATGATAAAGAGATTGGAACTCTTCTTGCTGAAGCAATGGATAAAGTTGGAAAAGATGGTGTTATCACAATTGAAGAGTCTAAGACTGCCGAAACAACTCTAGATGTTGTTGAAGGGATGCAATTTGACCGCGGTTACCTTTCTCCATACTTTGTAACTAATTCAGAAAAAATGGAAGTTTCATTTGATAATGCAAATATCCTAATTACTGATAAGAAAGTTTCTAATATGAAGGAACTTCTTCCAATTCTTGAAAAAGCGGTTCAAACTTCAAGACCACTTCTTATCATTGCTGAAGATGTAGAAGGTGAGGCGATCACTACTCTTGTTGTTAACAAGCTAAGAGGAACATTAAATGTTGCAGCTGTTAAGGCTCCAGGTTTTGGTGATAGAAGAAAAGAAATGCTAAAAGATATTGCAGCACTAACTGGCGGTACGGTAATTTCTGAAGAGCTTGGAATGAGCCTTGAAACTGCTGCTCTTGAGCACCTAGGTTCGGCTAAGAAAATCTCTATTGATAAAGAAAATACAACGATTGTTGATGGTGCAGGTGATGAAGCTGCTGTAGAAGCACGTGTCTCTCAAATCAAAGCTCAAATTGCAGAAACGACTTCTGACTACGATAGAGAAAAACTACAAGAAAGACTGGCTAAGCTTTCTGGTGGTGTAGCTGTTGTAAATGTTGGAGCTCCAACTGAAACAGAAATGAAGGAAAAGAAAGATCGTGTTGAAGATGCACTAAACGCAACAAGAGCCGCTGTTGAAGAAGGTATTGTTGTTGGTGGTGGATCTGCTCTTGTAAAAGCAGCAAACGTTCTTAAAGAACTTAAAGCTAACCGTGAAGAAGAAATGCACGGAATTAAAATCGTTCAAAGAGCTGTAGAAGCGCCTCTTAGACAAATTGCAACTAACGCAGGACTTGAAGGTTCTGTTGTTGTTAACGAAGTTAAGAAGAACGAAGATGCAAAATACGGATTCAATGCTCGTGACGAAAGATACGAAGATCTAATTGCTGCGGGAATTATTGATCCTGTTAAGGTTACTCGTTCAGCTCTTCAAAATGCTGCTTCAGTTGCAGGTCTTATGCTGACAACTGAAACAATGATTGCTGATATTCCTAAGGAAGACGCTCCAGCGATGCCTCCAATGGGTGGCGGAATGGGTGGAATGCCTGGGATGATGTAGAAAACTATATCTAAAGAATTATTTTCAACAAGCCGGGTTCAAGCCCGGCTTTGTTGTTTCAGGGCCAATGGGAAAGTTAGCAACAGGCCGACTGATATTCAAAAGCCAACTCTTCAAGGCGTAAGTTTTATAAACTATCCTATTTTATGCTCTGAATTTTCAAAGCCTTACGCGACTTACCTTTAGTGAGTAAAGTAATTTAGTGGAATTCCGATATAATATTTATTACGAAAGAGTTCATTTGAAGGGGAAAGAACATGGAGTATTCAAGTATCAAGGCACTTGTTGTTGATGATCTCGATTATATTAGAAATTCAGTAATAAGCATTTTAAATGATATCGGTGTTGAAAATATTAATGAAGCAATTGATGGTGCTTCAGCTTTAAGGAAAGTTGTTGAGGCACATGAAAATGGCTCTCCTTATCAAATTGTTTTTTGTGATGTTCATATGCCGAACTCCGATGGCCTAGATTTTTTATTTCAATTAAGATCGGATAAGAGGTTGGCAGACCTACCTGTTGTTATGGTTAGCTCGGAGAATTCTGTTTCTATTATTAAAAGAACAATCGAATTGGGGGCGAATAATTATTTATTAAAGCCTTTTTCAGCGAATGTCTTAGAAGATAAAATGAAATCTGTTCTAAATATAGAAGCGGCCCTATAGGCCGCTTGTGATATGAGTAATTTCTACTGATCTTGTTTTCTTAGCTCATAGCTAATGTCACTAAAGTTGCGATTAACACAACTAACGAATGAGTAACTAACACCTCTTCCAATATTCATACAGTGACTAAGAAACATTCCTAGCTCACTTTCAATTCTTCTAAAATTACTGTTAACACAACTTTCAAATGAGAAGCTCAGGTCATCTCCAAAGTTATTGCAATATTGAAGAAAAAGATTGGGTAGCTCAAATTCGGCACGCCTAAAATTTGAGTTGATACAACTTGTGAATGAGTAGTTCACCTTGTCTCCGAAGTTTGAACAGTGTGATGGAAAATATCTTTCTTGTTCACTCGAGGCACTTACATTAAAAATAGTAAAAACTAAAAATACAATCGATACTAAAGCTGATTTCATAATTCCTCCCTAAAGTTCTATGAATAATATTATTTTATGCAGTTTTATGAAGGATGTGCAACCAAAGTGTCTAACGCAATTAGCCTTATACTTTTTAGGGACAACTCGTTATAATTTTTAAAGTTAATAAAGTGAGGAAATATGTTTAATAAAACGCAAGAAGTTGAGGAGCAGAAACCTGCTTTTCTATCAGGTCAATGGTTTAAAGATGAAGCATTATCATGGATTAAAATTATTTTAATCGTTTTTGGTTTTAGATCGACTTTTATTGACCACTACCATATCCCAACAGGATCATTACTTCCTACAAATGCGATTGGTGACTCGATTGTTGTAAATAAAATGTCTTATGGCCTTAAGGTTCCATTTACTGAGTTTTTTAACCCAATCTATATCGGTGGACAATCTCTCCCAGAACGCGGTGACATTGTTGTTTTCGAATATCCAATAAATCCCTCAATTCTTTTCGTAAAGAGAACAATTGGTCTACCTGGGGATACAATTGAAGTTTATGAAAATGAACTGTTCATTAATGGTAAGAAGATTGAGAAGACAGCTGTCGAAGGTGAAGAGGATAAAGAGCTAAGAAGTCTATATGATAAAGAACCTTCACTTAATCCTGAAGATATGAAGTTCTATTACCAAACAATTGGTGAGAAGAAGTTCACAGTAGGTGAGAATCCAACATTCTTTAGACATCTAAATCAAGAAAAGGTAACTGTTCCTGATGGACACGTTTTTGTAATGGGCGATAACAGAGATTATTCAAGTGATTCTCGTGTTTGGGGATTTGTCCCTATAAAGAATATTCGTGGTAAGGCATTCATGGTGTGGATGTCGATGGTGTACCCTTGGTCCGACAAGCCATTTCACTTTAGACCAAGTCGAATCGGTACATCTCTTTAAGTTTTCCTGACAATAAATTCACTATGGGGCCACAAAGGAAAGTACTCGGGTACTAGTTCCTTTTTGGTCCTATGCTAAGTGGTTGTTTTTGTAGGACCACTGATCTTTCTATAGTGCGGCCTGTGGGGCATTTTGCACACTTCAATTGTAAAGTTTTTGTAAGTTATTGAATCTATTATTTACCAGTTTTGGCACGATACCTGCTTATATATAAGTATCCAGAGGCCAGGGGGCCTCCCCAAGATTAGGACGATTTTGGGATTTAGCAATAGGACGTTGCTATGGAAACTGAGAGTTACACTTATGAATGTAAGGTCGCTTTCAGGAAAAAAATGGGCCTAGAGGACAGGGCAACAGAATTGTAAAAAGCAAGAAGCTTAATCAAAACCACCTCTAGGCCCCTTTTTAAAACATTGTTGTTTATTTAGAGTGTCCACGGAAGGACACGAAGAAAACATGGAAGTTTATAGATAAGCTTTGGAGACATCCCTCTCTCCCTATGATTTGACCCAAAGCTTATAGAGGCCGAGAGTAACGTGTGTGGTTTTAAGAAAGGAGTACTCTCGGCCTTTCTACATTCTAAGGAATTATTTTCCGCAGCCCTTTTCGCCTTTAACTAACGCTTGCAATGAACCGATGTGCTCATTGTGAGAAAATCAAACTATGTCATCTATTTACAATTTGAACGAGCTCTAGGAGAAGAATTTCTCTATATGTCTCGCGTGTTCTCGGAATTTGGAATGAAGCTTGTACCAATGAAGCTTGATGATTTTAAATCCATCAGAATGAAGGAACATCAATTTGTAATTTGTTGCGTTCGCGATATTCGAGCACTGATTAATTATCAAAAGTTATTAAAAAGATATATGAACTTCATGCTTAGGCAGGGAAGTATCACTTTATTTGAATATAGTTCATTTGCTATTACTCACGATGATGCCATCCTAAAAACCAAGAAGGTCTTTCAAGAAAGACTTCCTGTCAGTATGTTTCGTATGGCCGATCGTGCAGGACAAGAGATATTCAGTAAACTTGTGACAAATTCTTCTCGCTGGCCAGGTGGGAAGAGAGCAAAGCTACCTGAGTATTAAAAAGGAATTGAGAGAGAATGAGAATTTCAAAGGAAGTAAGTCGTTTACTTATTATTCTAAGGCAAGATGCGGCCAGACTTGCTGATAAAATCATTCACCGCGAAAGAGAGTATCTGCAGATCTTATCGATGAAGCGTACTCGCGAACATTTCAATGCAATTTTTAGATCAAATTTTAAAACCATAACGGTTGCACAACTTATGCTCTTATCTGAAGAGCTGATTGTTAATCTTGAAGATTTCTATAATACCGTGGATGACCTCCATTGGTATCTTGCGCATACAGAAGATATGCCCGCAACAATTGAAGATAAAGTCCATGCTATGGTAAAAATGGTGAAAAACAAGTATGAACAATTAAATCTTTATCTAAATGCGGAGCTTGAGACCCATGAAGAAAGCGCTATTGCTTAAACTCATCATTATATTATCTTGCCTATTTCGCGATGCCTTCGCACGTCAGAGTATTTCTGGTTCTCGCTATGAATTATTGACTGGCCAAAGGGTCCAAGAAAAAGCCTCAAATATGTGGGATAAGAAATTTGCCCAGCATGATTATATCTATGGAAAGTCCCCGGCTCACTTTCTAGCAAAAAATTATCAGCAGATTCCTAGAGGTGCGACTGTTCTAGATATTGGAATGGGTGAGGGGAGAAACGCTGTCTTCCTTGCTTCAAAAGGTTATAAAGTAACAGGTGTTGATATTAGCTCAGTTGCTATTGATAAGTCCCTAAGACTTGCAAGACAAGCAGGTGTTCGTATTAAGACAATTCACAAATCAGTTGATGATTTAAAAATTGCAAATAACTCACTAGATGCAATTATTTGCTTCTACTATGTTGATAGAGAAGTTTCTGAAAAGTTGAAGAAGTGGCTTAGACCTGGCGGAGTTATTATTTATGAAGGCTACACGACTGAGCACAAGAAGAAATACAAAGAGCAGAGCGTCGATTCATATTTTTTAAAACCTGCGGAGCTATTAAGCATGTTCAATGATTTCAAAATTCTTAAATATGAAGAGCCACGTCACAATGCCGAGCTTACTCAATCGATCATCGCTCAAAAGCCTGAATAAAAGGCATCTCTTTCCCGCAACTATCTAAAATAATTTAATATGGCACAATGGAAAGAGTGAAGTACTTCATCTTAGTAACTACATTCTTGAGTGGAATTGTTTGTTATGCAAATATTCTCGAATTCAATAAAGAGCTAGGTTATTTTTCTGGCAGGGTTTCACATATTGAAGGTAGTGCGAGACTTGTTCGCTTCAAGGTTGATTTTGATAATATCAAATATATTAATAAATTAGACGAAGTTGATTTATGGGGACTTCACCAAGAGTCCTCAAAATGTAAGGCCATCGTGATGGGTCGCACTAGTCATTACATATTACTGCGTATTCCAAGATATGATGATTGCAATCGCAAGTCCGCATTTTCAACGGGAAGATACTATAACTTTTATTCACAAGACCTCGTTAATAATGTTGCGATGGGTAATGAATTAATAGAAATACTTGCTAAGAAGAAATTGGCACTTGAGTCAAAAATTAGTCGTAATAAACAAGATATTACGACGTACACGCAAAGAGTCGAAACTATCAATGCACGATACGATCTGTTGCGTCAAAAGCTTGAAAAAGAGTGGCGTGATGAGTTGCGTCGACTTGAAGATGACCATCAGCAGCTTGTTCGTAACACTGAAGGCATTCAAACTCGTTTAAATGAAGTTGATTATAAATTACAGCAATATCGCATTGAGTCTAAGAATCTTAAAGAGGACCGATGGTCTTTGGATCCAAGGAATTACATCACAAAATAATTATCTCTTTTGTAAATAATTTTAGCATCTAGACAGACGAACGCGTACATCCTAATGTGCATTCTAGCCATTTGGTGTAAAATTTTATATTGTGACTCGCTAAATATAAAAAGGATAAGTTTATGAAAAAAGGAATCTTTTTACTTCTTTTAAGTACACTTCTATTGTCTGTAGTAGGGTGTAATAAAAGCGGTGGAGCTAAAAAATCAAACAACACTTTTTACTACAATCTAAGTGGTACACCTACAACTCTGAACCCGTTATCATCAACTGATGCATACTCATCTAATGTTCATGGTTATGTACTTGAAGGTCTTCTAACTAAAGACATTGAAACAAATGAGTGGCAACCTGCTCTTGCTGAATCATGGTCAATTGAAAATGATGGTTATGATTTTGTTTTCAAAATTAGAGAAGGTGTTAAGTGGCATGATGGAAAGCCTCTTACTGTAGAAGATGTAAAATTTTCTTTTGATGCGGTAACTCATCCAGAAAATAAGTATAAGACAGCTCACATGAAGTCTTACTTCGCTAACTTTAAAGAAGCGATCATTGAAGGTCCAAGAACAATTCGTTTTAAGGCCAGTAAAAAATACTTTGGTAACTTAATGTCAATTGCTAGTGGTGGATACCTTGCAATCGTTCCAAAGCACATCTATGAAAACCCAACTGAAGAGCAAGAAAAAGAACTTAACAAGACTTTAGTTGGTACTGGTCCTTATATCTTTAAAGAGCTTAGAAGAGGTAAAGGTATCTCTCTAGTTCAAAATAAAGATTGGTGGGGATATAAAACTGATCTTTATAAGAATGATTACTCATACGGTGAAATCTTCATGAGATTTATCAATGAATCTTCTGTTGCTATTCAAAGACTTGAAAAAGGTGACTTAGACTTCAATGCTCTTTCACCTGAAGAGTATGAGCAAAAAACAAATGGCCCAAGATGGGGTAAAGATGTTTTAAAAGTTAAAACAGAAAATAAGTCAGTAAAAGGTTACGGATTTGTAGGTTGGAACTTTAAGAGCCCAATCTTTAAATCAAAAGAAGTTCGTAAAGCAATGAACTACCTAATGAACCGTGAAGAGATGAATAAGAAGTTCCGTTTTGGATACTCTGTTCTAGCAACTGGTCCACTATACGTTCAATCTGAATATGCAAATAAAGACGTTAAAGCGATTCCTTTTAATGTTGAAGAAGCAATTAAAATTCTAAAGAATGATGGTTGGAAAGACTCAGACGGTGACGCTGTTCTTGATAAAATGATTGATGGAAAGAAGACTAAACTTGCTTTCACAATCTTAAACCCTTCAAAAACTTTTTCTAAATACCTAACTATGTATCAACAAGATGCAAAGAAAGCTGGTGTTGCTATTGAAGTTAAGTACATTGAGTGGAACTCATTCATTAAAGCACTTGATGAAAGAAACTTTGATGCTGTTACTCTTGCATGGTCTGGTGGATCACTAGATTGGGATCCAAAGCAAATCTGGCACTCAGATTCAGCTGCTAATAACGGATCTAACTTTATTTCTTATTCAAATAAAGAAGTTGATAAGCTAATCGACCAGGCGCAACTTACTCTTGATAAAGAGGCAAGAAAGACAATGCTTAAAAAAGTATACAAGCTAATTGCTGAAGACTACCCATATATTTTCCTATTTAATGATCGTTACACTTTCTACGGACATACTAAGCGTATGCAAAAAGAGAAAGATACTTTTACTTACGGCGTTGGATACGGAAGTAAGTGGTCGATTAAACCAGCTAAGTAAGTAGGAGAGACGACTTGTTTAATTATATCCTAAGAAGATTAATGATTATGGTCCCGACGTTGCTCGGGGTCAGTATCCTTATGTTTGTTATGGTTAACCTAGCACCAGGTTCGCCAATTGAACAAAAGCTTCAGCAAATGAGATTTGGTGGAGTTGGTCAAACAACAACTGATACAAGCTCTAACAATGGCGCAGTATCTCAAGAAGTAGTTGAGGCACTTAAGAAACAATATGGTTTTGATAAACCACTTCATGTTCGTTATGTGATTTGGCTAAAGAATCTTGCAACACTTGATTTTGGAGAGTCATTTACATATGAAGAACCAGTAATTGATGTTGTTATGAGTAAACTACCAGTATCAATTCAATTTGGTTTAGTGTCCTTTATAATGTCCTATCTAATATGTATCCCTCTCGGGGTCATTAAGGCCGTTAAGGCAGGAACCAAATTTGATGCAGCATCATCGTTTATTCTATCTGCGCTTTATTCAATTCCACCGTTTATGTTAGGTATCTTACTTCTTGTTTACTTTGCTGGTGGGACATTTGTGGATTGGTTTCCGATTGGTGACCTTGTTTCAGATTATTACGATGACCTTGGTTTCTTTGGAAAGATCTCTGATAGAGTTTGGCACTTTGTTCTTCCGCTTATTGCGTATATGGTCGGGCAGTTTACAGTTCTTACTCTTCTTATGAGAAACTCTATGCTAGATGTAATCTCGCAAGATTATGTTCGTACTGCTAGAGCAAAAGGTTTATCAGATAAGATGGTTTACTATAAGCACGCTTTAAGAAATGCCTTAATTCCAATTGTAACTGGATTTGGACACTTCTTATCTCTATTCTTTGCAGGATCTCTTCTTATTGAAAGGATCTTTAACCTAGATGGGATTGGTCTACTTGGTTACCAATCACTACTAGAAAGAGATTATAACGTAATTATGGGACTGTTCTTTATTCAAACTGTCCTAATGTTCTTAGGTAACTTAATCAGTGATATTCTTTACACTGTTGTTGATCCAAGGATTGATTTCTCATGATTGAAAGATTTATTGAAAACGAACTTACACTTAAAAGATGGAGACGCTTTAAAAAGAGAAAATCTGCTGTTGTTGCAGTAGTTCTTCTTTTTGCTTCTGTACTTTTAACTTTATCGGCACCATTAATTGCTAATAGCAAGCCGATTTATATGACTTACCAAGGAAAGTCTTACTTTCCAGTATTCAAGGACTACCACCCTAAAGAGTTTGGTATTACTAATGTTTACGTTACTAATTATCGAACTCTAGAAATGGATAGTGTTGTTTGGCCTTTAGTTCAATGGGATCCATTTGAATCTAATAGAGACGTATATGAGTATCCTGCACCTCCTAGTGATGAAAATATCATGGGGACAGATGATAGAGGGCGTGATGTATTCACTCGTCTTCTTTATGGATATAAGTATTCGATTGCTTACGCATTTCTAGTATGGCTACTGTCGACTATAATGGGAGTTTTCTTTGGTGGTATCATGGGATACTTTGGTGGGAAAGTGGACTTCTTCGGCCAGCGTGTTGTTGAAATCTTTAGTACTGTACCAGTATTCTTATTACTACTTACGATGATTTCTATCTTTAAGCCGACTTTAACGCTTTTAATTTTCATCTCTTCTATCTTTGGATGGATGGGTGTTAGTTATTACGCTCGTGGTGAGTTCTTAAAAAATAGAAAACAAGAATTCGTAGAAGCTGCTCGAGGTATGGGAGCATCAACTTCTCGTATTATCATTAAGCATATTCTTCCAAACTCTCTTGGTCCGATTATTACATTCGCACCATTCTCTATTGCAGCTGGGATCTCTGGTCTTGCTTCTCTAGATTATCTTGGGTTTGGTCTTGCAGTTCCAACACCTTCTTGGGGAGAGCTTTTAAATCAAGCTCACCAGAACTTTAGAATTGCATGGTGGCTTGCTGTTTATCCATCAGCAGCACTATTTTCTAGTTTATTCTTACTCGTTCTTGTAGGGGATGGGGTAAGAGATGCACTTGATCCAAAAATGAAATAATGAGGTTGGCGTGAGAATATTCATCTTAATATTCTCCGCCATTCTTTTCTTAAATTCTCACGCAAAAAATTATCGAATTCTATCTACACTACCTAGCTTTACTGAATCAATGTTCTACCTTGATGCTGGTGGCTTGCTTGTTGGTGTTTCTAATTACTGTAATTATCCAGAAGATGCAAAGAAGCTTCCTCGCTATGGTTCTTCATTTGAAATTAACCTCGAAAAAGTAGTAAGTGATAAAGTCACTTCTGTTCTCTTGGCGGAGGTTCAGGGGGGACGAGTCAAAAAGAACCTCGAAAAGCTTGGTGTTGATGTCATCACGACTCCTTATAAGAGACTAGGTGATGCAGTTGAAATGCTTAAGATTTTCAATAAGAAGTTTAAGCTCAATAAAGATCAGAAGATTGAAAACTTCTCTAATAACTTAGATGCTCTTTTAAAACCTATTTCAAAAGGAAAAAGGGTTTTAATGATCATTGATGAAAAATTCAAAGATGGTAAATTACATGAAGTCAGGGCGATTGGTGTCGACAATTATTATCATGAGATATTAACAAAATTAGGTGCTAAGAATATTGTAACGGAATCGGGTTATCCGATAAGAAGTCTTGAAAGTTTACTGACTTCAAAATTTGATTTAATTCTTCGAATCTCTGATCGAAAAGTAAAATCAGAAGAAGATTGGAAGAATTCCTTTTTTAAAGATAAAATTTATCTATACGAAAAAGATTATGCAGTTGTTCTAGGGCCTAGAACATTGTTACTTGTAAAGGATTTTAGGGAGATTTTGAAGTGATTCATTGTGAAAATTTATCAATTCAAAATAGGTTATCTGTTAAAGAATTCTCGTTTGAATCTGGTCACTGTGGTGTTATTGGTCCAAATGGTGCGGGGAAATCGAGCTTTCTCAAGGCCGTTGCAAATCTTGTCGATTTTCAAGGAAAGTGCTTTGTCGAAGGTGATGTTGCATATTGTGGTGATTGTTCTTCTATTCAAAGTGATATGGCCGCCCAGGAAGTTTTAAACTATGCACGTGGTAGTAAGGCACAAGACTTAGATTATCTTAAAAAGTTAGTTTCACATTTTAACTTTGAATGTCTTTTGTCGAGAAAGGTGTCAACACTTAGTGGTGGAGAGAAACAAAGACTTAATCTTATTAGCGCCTTTTACTATGACTGTGAATTAACATTATTAGATGAACCAACGAATTTCTTAGATCCAATTTATGTAGAGAGCTTAAGTCATTTTCTTCAAGACTATAAGAAAAGTTGTTTCGTTGTTTCTCATGACTTTAACTTTATTATCAATATATGTAGCCGACTTGTGGCATTTGAGAATTTAAAATTAAGTTTTGATTCGACTATCGATGAGGCATTTGAATATAAGGTGTTTGATAAGATATTTCATAAGAAGTTTAATTACCATGTCATGGATAATAAGAGGTATATTCTGTGAAGAAGACAATGCTCTTATACCTAGTCGTTATTATTGCTGTAGCTCTGACACCATTTATAGGTCGTGAGGGATTAATTAATTTAGATGTACAGGGCCTTTATATTTTAGAAAACTTAAGGCTTCCACGTGTTTATTTGGCCTTTCTCGTTGGTGGAATACTTTCTGTTATTGGCAGTACGACTCAGGTGATTTTTAGAAATCCACTTGCAACGCCATATACGCTGGGATTCTCAAGTGTGGCGGCCCTTGGACTTGCTATTGCTGAATTAGGGTTTAACTCTTTCTCCTTAGGAGCCTATGTTGCTCTTTCATCAATTTTTCTACTTATCTTATTATTTCTTTATCTTAATAAGTTCTCTTCTCAAAGAGTTCTACTTTTTGGTGTATGTCTTTCTATCTTCTCATCTAGCGCCATTGTCTTTGTTCAAAGTATGCTTGGTAATGAAAGTATTGCGAGATTAATTCGTTGGATGATGGGAAGTCTTTCTATCGTAGGATTTGAGGGACTATTTTATACGGCCCCTATATACATTCTAGGGCTAATCTTCTTTATCATACATAAAAGAAGCTTAACTCTCATTTCTATTGGGGAAGACTTTGCTCAAACGAGAGGAGTTCCAACTCGTAAGATCAATGCTACATTAATTCTTATCTCGAATATTCTAATCGCCGTAGTTGTTTGGCAATGTGGACCAATTGGTTTTGTGGGTTTAATTATTCCACATATTATAAGAAGACTTGTTAGTGCTAATTACGAGAGAAGTTTAATACCTACCTTTATTTTAGGTGGTGGCTTCTTAGTGTTTTGTGACTTTATTTCAAGAATTGTTTTGGAGAATAGCATTGTACCGATTGGAGCGATTACAGCATGTATTGGAGCACCAGTGTTGGCACTCCAACTATTTAGAAAGCAATAAAATTAATTTCTGTTAATTTCTTCTAGTTTTACGATGGCCTTTTTAAGAGCTGTTCCTCTACGATAGAGAACTTCGACCTTATCCCCAACTTTGTACTCATATAGGGTATTGAAAATATCATCAAAGTCATTAATCTCTTTTCCATCAATCTTTAGTATGACATCACCAAGAATAATACTTCTGGTACGAGGATCTTGGACTAGACCTTTTAGGCCTGCTTTTTCAGATGGGCCACCTGGGCGAACACTTTGAATAGGAAGTCCTTTTTCAACGTCAATACCATAAAAATAAGAAAGCTCTCTTTTTTCTGCAATAGCAATTCCAAGACCTGGTCTTTTTACCATTCCATACTTAATAATTTGTGGAACTACTTTACTGACAATATTGATAGGGATAGCGAAACCGACACCTGCTGATGACCCCGAGTTTGAAAAAATCATTGTATTGACACCGATTACTTTTCCAGAAGAGTCAAATAATGGTCCTCCTGAGTTTCCAGGGTTTATTGAAGAGTCTGTTTGGAGCATCCCTCGAATTTCAACTCCTCCAATACCTTGAACTCCACGATTCTTTGCTGAGATAATTCCTGTTGTGACCGTCGCATCTAGTCCAAATGGTGAACCAATGGCAATGGCCTTTTGACCAACTCTGACTTTATCAGAATCTCCTCTGTTAAGAGGTTTAATATCTCTTGGGACTTCGATTAACTTTAGAACGGCAATATCCTTTGCCGGCTCTGTTCCAACTAACTTGGCCTTATACTCTTTCTTATTATTGTTAAACCTTATAAGAAAGTTTTCTCCACCCTCAACGACGTGATAATTTGTAATGATATGGCCCTTGTCATCCCAGACCCAACCAGATCCTTCTCCTTTGACAACTTGCTTATTTGTCATTGAAAAGAAAAATCCTCTTCTGGTTCTCATGCGACCAAGAGTTGAAATATTTACGACTGAGTTCACCGAGCGATCAAATACTGAAATCGTATTTCGTTCACTCTCTAAAACAGCTTTATTTTCATCAAACAAAGCATTTGAATTAAAGGATGTTAATAGAATAAGAATTAAAAAGAATGGCCTAAATTTGCTTTTCATAATATTCCTCATTATCTCTTTTTGACGCTCATCTCATTATACATATATAATCATAGTATAAAAAATTTTGTAACACAGAAATGTAAAATTTCTGTAAGAATTCTGAGGTCACTCGTGGATATTAATTATTTTAATCGTTATACAAATCAAATGGAAGTGGAGAAAGTTTACGGAGATTCCGCAATCAACTTCTTGTATGGAAATCCGCTTGGAAAGCTGATATCTGGTGCAATTACTTCATCAATCGTCTCTTGTATGTATGGCGAAATTCAAAATATGAATTT
Organism: Bacteriovorax sp. BAL6_X; assembly: GCF_000443995.1. Lineage (NCBI taxonomy): Bacteria > Pseudomonadati > Bdellovibrionota > Bacteriovoracia > Bacteriovoracales > Bacteriovoracaceae > Bacteriovorax > Bacteriovorax sp. BAL6_X. The sequence continues at coordinate 79,527 of NZ_AUMC01000010.1, forward strand.
TACTAAAAATAAGATTCCAAAATTTGTTAAAGATTACCAGATCAATATGGATGAGTTTTTACCAACTGAAGGGCGCTCTAAGGATGATCCCTATGGAAGCTTTAATGAATTTTTTATACGTAGATTTAAAGATGGAAAGAGGCCATTTCTTGATGAAGCTGATTCGATGTCGGCTTTTGCTGAAGCTAGATATTTTGGATACGAGTCAATTACTAACCAAGTAAAGATTCCAGTTAAAGGTAAATTCTTAAATTCAACTGAATTACTACAAAATGCAAAGTGGGAGAGAATTTTTGAAGATGGGCCACTTTTACTCGCAAGATTATGCCCTGTCGATTATCACAGATTTCACTATCCTCTTGATGGAGAAGTTATTGATTATTACAAGATTGGTGGTGGATACCACTCTGTCAATCCACTTGCTCTTCGTAAAAAGAATGATATTTTCAGTACGAATATTCGCGAAGTGACAGTAATGGAAACGAAAGAGTTTGGTAAAATTGCTTACGTAGAAGTTGGGGCAACAATGGTAGGCCGTATTGTTCAATCAAGTGAGTTAGCAACATTTTCAAGAGGTGATGAAAAAGGTTACTTCTTATTTGGTGGCTCAACAGTTATTGTTATTGGCGAAAAGGGGAAGTGGACGCCTACTTCAGATATTTTGAATAATACTAAAAATGGTATTGAAACTTATATTCATTTGGCCGATAAAGTAGCACAAACTGGAAAGTGATCTGATGGATAAACTCCGTCAGAACTTTCTTTGTGAAGATGTATCTGCTCACATTTTAATAAGTCTTTTGAGTGAAGAATCCAGTCGATACGAGAACCACCTTCGCGGAAGCCATTAAAGCTATGGTGACTTTCACACTCTTCGTGTCCCAAATCAATCCATGGGTCAGTTAGATTTAGCTTACTTTCATTTAATTCTTTTCTAACTCTTTCAAATGGAGATTCATTAAAGTCACCCGTTAAAATAAGTGGGTAATCAGCTCTTACTTTTTCTACTTCATTAATAAGTACTTTTATTTGTTCTTGGCGCGTACTTGACTCGAGATGATCTAAATGTGCGTTAACAAAGAAGTAATGCTTTCCATTTTCTTTTGCCTTTAAAATTGCCCATGTGCATAGTCTTGGAAAGGCACTTCCAAATGATTTTGATGCTGCAATATAAGGAGTTTCAGAAAGCCAAATATCTCCAGAGTTAATTAGTTCAAATATTTCTGGGCGATAATATAGAGAAGGATACATTCGATCTTCAATCCATTCTCGATTTGTATCAATGATCTCTAGTCCATCTAGAAGTTCTTGAAAGTCTCTAAGCTGAGGCTCCCAGCCTTCTTGAGTTCCAACAACAGCAGGTCGATAGTTGTTTAGTGCATTTGCAAGAATGACACGTCTTCCATCCCATGAGTGAACTCCATCGGCCGGATTATTAAAGCGAATATTTGAAGAAATTACAGTGAAATTAAACATATTCCATTAATGAAAACATATTTTTCATCAATAGAAAAATAGAAAACTCCAGAATCGACACAAGTGGTTAAAAAATGACTTCTTAATTAAAAACATGCCTGTTAAGGAGGTTTTATGGTTCAACAAGAACAATTAGTTAAAGAAGTTAGAAAGCGTTTCCCAAAGCATACGTATAAGCAACTAGCTGCGATTTTTGAGATGCAAACAACACGTTTGTTTAGATTGATGAATGGTGCAGAAATGAAAACAAGTGAGTACTTTAAAATCAAAGAGAAAATGGAAAATAACTCTTCGGAATTGAGCTTATTAATCAAATTTTTAGAAAAACATTCATTTAGTTTAAGTCGTAATGATTGCAATGAAATTGTAAGTAATTTAGAAGAAAAGTTTTTTATCAGAAAGTTAGCAGGGTTATAGGGAGAAGATATGTCACGTTTATTAATGGTTGAAAGAGCGATACTGGAAGTTTGTGGAAAATCTCAGAAGACAATATTTCAAATATCTAATGAGACAGGAATGGATCTTTCTTTAGTTGGAAGTCTTTGTATTCGTTTAAATAAAAAAGGTATTCTACAGAGACAAAGTAGTACTTATTCAATCAATAAGGATGCAAATAGTTTGTTAATTGCGAATACCCCTGAGAATATAAAGAAAGAGGTTAACGAAGTATCAAAATCAATGGTCGCTAACTACTTTAATCAAAAAAATGATCGTTCCTTAAAATTGCAAAAGGTATATGTTAACAAAACAGAAGAGTTAATTCTTAAATCAATGCTTGATCAATTAAATAGTTTTGTTGAAGAACTTCAGAAGAGTCACAAAAAGAGTTCGCATAATATTGTAAAGAAACAGAAAGTTATTATGTGGGGGCATGGAAATTATAGTGATTTGATCAATAGCTCTCTTGCTTTAGCAAAGTAAGTCAAGCTAGCTAACCAACATACCCAAACTCGTTAAGCATTTTGGCGACAAGTTCCTTCAATTGATATTTTAAAATTTTATTTTCGGGAGACAGTGTAGAGCATTCGATATAGCCAATCATTGTTTTAAAATCTGTCTCTCTTTCATTTTCTTTCAGCCATAAATCAAATGTGAGTATGGCCTCAATCCAAGCACGAACTGAGTATTGAGTTTTATCGATTAGGCTAAATAAGAGTTCACCATTCTCTTTTTGACTAGGAGAAGATTTTAGATGCTTTTGTAGGTAACTAAAGATTATTTTCAATTCTTCTTCTGAGTGAATATTCTCCAATAGTAGACTTAGCCTTGCATCTGAGAGGAAGGCCACCGTGTATTGTGCTCTGAGTCTTCTAAAATACTTTTCAATCATAATACCTAACATGGTGTGCAAACTAGTTATTTTGTTCTAAACTAGCAAAGTTAATTATATCTAATTTAGCAAGGGTTTTTCATGATTGAAACTATTAAAAATATATGGCCATTGATCCATCGCCATCGTGCCAGAGTTATCGGAAGTATGATTTTCGGTATTGGTATGGCACTTATTAAAGGTGGTCAGATGGCACTTATCAATCCACTTTTTACAAAGGGTCTTTCTCCAGAGTCGACGCTCGAAGAAATTCTAGGGATTGTAGGCCTTGCTTGTCTACTTGCTCTTATTAACTTACCAGTACGATTCTTTCATTTTTACTGGATGCAATTTGCGATGAACGATGCAGTTTGTGAAATTAGAACTAAGATATATTCAAAGATTCAAGATATTCCAATTTCTTTTTATACAACAACAAAACAAGGTGATGTTATTTCAACGATCTTAAATGATACGATGATTTACTCTCAAGGTATTAGTGGCCTTCTTACTTTAATTAGGGAGCCAATCACATTAATTGTTTTATTAGGATATGCATTCTACTTAGATTGGCAGCTTACTCTCGTTACATTTGCGCTTCTTCCAATTATGCTTTTAATTTTTGGATTCTTTGGAAAAAGAGTTAAGGCACACCAAGCAGATGTACAATCTAGACTTTCAGATATGACTCATGTTATTGGCGAAGGTGTTGGAGGACAAAAAATTATAAAGGCCTTCAACCTTCAGGATTATACAAGAAACTTTTTCAAGTCTTATCAAAATGATTTCTTTCGTTTTCAAATGAAAGCAGAAGTCATGAGGCAGCTTTCACATCCCCTTGTTGAGTTTATGACAACATTAATTCTTTCTTCAGTTATTGTTTTTGCTCAAGTGAAAATCACTGGTAATGCGATGACAACAGGGGAATTTATTACTTTTATTGCTATCATGGCGATGATTCAAGATCCGATTAGAAAAACGAATGAAGCGAATCTTAAGATTAGCCAGGCCCAAGCAGCAGAAAAGCGTATCTTCAAATTTTTAAAGGTAGATAATGAAGAGGATGGGGGAATAAAAGAGCACACTGAGTTAAGTGATAAAATTTCATTTAAGAACTTAGACTTTTCTTATGGTGATCATCAGGTAATAAACGATTTAAGTTTTGATATTAATAAAGGAGAGAAGGTTGCGCTAGTTGGTCTTTCTGGTTCTGGGAAATCAACACTAATTAATGTTCTTCTTGGCCTATACCCAGTTAAAAAGGGAAGTTATAAGATTGATGGTGCAGACTCTAGTGAGTTCACTTTAAAGTCTCTACGTCACTATTTCGGCCTTGTATCACAAGATATCTTTCTATTTAACACAACGGTAAGAGAAAACTTAACTCTTGGTAAGGAAGTTAGTGAAGCGCAAATCCAAGAAGCATTGAAAGTTGCTCATGCGACAGATTATATAAATGAGCTTCCAAGTGGACTTGAAACGGTTATTGGAGATCGTGGCTTAAGACTTTCTGGAGGACAGGCCCAACGTCTGACAATTGCTCGTGCATACCTACAAAATAATGATGTCTTCTTATTCGATGAAGCAACTTCTGCTCTTGATAATGAATCAGAAAAGGTTGTGCAGCAGTCTCTTAATGAGCTTGCTAAAAATAAAACAGTTGTAGCAGTAGCGCACAGGCTTTCAACGATTCAAAATTATGACAAAATCATTGTTTTAAAAGATGGAAGAATGATTGAACAAGGTCGCCATGAGGAATTAATGACTCTTGGTGGTGAGTATAAGAAATTATATGAGTTAAGTGTAAAATCTTAGAAAATACTAAAGGCTACCTTAGAAAGGTAGCCTTTTTCCTGCTCTAAATGGGTGAATCCACTCAGGCTCTACATCATTAAGTTTTTTTCCTGACATAACAATTTCATACTTTTCAATAAAGTCAGAAGTGAATCTTTCCATTGAGAAGTTTTTGATTGCATAGTTTCGAATAAAGTCACGATCATAGACATCCTTTGTTGTATTAAAGTATTCAATGATCTCTTCGTGAGAGTAGAATGTACGGCCTGTGCCAGGGGCAATTAAATCAGGTAGTGAACCAAAGCTTGAGCCAAAGACAGGTAGCCCTTGAGTCATCGCTTCGATGATAGCAAGACCGAAAGGCTCATGCCAACGAACAGCAAAGAGAAGGGCATCACACTGTCGCATATAATCTAACTTCTCTTGGCCACCAACCATGCCATGGTTGTGAATTAAAGGGTGCCAACCAAAGAACTTAGAACCACCACCACAAATGTGGAGGTGCTTGTTTGTTTGTCTTGCAATCTTTACTGATTGTTGAAGGTTCTTTACTCGCCAAGAAGCCTTTGCAAGAAAGAGTAGGCTTTTGATTTCAGAAATCTTACTTTCTTTATAAACGGCCGGATATTCATTCATATCAAGGCAGTTGTTTACATAGCTTGTTGAGCCGTGGTGGCGGGCATGAGATTTTGAAACAAATACTGTATTTAAATCAAATTTTTCACCTGGAAAGCCATTCCCTCCGATATTAATAACGTAAGGAATATCAAGTTCAACTTTTATATTATCGAAACCATGAATAACATCGATATTGTCTGGTACGAATTTTTGCCATTCCTCAATCTTTTCACATGCAATATGATTAATTCCATATTCTGCTACTTGGCTTTGTTCTGGGCCAATAAAGGTAACTTGGTGACCAAATTTAATTAATTCTTTCATGTGCCAAAAGACAAGTCTTTCAACACCACCATAAGTTTTTACTGGTAATACCTTGTGGTATGGAATACATACGTGCATTTTTCTATCCTATAGTATTGGCCTAAGCCATTTCTTTGTTGTTTCTATGTCCTGACCTTTGGCCTTTGAGTAAAGCTCAATTTGGTCTTGGGCAATATTTAAAATATTAAAGTACTTAGCACAAGGATTAAAGAATATGTAGCCCGAAACTGAGCTTGCTGGATACATAGCGAAATTTTCAGTTAGGTATGCTCCTGTATTCTCTTTGACATTCATATAATCCCATAACTTTGATTTTTCGGTATGATCTGGGCATGCTGGATAACCTGCAGCAGGTCGAATTCCTGTGTATTTTTCTTTAATAAGCTCATCAAGTGAGAACTTGCGTTCTTCTTCAATTCCACACATTTGGCGTGCTCTTTCATGAATTAACTCTGCGTATGCCTCTGCTAGGCGATCACCGACTGCCTTAATCATAATAGATGTATAGTCATCACCCTTATCTTCAAAACTCTTAGCATATTTCTCGACTTCATCACCCATTGTGACAACAAAGGAACCGATGTAGTCCTGCTTTTCTCCCTGCGGAAGAATATAATCAGCAAGAGATAGGTAAGGGCGATCTTTTTGTGTTTTTTCTTTTTGTTGTCTTAAAAAATTAAAGGTACCAAATTCATTCTTATCTTCATCGAGAAGAATAACTGATTCATCTTTTGAATAAGCTGGCCAAAAGCTTAAAACTGCTTTTGGTGAGAAACGTTTATTATCAATAATGTCATCAAGAATATTTTGTGCTTCATCGTAAAGTTTCTTTGCTTCTTCTCCATAATCTTTATGAGACAAGATATGAGGATAGAGCCCTTTTAATTCCCAAGTCCAAAAGAAAGGAGACCAGTCGATATACTTTGCAATTTCTGATACGCTAATATCCTCAAACTTCTGAGTTCCAATAAATGGAGGAGTGAATTGGACAAAAGTTTTCTCTGGGTCAACTCTTAAGTAATCACGGGCCACTTCTATTGCAATAGTAGCTTGTCCACTATCTTTTTTATTTTCAAAATATTTTTTTGTTCTTCTTTGTGATTCTTTTAAATCTTTTAAGAATTCGTCCTTTAGCTTTTCACTTAAAAGACTATTGCAGATCCCTACCGTTTGCGAGGCATCGCCCACGTGAACAACTGTACTAGTACATTCTGGTGCAATCTTAACTGCGGTGTGAGTTTTGGATGTTGTAGCTCCTCCAATTAGTACTGGGATTTCGAGGCCCTGACGATTAAATTCAGCAACGTTATAAATCATCTCATCAAGAGAAGGAGTGATCAGTCCACTTAAGCCGATGAACTTGGCATCATGTTCTTTTGCTGCTTTTATAATATCTTCACAGCTTACCATGACGCCTAAGTCAACGACGTTGTATCCATTACAGGCTAGAACAACACCAACAATATTTTTTCCAATATCATGAACGTCACCTTTTACTGTGGCTATTACAAATGTATTCTTTTTACTTTTACCGTCAGCATCCTTTTCCATATATGGCTCAAGGTAAGCAACTGCCTGTTTCATGACACGGGCACTCTTAACAACTTGAGGCAGAAACATTTTTCCTGCTCCAAAAAGGTCTCCAACGACTTTCATTCCATCCATTAGAGGTCCTTCGATGACATTTAAAGGAATACCTAGTTCTTGCCTTGCTTGTTCAACATCTTCTTCGATAAACTTACCGATACCTTTTACAAGTGCGTGAGTAATACGCTCTCCAAGGCTTCCTTCTCGCCAAGTCAAATCATCTTCTTTGGATTTTGATTTTATACCTTTGAATTTTTCAGCATATTCAATTAAGTCATCAGTCGCATTCTCTGAGCGATTAAAGAGTACATCTTCGATCTTTTTCATAAGCTCAGGTTCTACGTTTTCGTAAACTTCAAGCATTCCAGCATTTACAATTCCCATGTCTAAACCTGCTTTTATGGCATGGTAGAGAAATGAGCTATGCATTGCTTCGCGAACAATATTGTTACCACGAAATGAAAAAGATATATTTGAAATACCTCCGCTTGTTAAAGCTCCTGGGCATGTCTCTTTGATTTCTCTTACGGCATCAATGAAGTTGATTGCATAATCATTATGTTCTTCAATCCCTGTACCAACAGTTAGGACGTTTGGATCAAAAATAATATCAGTTGCAGGGAATCCAACTTCTTCAGTGAGGATCTTGAAGGCACGCTGGCAAATTGATACCTTTTCTTCTTTAGAGGCTGCTTGTCCTTTTTCATCAAAGGCCATAACAACAACAGCTGCTCCGTATTGAAGGATTTTTTTTGCATGTTCTTTGAAAACTTCTTCGCCTTCCTTTAGTGAAATTGAGTTAACAATCCCTTTTCCCTGTATACATTTAAGTCCTTCTTCGATGACATCCCATTTAGATGAGTCAATCATAATTGGGACTTTGCAAATGTCAGGCTCAGAAGCGATTAGGTTTAGAAACTTTACCATACAAGCTTTTGAGTCAAGGAGACCTTCATCAAAGTTGATATCGATAATATTGGCACCATTTTCAACTTGTTGACGGGCGATATCCAAAGCAGCTTCAAAGTTTTCTTCACGAATTAGACGTGCAAATCTTGGAGAACCGGTAACATTTGTGCGTTCTCCGACCATGATAAATGGGCGCTCACCAATATAATCGAGATTAAGAGGCTCTAGACCTGATAATCTTTGATTTTTAGGTAAGACATGTTTCTCACGTGGCCTGATATCTTTTAAATGATTATAAATTGCATTGATATGCTCAGGTGTTGTTCCACAACAACCACCAACAATATTGACGAGTCCTGACTGCGCAAACTCTTCTAACAGCGATGCTGTTTGATTTGGCTTTTCATCATAGCCAGTGTCACTTAGTGGATTAGGTAACCCTGCATTTGGGTAACAAGAGATTAAGCAGTCTGATACCCTTGATAACTCTTCAATATATGGGCGCATCTCTTTGGCACCAAGAGCACAATTAATTCCAACACTAAAAGGTCTAGCATGTTCAACTGAATTCCAGAAGGCTTCAACAGTTTGTCCTGAAAGCGTTCTTCCAGAAGCATCAGTAATTGTTACTGAAAGCATAATCGGAGTATCAAGATTATGATCATTAAGATACTTTCTCATGGCAAAGATGGCCGCTTTCAAATTTAGTGTGTCAAATGAAGTCTCTGCTAAAAGAAGATCAGCACCACCCTCAATAAGCCCTTTTGTTTGCTCATAGTAGTTGTTCACTAGCTCATCAAATGTAATCCCTCTATAAGCTGGATTGTTTACATCTGGAGAAATTGAAGCGGTTTTATTCGTTGGCCCCAGAGCTCCTGCAACAAAACATTTACGCTCAGGGTTTTCTTTCATGAAATCAAGGCATGCCGCTTTCGCAATTTTTGCCGCCTCTACATTTAGCTCGTAAGCAATTTCACTTAAGTGATAATCATCTTGAGCAATACGAGTCGCCGAAAATGTATTTGTTTCAATAATATCTGAACCAGCAGCTAGGTATTTCGTATGGATTTCTTTAATAATTTCTGGCTTAGTCAGGTTCAGTAAATCGTTATTTCCTTTCAAGTCGATTTTTGTTTCTCGGAATCGCTTTCCTCGAAAATCTTCTTCTGTGAGGTGATACTGTTGAACCATTGTACCCATGGCCCCGTCTAGAAAGAGAATTCTATTCTTTAATATTGATTCGAGTTCTTTATGAATATGTCTCATTAAAATAAACCTTTTAGAACTTCTGTAACATTTGCACTATCATTCATGACATAAAAGTGAACAGAAGGAACATTGGCATTTAATAACTCTTCTGTTTGCTTTCTTGCCCACTTAATACCTATCTCTTTAATATGTTCTGGGTTTTCTGTTGCTTCATTAACAAATTCATCAGGAAAGTCGACATAGAAATGTCTTGGAACATTTGAAAGTTGACCCATACTTTTAATTACTTTTATTCCTGGAACAATTGGACATGTAATACCTGCCTCACGACATTTATCTACGAACTCGAAATACTTTGAATTATCAAAGAACATCTGAGTTACGATATAATCGGCACCAGCATCAACTTTCTCTTTAAGGTATTTAATATCAGTTGCAAGATTTGGTGCTTCAAAGTGTTTTTCAGGATAGCCTGCTACACCTACTGAAAAATCGAGAGGTAAGCTATTAGAAATCTCATCAAGGTAGATACCTTTTTTAACGTTATCAATTTGTTCGACTAAATCTTTTGCATAGAAATTTCTTTGGCGTGAAAGATCATACTTTTTATTGTAGTTAAGTGCATCTCCACGAAGTGCGAGTACGTTGTGAATTCCAAGGTAGTTTAGCTCAATAAGAGCATCTTCAGTTTCTTCTTTTGTAAATCCTTGAGTCAGAAGGTGAGTTACCGTATCAATCTTAAAGCGATTTTGAATGACCCCACAAATACCAACTGTACCTGGGCGCTTTTTATAAATTTTTCTTTCCACTGAACCGTCATTTTTTTCATTGTAATAAGCCCCTGCTGAATGGGCCGTTACATCAATCCAGGCCGGATTAAATGGTAAAAGCTGCTTAACAATATCTGTTACGGCCGAAATATTTTTGCCTCTAGGTGGTGGTACAATCTCAAAACTAAAAAGTGGATTTGTTGCCTTGTCGATATGCTCGATAACTTTCATTAGTGTATTTTCCTATGTGTAAATTTGATACCTTATTTTAATCATTTATGAGCAATAAGAAAAGGCGAGGGCCCCTTTTTCTGGGGCCTTAGGTTAATTCGAATGAATTGGGTAAATGGAATATTTAGATAATTTTGAAGGAAGGAATTTAGTTAGTTTTAAACATCATCTATGCTTCAAACTTATAGAGTTTTTAGCCTAGGGGATTATATATTTGGACTTTTTTCACATTTGAAATGAGGGATCTATCCCACAATGAAATATATTGCCTATATTCAATTGCTTATGAGTTTCACGTTGGGCCAAAAACTGATATCATTATGTAGTAGAGGATAATTTGATGAATAAAGATCAGATTTACCATTTAGAAAGTGAGTTTATTAGAGTTTCTGTTACGAAGCAGGGAGCTGGACTGTTATCAATATTTGATCTTGAATCATATGTTGAATATCTATGGCAAGGCCATCCAACACTAAACCCTTGGAAGCCACAACTTATCTTTCCAATTGTAGGAAAGCTTAAAGATGATCAGTATTGGTTAGGGCGTAAGTATTATCACATGCAAAAGGATGGCTTCTTAAAAGACTTTCAATTTGAAGTGAAAAATCAACGTAAAGACAGAATCACTTTTGTTCATACGAATAACCAAGACACAGAGCTTATTTTTCCATTTCGCTATAGTATCGAAGTGACCTATATGGTTTATGGACCAAAGCTTACAGTCTCATTTGTAATAAAAAATTTAGATAAGAAAGAAATGTTCTTTTCGCTAGGTTTTGCTCCGACTTTCAATGTTCCTCTAGGTCCAGAAGGTCATGAAGATTGCTTTATTGAATTCTCTACTGAAGAAGAGCGTGGAGCTTACTTCTTAGAAAATGACCTTGTTAACTTTCATGATGCGGACAATAAGAAAGTTGTTCAAGACTGTCGTGTTTTCTTCTCTCAAGAAAACTTTAGAGGAGGAGAGATGGTATTTAAGGATATTAAGTCAAAAAGCGTTGCTCTTAAGAATATTTTAAACGAGAAGTCAGTTAATATAGACTTGGGAAATATTCCTTATCTTTCAATATGGACTTATCCTGGTGCAAACTTTGTTAGGATTGCTCCAGCATTTGGAGTAACTGACGCGCTTGATTCAAACAATGACTTCTATACAAAAGAAGGATTAATTGATTTAGAGCAAGAAAAGACTTTTAAACACGAGTTTGTCTTTCACATTCGTTAGGCATATCCGCTAGGATCAAAAATGTATCGTAAAGAATTAGAAGAAATAAAAAACAGTATTCATACTAAGCTCGACACTATGGTGTGGGGAGATATGTCGATTGAAAGAAAGGCGGATAAGAGTATTGTAACAGAGTTTGATATCTTTGTTTCGGACCAAGTAAAAAAAGTTTTTCATGATTCTAATTATGACTTTAATTTTTTCTCAGAAGAAGATCAAGAAAGCTTTGAGTTCCCTGTAATCGTACTGGATCCAATTGATGGAACTCGTGAATTTGCGAAAGGTTATGGTGAGTGTGCAGTCTCATTGGCGATATTGTTTTCAGCTGATATTTACGACGATCGAAACTTTGGTTGGATTTATAATCCATTTACTGGTTTTGAAATTACTAGTGATATTAAGTATCCTCTTGGGAGTCGTCATGCTCATGCTGAGGCCGTAAATATAATGATTTCACGCTCGGAGTGGGAGAAGGGTGCTAATAAGCTAGATTTTAAGCATAACTTCAGAATTACTCCGCTTGGTTCCATTGCATTTAAATTAGGGCTGCTTGCTGCAGGTGCAGCAGAATGTGTTGTCTCATTTCGTGATAAAAATATCTGGGATATCGCTGCTGGAGTAATTATTTGCCATTCAAGAGGGATCCATTCGGAAGAAATTAAGGATCTTTCCAGCAAAAAACTAACAGGGCCATTTATTTTCTGTCGAGATGAATTGAAAGAAGCTGTTCATGAAGAAGTTAATCGCTTAAAGAAGTCTTAATTAAATAACTCTTCAAAATCCTTCATTGTGAGTTTTCCACTGAATAATTCTTCATCATCTTCAGGAAGTAGTTCTTTGAAAAGTTCACGTTTTATTTCTTGAAGTTTTAATACCTTCTCTTCAACAGAGCCTTTAATAATAGGTCTAAATACGTTTAGAGTATTCTTTTGACCAATACGATATGCTCTATCGATAGCTTGTGATTCAACGGCAGGGTTCCACCAAGGATCCATAATAAAAACATAACTTGCTGCTGTTAAGTTAAGCCCAACACCACCGGCCTTGAGGGAGATTAGAAAGAGTTTTGTTTTTCCACTTTGGAACTCATCAACAGCTGCTTGACGCTTTTTTACGTTTAAAGAACCATCTATTCGAGAGTACTTCCAACACTGACTATCAAAAGCTGTTCCAATAATATCTAAGTATGTCGTAAATTGAGAGAAGACGATAACTTGGTGACCTTCTTCAACAATTTGCTCTAAACTCTCAATAAGATAATCAACTTTCGTTGATGAAAGACTTCTAATATCTTTAGTCGTTTTATTACTATGGTTTTGCCATAGGCAGCTCTGGCGAAGCTCAAGAAGTCCCTTAAGGATTTCACCATACTTCTTATTCTTAGGAGCATTTTGAATATTATCTTTAATTGATTGCAGTTTATTTTTGTAAAATTCTTCTTCACTTTCATCAAAACTAAGAAGGACATTGTTTTCAATCTTAGGAGGTAGATCTGTAAGAACTTGGTTCTTTGTGCGTCTAAGAATGAAAGGTGCAGCCGTTTTTCTTGCGTAGACTCTTGATTTAGGTGTCGAGCTTGATCTTAAAAATCTTAAGTCTCCCCAGATACCAGGAATACTTAGGTCAATAATATTAAAGAACTCAGCAAGATCATTTTCAACAGGTGTACCAGTTAGACAGATTCTAAAGTCGGCATTGATCTTTCTTGCAGAAGATGCTCCAAGTGAGCGCATATTCTTTAAGTGCTGAACTTCATCAAGAACAAGAACATCATAATTAGTTTCTTCAAACTGAGCTTCAAGTTCTCTTTTAAGAATTCCATACGAAGTTAGGATGACTTTTGCTTTACTGTCTTCAGGAAGTTCTCTATCTGCTCCATGGAAGATGTGAACATCAATATCCGAGAACTTTTTAAATTCATTTTCCCAGTTAAGAAGTAGGGAAACAGGACAAACAATTAGAACTCTATCAATTTTGTCGTAAATACTTTCAATAAAAGCGATGGTTTGAATGGTCTTACCAAGACCCATATCATCGGCCAGACAAGCACCAAGCTTATTTTCGTGAAGAAATTTAAGCCAATTATAACCAGTCTTTTGATATGCTCTAAGAGTTGAACCTAGATGTTCTGAAATTGGGTAGTCTGGGATACCCTCAAGATTTTGAAGTCTTTCACAAAGTGCTATTTCTTCATCCGTTAAGGCACCTTCAAGGCCAATCTTTTTAAGTTCAAATAATTCAAAGATTCTGGCACGTGAAAAAGGTAGGATGAACTTCTTAAATTTCCCGTCCTGAATCTCTTCTTTTGCTTCAAATTTTGTATATTTTTGAACAAATTTTAAAAGATCCTTTTGTTCATTATTTAGTAAGATGACACCATCTTTTGTAATAGCTATGCTATTATCCAGATCAACATTCTTAAGTACTTCTTGGTCGACGTCATTTATCTCTAGTTCAAGGTCAAACCAACCAGAGCGTCCAATTTGTTTTCTTTCAAAGCGAATGCGAGAGTTCCAGTTTTTAATTTCATTATTATTATAAAAAATCTCTACACCATATGGCTTTGTTACTGTAAATAATTTCGATAGGCCTTGTGTAATTTGTGACATAGAGACTTGGAAAATAACTTCATTTGAATCTCTGTATAGATACGAGTAGCGGAAGAAGTGGTCTCCAAATTCTGTTACCATTACTTTAAATAGTAGACGTTGTAGTTTGTTGTCGTATTTGTATAGCTTATGATTTTCGTGATCGAAGCTAAGTGTGTAGTCTTTACTAACTACTTCTGAAATAAGTCTGATCCAAGCAGATTTTTTCGATTTACCCGAAAGAGACTTCTTGTAGCTATCAACACCAGTTTCAAAGTAATGCTGAACTTCTCTTAGAAAATGATATGCTTCAATCTTTTTTCGAAATAAATCAAGGTAGCCACCTTCAAACGTAAGTGAGGCCATAAATTGTGGAGGCCTCGTTCTCTTTTCTTCTTTATTGAAGAATTCGACCGAGAAATTGTTATAACCTTTTCTTTGAGAGTTATTGATATAAATTCTTAAGTCAGGTGACTCAATATTTGTAATATCAAATTGTTTGCTCTCAACTTCAAAAGAGATATACCTCTCAAGTCTTTCTGAGTAGGCAAGATTTAAGGCGTCGTCGATCTTATATGTAGACAAGTTTGATCTAAGAGTTGAGAAGAACTCTTTTAATTCACTTGGAAGTGAAAAGAGCTCTCCAGTATCCCAGTTAAAAAGATATAAACTTTCAAAGATACTAATATCACGGTGAGTTTTACCTTCTTCATCTAGTAAAGCAAATCGAATACTTGATTTTAAGTCATCTTGAAAATCAACTCTTTGTTCTTTATTAGGAGTGATATTAAAGACTAACTTTCCCGAGAGGTTTTCAGGAATAGGAAACTCAATCGTTTTCTTATTTGTTAGTGAGTAATTTAATGTTGAATAAGTCGGCCCATGTGGCGCATTTTCTAACTCGTGTGGACCACTAATAATTGTCCCATATTCAAGTGGGTAAACACCGTATCCACCAATCGGAGGGAGGTGAGTACTCGTATCAGACTGGTCATTATTTGTAGCAATATAGTACATAAAAAGAGCCGCTGTATGATGACAGTGCTTTTCTTGTGTCCACTCTAGACAATCACAGGACGTTGATAGTGGCGATTCATCTGTTCCCTCAAGCCTTTTCTTATAGACTACCTTGGACTCATAAGGACGATCTTCTTTAATGATTCCCGTTGTAATGAGGTAACCATCAAGACTTCCTTTCTTAAATGAAAGTGAGACCTTCCCAAGGCTGAGAACTTTTCTGGCCTTAGAAATTGCCAGAGTTGAAAAATATTTTTTTGCTAGATCGAGTCCAGGTTCTTGTGTCATATATTACTTTTATGTCTAAAAGCCTTATTATAACGCAAAAATAAAGAATGTAATAGTCTTAGTTCTGTTAAGAGAAAGGCCCCTGAATAGGGGCCTAATTTACTTAGTTATTTTCGATATACGATTTAAGTAGTTTCGCTCGAGAAGGATGTCTTAGCTTACGAAGAGCTTTAGCTTCGATCTGTCTAATACGTTCACGAGTTACGAAGAAGTCCTGTCCAACCTCTTCTAGAGTGTGGTCAGATTTTTCACCGATACCAAATCTCATTCTTAGAACCTTTTCTTCTCTTGGTGTAAGAGTTGAAAGTACTGAACGAGTTTGCTCAGATAATGTAATACTCATTACAGCATCTGCAGGTGAAATAATCTTCTTATCTTCAATGAAGTCTCCTAGAGATGAATCTTCTTCTTCACCGATTGGTGTTTCTAGAGAGATTGGCTCCTTAGAGATCTTTTGAACTTTTTTAACCTTATCTACTGGCATTTCCATCTTCTCAGCAATTTCTTCTGGAGTTGGCTCACGCCCAAGTTCTTGAATAAGTTGTCTTTGAGTTCTAACCATCTTGTTAATTGTTTCAATCATGTGAACTGGGATACGGATTGTTCTTGCTTGGTCAGCAATGGCACGAGTAATGGCCTGACGAATCCACCAAGTTGCATAAGTTGAGAACTTATAACCACGACGGTACTCAAATTTATCAACCGCTTTCATTAAACCGATATTACCTTCCTGGATAAGATCAAGGAATTGTAGACCACGGTTTGTGTATTTCTTAGCGATTGAAACAACAAGTCTTAAGTTTGCTTCAACTAGCTGAGCTTTCGCGCGGTCAGCTCTTTCTTCACCATTCGTGATAATCTTATAAACTGTTTCGATATCATCAAAGCTCATTCCAGCTTCTTGAGATAGTCTTCTAAGTTTTCTAAGAATATCCTCTTGGTTACGAACTAGTTGCTCTACCTTTGCATCTGTAGTGTAAAGCTCTTTTGCAAAAGCACGCTTAAATGCATCGTCTTCCATAATCTTCTCATGAAGATCACGGTAAGCTTCAATTGTTTCTACTTCTAAGAACTTAAAGATACGATCTTGTTGCTCGTAAAGGTCTTTAAATTGAAGGTAGTATTTCTTAACTGGCTCAACGAAGCTATTAATGATCTTTCTATTAAAAGTTAGATCTGCAAGTTCAGTTGCAATAGCATCCATTTTTGTTTTTTCAGTCTTTGAGAACTTATCAAGAGTTCCATCATCTTCGTTAAGTGCAGAGTCATAAATTTCTTTTAGCTCATCACAAACTTTAATGATTGTCTTCTTAACTTTATCAACATCTTTTTGAGTCGATTCATCGTCTAGACCACGTACAAGCTCTCTTACGAACTCCGTAGGGTTTTCTAGTTCATTGATTCTATCTTTTAACGTGATAATTTCTGCAATTGCGTGAGAAGACTTTAGCGAAGAAAGAATGATTTCTCTTTCTCCTTCTTCAATTTCTTTCGCAATTACAACTTCGCCTTCTCTTGTTAGAAGGGCAACAGAGCCCATTCTCTTTAGATATAATTTTACAGGATCAGTTGAGGCACTTCTAAGTTCAGCTCTCTCTTCTTTCGAAAGCGTTTCTTCAATAATTTCAGTACCGTCAAGTTTGATTCCTTCATCTTCCTCTTCAACTTCGGCTTCAGTAACTTCAATTTCTGATTCACTAATAGCTAGCATAATGAGGTCAAGTTCTTCAGGAGCAATTAAACTTGCTGGAATAGCATCGTTAATTTCTTCTGGAGTTAGGGAGTCTTGATCCTTACCGCGTGCGATAAGTTTTTCGAAACCCTTCGATTTTAAAAATTGTGCAGCACTTGACATGTTTGGTTTCTCCAGTCTTTTACTTTTTTAAAGCATGAAGCTTTTTACGGATTTCAATAATCTTCGCGTTCAACTCAGTAAGCTCTGTTTGAGTGGTAACATTTCCTCTCTCTGTTACTAAGCGATCGCTTTCTTCTTCTAGACTAACTCTTTCAAGTTTTACTTTGAGGTCTTTAATAATTTTAACCGCTCTCTCTTTTTCTAGTTTGATTCCTTTGTATTTATTTCTAATGCCATCATCAATAATTTCATGTAGGCCGTACTTGGAAGAACTCGAAAGCGCAAAATTTCTAAATTCCCTCTCATCTATTTCAAAGATTAAATTTTTTAGATTTAAAACATACTCTTTTACCCTATCTGAGTGCATAAAATCAAGCAGATCGGTCATTTCATCATACTCAAGACAATCCGGATGTTCAACGATTGCAAGCAGTAAAGTCTTCTCTGTGCGTGAGATTGGAGCCTCTACTTCATCCATTATTGGCATCTCATTTGCATCAATTTCATGAAAGCTTGCCATGTAGTCTTCGTCATACTCAGGAGGAAGCATTTCTGCGTGTGGTGTCTCTTCGACAACGGCAGGCTTAAAGCTTTGAGATTTCTCATCTTTTAAGAAATTTTCATAATTTTCGATGATGCTATCTTTGCTCGACTCAAGGTTTAGCTGCTTTGCCCAACCAACGAGTCTTTCAATTGCATTTAGATCCTTACCTAGAGGTGAGACAAGATCAAAAGCCTGTCTTAGCAGTGCCAGCTTTTCATCGAGGATCTCAATCTTGCGATCAGGTAGTAATTTAGAAAATTCATAATCAATGAACGGAAGTGCATTATCGATTCTATCTTGATAAGCAATGATACCTTCTTTTTCTAGGAAATCGTCTGGATCTTTATGAGGATTAAGGTCGACAAACTTAGGTATGATACCAGATTCTAGGAATTGGCGATTTGCCCTTTGAGAAGCCTTAAAGCCGGCCTCATCATTATCGAGGGAGAGATAAATATTCTTTGTCATGGACTTAAGTGTTCGAAGAGAGTTGTCGCCAAGTGCAGTCCCCATGATAGCGACACTATTTTCAAAACCCTTCTTGTAGTTTGCAATTTGGTCCATATTTCCTTCAACTATAATCACGCTATCGCGCTTTCTAATGAATGATTTTGCAAGATGGAGGCCATAGAGTAGGTTTCTTTTATTAAAGATGAACGACTCTATAGAATTCATGTACTTAGCGTGTTGATATTCATGAATTCGTCGGCTAGTGAAGCCGATTACTTTACCGTAGTGGTCCCAAATCGGAAACATTATACGCTCACGGAAAGTATCATAATGGGACTTATTATCGGCGTTATACTTAACGATTCCTATTTTTAAGGCCGTTTGAAGAATTTCTCCACGGTCTTTAGCTGGAAGGGAACAGATATAGTCATAAATACTATTTTTCTTTGGTGCAAATCCAAGCTGGTAGAGGTCGGCAATTTCATTGCTCAAATGACGATTCTTTAAAAAGTCTAGGTATTGCTCTGGCTTTAGATTACGTCCCGATTGGAAGTAAATAGTTGAAGCGACCTTAAGAATCTTTTCAGCATAAATGAACTCTTTCGATTTCTCTTTTGTATTCGTATATGAGTCGAAATCAATGCCAAATTTATCACAGATATCCTTCATGGCCTCGATGAACTCCATACTTTGGAGATTCATTACGAAGTCAAAGTGACTGTGACCAGCACCACAAGAAAAACACTTATAGATTTTCTTGTCATTAACAACAGACATGGAAGGGTTTGTGTCATCATGGAAAGGGCAGACACCGTAAAGGTTATTACCTTTGCGAACTAAGTGCACGCCATAGCGCTCGATTAAATCAGAAATCGGGATTTCATTGACGATCTTTTCGCGCAGTCTTTGTAATGACATGTGTGTGACTAACCTAGCTTTTTATTTTGCTTTTTTGGATTTTAGAACAAAAGCTTTAATATTTACACCTTGCTCGATAAATATTTTCTCAAACTTTGTTTTAAATTGGCAAAGTAAGTGATCCGGAGCATCGTTCCATAGATCTTTTGTCTCAAGTTCAAGCTCAAAGAGGTCTTGCTTCTCGATAACTTCTTTCATCCACTCTGCATAACCATCGTGATCCGTCTTAACATAGAAGTATCCACCTGGTTTGATAACTTTATATGCCCTTTCTAGGAAAGGGAGTTGAAAAAGTCTCTTCTTATGATGACGGGCCTTTGGCCAAGGATCAGGGAAGAAGTAGAATACTTTATCTAGCTCATTTTCAGCAAAAAGGTGCTCAATTCTTTCACCTTTGGCCCTTAAATATTTAAAATTGCGATAAGGAAGTGACTTTAGCTTCTTAGCTAAGGCGTAACTTCTCTTGAAGCGATAATCCAGTCCTACAAAATTCTGATCACGATAAGCATCACAATATTGTAGCATAAAGTGGCCATAACCAGTTCCGATCTCAAGACACAGCTCACCATCTTGCGAAAACACCTCTTTGTTCCATTTTCCACTGTGAACTTCAGCTTCTTCGTCCCTTAGAACAAATTCATTAAATTCTTCTAATTTGTCGTGGTATGGGTTGCGGTGCTTGTACTGAAAGTCCTTAGCAAATGACTTGTCTTGGTCTTGGTCGTACGCAAATGGATCGTTTGTCGCTTCTTGAGCGTCTGATTTTACTGGCAACTTTTACTCCTAAATGATTATTGCACCTAGTTATCAAATTGAAGGCACTCAGGCAAGGCTTTAAAACCTTTATACATGCTATTGTCTGAATCTTTGTAAATAAATATTAGGTAAAATTAACTATTAATTTACTCAAAAGCTTTAGAAACTGTAGTATGAAGTTTATTTTTTATCTATTTCTTATATTTATTTTTTCGCATGCGACTCCTGCTTTCGATGCTATGAGGAGAGGACCAGCTTCAGCTGCTCCCGCTACCGTCTATAAAGATCACGAAGTAAAGATTCTCCAGGGACATTATCGCCACCAATACTTTCGCTATTTCTTAGAAGAGATTCTAGCTCTTTCACGTAATGA
The DNA here is from genome assembly GCF_000443995.1 of Bacteriovorax sp. BAL6_X. Classification (NCBI taxonomy): domain Bacteria; kingdom Pseudomonadati; phylum Bdellovibrionota; class Bacteriovoracia; order Bacteriovoracales; family Bacteriovoracaceae; genus Bacteriovorax; species Bacteriovorax sp. BAL6_X. The sequence goes on from NZ_AUMC01000010.1 coordinate 99,768, forward strand.
TTTTGGAGATTTTAAAGTTACGGCACTTGATTGTGGCAATGAAAAAGAGTGTGTTGATTCAGGTGCTTATAAGAATGGAGATATAATTTACTCACCATCTGAAAACTGGGACTTATCAGATTTTAAAAAGATAGAAGCTCCTATTTTGTCAGGATTAATGGGACTTCGCTTACCTGTGTATGAATATAAGGATCGTTTAAAATTTGAAGCGATAAAATCTCCGGAGGAATATAAGAAAAAACGAGTTTCTTTTAATAAGAATTGGCGTGATTATAAAATTCTAGAAAAGTATAAATTCAAATTAATTGCAGTCGATACGTTTGATGAAATCTATGGTGCCTTATCTGATAGTCGAGCAGATTATACACTTAGAGGAGTGTCTGAAGCCTTTATCGAAATTATCAACCAAAAGGAAAACCTACTAATTGATACGAAGAACTTTATCTATTATCGCTATCCAGTTTATCTCTATGTACGAAAAACAAATAAACGGCTTTATCGCGCACTCGTGTCAGGAATGAAGAAGATGGAAGGCCAGTCGTTTAATAATTTTACAAAGAGTTTTGTAGGACAGAGTCTTGTTTTGAATGAAGCTGAGGGTTGAAAGATCTACAATGTGAACACTGAAGTCGTCCAAGTTTTAAAGCAGTGTGAGCTTAGGGGTCTTATTGAAGCTGTTGCCAGCTTTAATCGCAACTAGCCCTTTAGCATTTGTTCAATAATTCGTGCTGCTTTTTTAGCTTCTTGAGGGTTCTCAAGGCGCTTTTGAATGAGTTCTTGTAGTTGTTCTACCTCTTTTTTTTGCTGATTTCGCGTTTGAGAGGTAGTAGGTGCTGCGTTTTCACGTGAGTCAGCACCCTTATATAAGTGTGTATACTTTTTTACACCCATGGAAGTTCCTAAGCAGCCGCTTCTGCTGCGCCTTTTTTCATTGTAGAAACTCTTTTCATATGTTCTTCAATGACTTCGTATAATTCTAATTTTGTTGAATATGGATCCATGCCTTCTGGCATTGTTGAATAAATTACTTCGTTGTTGATTTCTGCAAAGATAAACCAGTTGTTACCTAGTTTTTGAAAAAGAACTTCTGTACCTTTGTGTTGAATTGTCATAAACCTTCCTCCTGAAATAGTTTTGCAGTCCTTGCTAAAACAATGACACTAACTTTATCGTCTCTTTAATTTTTTCTTTTAAAAAAATATAAGTATTACTTCTTAGCGGTAATCTTTGCCGGTCGGCCCAAAGTACTAGTAGCGATAGGTGAATCCAACGTTGTAACCAAACGTTCCTTCGAGGTTTGTTGAGATTTTGTTGTCTGGCCATAACTGAGAGTTAATAAATTGACCATCAGATTCAAGTGTTGATGGAAGACGAATGTCGATAACTGGCCCGTGGTAAAGATAGAAAGAAGGTGAGTCAAATATCTTCTTGTGAGATAGGTTGATGGAAAGTCTTACATTAAAAAATAGTCCACTAAAGAGCTTTTCTTCAGCTAGGCCATTAGTTTGATCATCTTGGTTCACAAAGCGTCTTTGGTAATTAAGCCCAACTTGTAGCATTGATTCTATTTCAAAATATTGTCTTTTGTGAAATGTGTAAGAAACGATAGGTCCAAAAGTATAGTGAATATTACTTTCTGTCGTAAAAATATCTCCACTCAGTCGGTATTCCGCTTGTCCCGTTGTAATGCCGCCAAAGAAGCCGTAGTAGAGGCGATGACCATCATCAAAAGTCGTAGGACTTAAGTATTTAACATTAAGGCTGCCTTCAAATCCGGTACTCTCTTGTTGAACTTCTGAGTTGTAAGCGTAGCGAGAAGAAACTCCCTTTTTAAAGATAAGATCAAATTGGGAGCGGTTAAGTGGACGCCCTTTTAAGGGGTATTCATCTGGAAGTGGCTCCGCGATAACATAATCAGTAGGATCATTTTTTACATAAATCGTATGACCTAGGTCTTCCGATTCATTATTTAATATCAGTTTAATGAAATCTTTTCGAATATAGGCCTTTCGCCCATCTCTTGTCAGTGTGACGTAGTAGGCCTCTTCATTTAAATAGTTTGGATGTAAGTAGATTTTTGTCCCTTTTCTTAGCTTCATAAGTATGATGCCATCTTCATGTGGTTTACTTATGACTGGCGCTTCATGGACACGAATAATTCCATCAGTAGCGAGAACAGATGTTGTAAAAAGCAATAAAAGTAAAAGCTTTTTGATCATATTGAAACCTCAAATTCTTTTCCAATATTGATACTAATAGCAGTTGCCGAGTTGTTATTAGTAAGGTTTGCAGCTGGAAAGTTTACATTGGAATCGAATGCATAATTTTGCTTTTTTAGATCTAGCCTAACAAAGTACTTGGCGTAGTTGTAATTAAAATTGAGCCCAAAGGAATCAATTGTATGGCCAACTTTTAAGTCATTTATCGTAGCTGATGTATAGAGAGATCTTTGAGTATTCAAACCGGCCGCAATAAATGATTTCTTATTAATGTGAAAGCGGTACTCTACTCTTAGGCCAATAGAAAACGAAGTGAATTGAACTTCTTGGCCACTATTTTGAGCAAGGTATTCAGCACTAAAGAACACAGGTATATTCTCAAAAGTTTCAACACCTGCTTCAGCAGCAATAGTTGTACTTGATAAAGAGATATTATCTAAAAAAAAGTTTGGTGTAGAACTTCCTAGTCCTGCACTGATTTGAGTATAGGTATGAATTTGTTTCTTGTCGTATTCAATGGCCTTGAATTTGGTTTGATCAAAAGGTGTGAACTTTTCATTATTAAAAGTTAAAATCGTTTCAAGGTGATCAAGATTTGTACTTAACGTAACGTACTTCACGTTATCCTCATTACCGTCATTTGGGAGGATGAAGAAGTAGCGTGAACCAGGAGAGACTTCCTTTGTTCGAATAATAGTATTCTTTTGTATACGGTAGTAGCTCTTTCCATCAAGTGATTCAATTAAAGAGTTTGCTAGAATTACACTTCGAAAGGTTTTGGCCCTAAGGTTATTTTTTATATACTTAAAACGTGGCTTCGCCTTTGTTTTAACTTTCTCTTCTTTCTTGCTTATTCTTCTAAGATCCTCAAAAAGCTTATCAGAAGAGGCTTGAGCAAAACAAAGCTTCTGAGATAAAAGACCAATGATAGTAAGAGTAATTAGTCTAGACATTCAAGTGCCTTTTGAAATGCAATGAAGTTACTTTCGTATTTAAAATCTTTTTTTGTTACTTGATTAAGTGGTACCCATTTATACCCTTGGTGTTCTTGAGGGGAGATAACGATTTCATTTTGGCTTGTTCTTGCAAGGAAACAATACTCTGTAACATCCTTACTCCAGCGGTCATGAAACTCAAAAGTTTGATCAATTTCGATAATTTCAGCGTTATCAATTGAAGTTTCTTCAAGTAATTCACGCTTGGCCGCATCTAAAATACCTTCTCCTGGGTCAACAGATCCTGTTACATTCTGCCAGCCAAAACCACGATCCTCCTTCATTTCCAATAGAAGAATTGCTTTTAAATCATTGTGCACGGTGACAACTTGAACCTTTTTATGACGCGTATTCATAGGTTTATTATAGCAAAAAAATTTAATTTCAATGCCTTGGGCAAATTTGGAGGTTAATTTCTTTAATTTGTCTTACATTCCGTTCATTTTGTATCGCAAACTTTTGTCGATTCCCGTGGTTTTTGGTAGATTATTGCGATGGATATAATGCGAATTATCAATACATTAACTTTGGCCCTCCCGGGCTTTCTTTTAGCGATCTCATTTCATGAGTTTGGTCACGCTTGGATGGCCAGAAGATATGGTGATGATACGGCCGAGAGAATAGGTCGACTAACTCTTAATCCAATTCCACACGTTGATTTTGTGGGAACAGTTATTTTTCCTATGGTTGGTATTATGCTAGGTGGTGTTCCTTTTGGTTGGGCCAAGCCTGTACCTGTTGATGTTCGCCGTTTTAAAAATATGAAGTCAGGTATCTTTTGGGTTAGCTTTGCAGGGCCTGGAGCGAACCTGATTCTTATGATTTTATCAGCGCTATTCTTTGGAATGGTCTATGCTTATGTTCCATCGACGTTCTCATTAAAGACGCAATTTATGGATATGCTTCAGTATTCGGTATTTATTAATATCCTACTGGCAGTCTTTAACTTAATTCCATTTCCTCCACTTGATGGATCGAAGATGGTTGCAGCTTATTTAGATTACAACTCAGCACGAAAATATGAAGAACTTCAAAGATTTAGTTTTATTTTTATTCTAATTCTTTGGTTTACACCAATCTTTGGCTACATGATCAGACCGGTTATGAGTTTGGGGATGGTATTAATGAATACTTTTGCAGGTATTCTCTCTTAGTTTGTTAATTGAGGGATTTGAGGGAATTAACACATGTTAGACACAACGATTAAGGTTAAAACGGATACATTTGATGGTCCACTTTCACTGCTTTTGCTTCTTATTCAAAAAGAGCAAATGTCGATTAAGGAATTAAACCTTACGAAAATTACTAAGCAGTACTTAGACTATCTTGCAAATATGAAAGAGCTTAACTTTGATATTGCAGGTGACTACCTATTCCTTGCAGCTACATTAGTTCTTCTAAAGTCAAAGAATGCTGTAACTGAAGAAGAGCAGGCAAAGCTACAAAATCAGCTTGGTGCTGAAGGCTCTTTAAATATCACTTCTCATGCAGAGCTCGTTCGTCGTCTAGAAGAGTTGGCACTCTACCAAAAGATGGGGCAAAAGCTTTTAGAACTTCCTCAAACGGGGAAAGATATTTTTGTTAAACCAAAGGTAAATCGTAAGGAAATTGTTAACTCGATTCTTACACCGATGGAGCTAGAGAAGTTAACGGATACAATGATTGACTTCATTTTCCGTCAAAATCGTAAGTATACAGTTATTAAGCGTGACCGTTTATCGATTAAAGAGAAATTAGAGTTCTTAAAAACATATCTACAAGTTGGACAGAAAACAAATTTAGAAGAATTACTAGAAAATGATAGTAATAGTCGTATGGCAACAACAACTGGTGAAGATACTGCAAAGATGTCTGCAGATGGTAAGAATACAATTGATAACGTTGTTATTACTTTTATCTCACTTCTTGAACTAGCAAGACTTAAGCGTGTTCAAGTTTTCCAAAATGAAAGCTTTGGGCAAGTTTATGTTGATGTTGTGAAGACTCTTGATGATTTCGATGTAACTCAAGCCGATGGTTTTGATGAGGAGAATGAATCAAAAGATAAGATCGATACACAAGAATTAGAAAATATGGAACAAGTAGCGCACTAATCACTACTTAGAGAGAGCACACAAATGGAAGAGAATACAACAGTTACAGAAGCAAATCTAGAGTTTCTATCAACAGATGAAGAGATGGTGGAAGAGTTAGAAATAGCCCTTATGCCAACTGATGAAGACCTAGAGTTTCCAGAGGAGTACTTAAAGCTCGAGTCTGATTTTGCTGATGAGAAGATGCAAGAAGATAAGCTTTGGAAAGCTAGAACTGGACTAAATGAAGAAACAATCTGTGGAGCAATTGAAACGATTGTATTCATGAATGATAAGCCTGTACCACTAATGAAGATTAAGTCATTAATTGATGAAGATATCCCTCTACGTGTTGTTCACGAGGCAATTACTCGTCTACAAGATGAGTACGAATTAAAGCACCATGGAATTCGTCTACAAGAAGTAGCAAATGGTTATCAGTTTAGAACGAAGGCAACATTCTCAAAATATGTTCAAGACCTATTTAAGATTAATGAATTAGTACTTTCTCCAACGGCTCTTGAAGTACTTGCAATCATTGCTTATAAGCAGCCGGTTTCAAAAATCGAAGTTGAAAAAATTCGTGGGGTAGATAGTTCTCACATCGTTCGTGGCCTAATGGATAAGAGACTTGTTAAAGTTGTTGGCCGCTCAGAAGAAGTTGGACGTCCAGTTCTTTATGGAACAACTCCTGAATTCTTAGAAGTATTTAACCTCGCAAATATTGACCAATTACCACCAGAGCATGAACTAGCTGAGATTGCTACTCAAGGTGTAGGGAAAATTGAAGATATCAAGACTCTTGTAAACGCGGATTTAGCATCACGTTTTGATCAAGATGAAATTGAAGAACTAGATAATATCGCAATGTCGATCAAATCAATTGATTCGGAAACGGCATTTACTAAATCTCTTAAGGTTCAAGAAAGAAGACGTAAGTCTGCAAAGACTACTGAAGGGGAGGAAGCGACACCTGTTTTAACTGCTTTTGACTTACTTGAGCAGCACCTCGATAACTCTCTTGTTACTGGTGCAAATAAAGAGTCTGCGGAGTCAGAAGTCTTTACGGCGATCACTTGCCCAGAGGTTATTGCTGATTTAACAAAAGGACCGTTTAATATCCCTGAAGAAGAGGAAGATGATTTTGAAATGATCGATCTTGACTCAGGTGAAGTTATTAAAGATATGTCAGTAGAGGAAGCACTTGAAGAAGTTGCTGAGGCTATTCTTTCTTCTGAGAATACAGAAGCTCAAGAAGCAGTAATCAATGAAGAGGATGATGAAGCGGATATTGAAGTTGCAGCAGAAGAAGTTGAAGAAATCGCTATTATTGATGAGTCAAAATCAGATGAAGAAGCCGATCATCTAGCGCAGGCCCTTGATGATGCTTTTGCTAAATTATTTGGTGGAGATTCAGCTCTTCCTCAAGATGAGATGGATGTTGATCTTGACGACAGTATCAATGAAACAACTCAAAATTTAATTAATGGGGCAAAAGACCTAGATCTTGACCTAGATTTTTTAAATAACAAGGACTTAGGAGATTCTGAGTCTCATATTGAATAAGAAATAATTACTTAAATACTTGTAAAAGCTTACGTTTAGTTCTATTTAGACGTAAGCTTTTTCTTTATAGCTTTTAACCGCCGAGATGGCAGATAGGAGAGTCAAATGTCTAAATTAGTACGTTTACAAAAATTTATTGCAGATTGTGGGATCACTTCACGTCGTAAAGCCGAAGACCTAATCGTTCAAGGACGTGTAAAGGTTAATGGTATTGCTATTCGTGAACTAGGAACTAAGGTAGATCCATCTATCGATGCTGTTGAAGTTGACGGTAAGGCCGCAGACCTTGGTTCAGTAGAAAAAATCTACATGATTATGAATAAACCTCGTGGGGTTATGACAACTGTTAATGATCCAGAGGGCAGAGAAACTGTTATTGATCTTTGTAAAGAGATTAGTGAGCGAATTTATCCTGTTGGCCGTCTTGATTACCTTTCTGAAGGTCTTCTATTAATGACGAATGATGGAGATTTCGCAAATCTTGTTATTCACCCAAGCTCTGAAATTACTAAGGTATACGAGGTAAAAGTTTTTGGTGCAATCAATGAGTTCCTACTTAAGAAGTTAAGAGCAGGTGTATATATTGATGGTGTAATGACAAAGCCACAAGCGGTTCGTGTTATTAAACAACTTGAAACAAAGACTTGGTTAGAGTTTAGAATTAATGAAGGTAAGAACCGTGAGATTCGTCGTATGTGTGAAGGTGCTGGACTTACTGTAGATAAGCTAAAGCGTGTTGCTATTGGTGGACTAACTGTTGAAGGGATTGCTCCAGGCTCATACCGCCTTGTTAATAGAAAGAACTTATTAAATGCTATTGGAATTGACATGGCAGGGAATAAGACGAAAGACGCTGTCGAGTATATCTCAAGTAAAAAGTCTGTAAACTTAAAAAAGAAAGGGCATCAAGGCTGTACAGCTGCCGATGATAAGGCCTTTACTAAATTTAGAAGAGAGACTTACTTCAAATCGATTAAAGAAATTGCTGAAACGAAGAAGGCAAAAGAGAAAGAGATTAGAAGACAAGCTTACGAAGAGAAGGAAGCAGCATTCAAGAAGAGACAAAATAAGAAAAAGGCTCGTCTTGCCAAGAAAGAAAATCAACAAAAACATACTCACGTAGAATTTATTAAATAAAAAAAAAGCCCCTTAAAAAAAGGGGCTTTTTTATTATCTTCATATTTAAAACATTATTTAATCTATTTCTTGCATATCTTCAATTCGATCAACCCGATCATCAATTCTTAGGTCTTCATCCGTTCCTCTAATGTAACGGTTAAGGTACTCAAGTTGATTATAGATTTCTTGGTAGTTATTTGTACCGATTCTTAAGTCCACTAATGTCTCAGAGTCATCAATAATATACACATCAAGGTAGAGGTACTTTTCAATATCCTCCTTAGGCAGAAGCTCTACTAGAAGTTGCATAATATACTGTTCATTATGCATTCTTCTAAGTTTAGTCGTGAACTTATCGACCTTCTCGTTATAAGGTATATCACTATGAATGATGTCATAAAAGTACTTCGCAAGTTTCTTTGTCTTTCGTTGGTATTCGTCTTCAGGGACATTAAAAGGGCGAGTTCTAGAATCCTTATCGCGACTTGATGAGCGTATAACTCTTTTTCCTCTGAGATGCTCAGCTAATCGATAACGAAACTCTTCAAATGGGATAAGGTTAAGATAAGAGAATGCTTCTTTTTTCAAAATCATCGTGACTCTTGAATTAAAGTTTACGTATCTCTTCTCTTTAGGGATACGTGCTATGACTTCATCACGTACAATGCTTGGAAGAATCCCTTTTAAAATTCTTAGATACCTTCTTTGTTCGAGCCTCTTAAATTCATTATCGACACGATTGAAGTTCATCCCAACATTTAAAAATTTATCATCACTATGTGAAGACGTTAATCCAAAATATGATAGGATTTCTTTTTCCTTGGTATCAAAGATTTCAATGGAGATCTTTGACTCCTTAGTTTTTGTATAATTCGGGTAGTAGAAAGCAACTGTGGAGCCATCAAGTCTTTCAAAATTAAAACGATTGTTAACATAATGGCTCTTTGCACTTAATTTTAAAATATCAAGATTAAGCTGAATTCCTGATGATTTTGATTTATATCTATTGTGCCCTTTAAAGACTCTTTCTACTCTTGGGTTTTCTCGGCCTTCGTCAACTTTAGCAATGCGGTCAACATCTTCAAGGTTAACGACATAATACTTATCAAGTAGGTCAGAGTTTAATGATTCAGCAAAAAGTTTAGCTTCTTTAAATTTAAAGACATTATTAAACAATCTGTCGTATATCTCCCTGACTTCATCATCTTTTAGATTGAAGACATAGTCGGCAAGTATAATATTACCTTTTGTACGGGAAGCATCGAGTTTAAACCAGTCTAGTTTATATTCATAATCAACTTCTTGTCCTAAGATTTCAAAGCTAACCAACTCGATTGCAAATCTACTTTTAAAGCTTAATCCAGTCGACTTTTTCTTTTGAGCGATTATTTTAACTCGTACCTTTTGATCTTCGAGCTTATATACTTGAATTAGGAAGTCACCGGCCATTGTATAAAAACCTGTAAGGCCAGTATTAAGTAGAGGAATTGCTTTATTATAGCTAAATCCTGTTGTTAACGCCATTGAGGCCGGAATAGAGATAAAGTCTCCCGGATTTAGTTCGTCGACATATTTAGAGCGAATTGGAATTTTGGCAACATTGAAAGGAAGTGCTTTCATTGCATCAGTTTTCTTATCAAATTGTCTTGAGATTACAACTTCATTATTACGATCAACCTTTAGAAAGAAAGGTGTCTGAAGCTCCGAAAAAAATGCATTCTTCGTGTCGTGATGAATTCTAAAATTAAACTGATCGCGACGAGTGTAGTTTCCTTGAATATATGACTTTTCTACTTCGTATTCGTATTTTCCTCTAAGAGAGAGCCCGTCGGCAATATTGATTTTGAAAATATCTACGTCTAAATTGATTTTTAAACTATTGAAGGCATCAATCAACTTACGATTGATATTTTCTTTTGAAAGGTGATCTCTAAGGAAGTACTTAAACTTTGAATATGTACCTGAAGAGTTATTTTGAGCGACTTCTTGAGGTGTCGAGACGTTACTTGTTTGCGGCTGCTTAGTTGCAAAGCTCATAGACGTAGTTAGGATAATTATCAGAGTTTTTAACCTGCTCATGTCTATAACTAATATCATATTAAATAGTTGAAAAGTCGTTAAATGTAATTCTTATAAGTTTGAACAAAGTATAAGCATTTTTTATGGACTATTTACTTTATTGAGATCTTTTTTAGGCCACAAAATATATTTGGCACTTCGTTGGCAAGTATCGAATATTACAAGCTTTTTATCCAATATAAATAATTTAGGGAAAATATAAGCTTTGACACAATTGAGCATAAAAAAAAAATCATAAGAGCCGATAACTAACCAGATATATTAAGTTTAATGGGAGAGTCAAAACTTTTTTTATTTGCTGGGAAAATTAAGGTCGCTATTTGGCAAAATTCCCAAGTGATATATTAGTTGAAGATTATTGAGTAGGAGAAAGAGTATATGGAAGATCTTAAAAAGTTTTCTTTTTTAATTGTGGATGACATGAGCACAATGAGGAAGATCGTTAAAAAGTTACTACGTGATTTAGGGGCCGATAGATTTGTCGAGGCCGTTGATGGAAAAGATGCTCTTAAAAAGATTGTAGAGAATAAGGGTGGACCGAATGAGATATCGTTCATTATTTCTGACTGGAGTATGCCAAATGCTACAGGTTTAGATCTATTAAAAACTATCAGAGGTAGCGAAAACTTTAAAACAATGCCATTCGTTATGGTAACTGCTGAACAAGATGTTGCTCAAATTCAAGAGGCCATTGCTAGTGATGTCGACGGCTATGTAATTAAACCATTTGATCAAGCATCTTTTAAAAAGAGGTTGGCCCTGGCCATGAAGAAAAGGTTTCCACAAGGTTAATAGGAGGCTTTCATGGGTATGGTAGAGAGAATTACAAAATCTCACTTTTCTGTTTTGGCCTTCTCGGGCGATATTGATCAAGACTGTGTTAAGTCATTGTCGATGATCTTTGATGCGATATTAGAGGATGAGAAAGATAAGTTAATAATTCTAGACTTTAAGAGTGTTGAATATATTTCTCCGAAAATTTATAACGAAATTTTTAGGTTATTTAAATCAGCAGAAGAAAAGTCAATTCTAATATATACAATTAATGCACGTTCTAAGCTTATTAGAGAACTTAAGAGTGATTATGTTGATGAACGTTTCAATTTTACAGATTCGATTTCAAAAAGACTTCAAGAACTGAATCTTAAAAAGAAAAGAATTGAATTAGATGTAAACTTTGTAAACCCCTTTATCCAAGCAGCAATTGATACTTTTGGGGTTCAGGCAAATTTAAAAGTATTACCTGGGAAGGTTTCAAAAGCAAAAGATTTCGAAAGTTATGAGATAGGATTGATTGGTTCCATTGATGTTCAAAATGAGCAATTTAATGGAAGGCTTCTTATATGTTTCCCAGATATTGTTTTTATAAGTATTTATAATCAAATTTTTGGTGAAGACTATACTGAACTTAATGATGATGTAAAAGATGCGATAGCAGAGTTTACAAATATTACCTTAGGACAAGCAAAGGCCAGCTTAAATCAAAATAGAGGGATTGTTATTGATCGTGCAATTCCATCAGTTTTACTTAAAGAGAACTTCTCTGAAGTTGATTTAAGTAAATATGAGTCTCTTATGATTCCTCTTGCGACAAAAATGGGCTCTTTTTATATCTATATTCTACTAGGTGCAAACGAATAATTAGATACTTGTAAAAAAATGAATATGATCAATGTCATAAAATTAAGATTGTTTATAGAAATTTGAAGTAAGCCTCTAAAAACACTAATTAAATAAAAGTTTTGTCCGAATAATGAAGAGATATTAACACAAAAGACAAGATGTGATTATGGATGAATTTGAATTAGAATTAAAGATGGATTTCCTTGAAGAAGCAGTTCAACTGCTTGAAGACTGTGAAGAATCTTTCCTAGAATTAGAGTCCGGTGTCGATAATACAGATGAACATATTGATAAAATCTTTCGTCTAGCTCACAACCTAAAGGGAACATCAAGAGCAGTGGAGTTCAGTGATGTAGCTGAGTTTACTCATGAGATGGAGGAATTAATCCTTAAGGTTAAAAAGGGTGAAGTTGAAATCTGTGCTGAAGTTATTGATGTTTTTCTCAAGTGTTCTGATCATTTAAATAATATGATCTCTGCTCTTAGAGATGATATTGATGCTAAATTTAATTCAGATGATATTATCCAGCTAATTAAAGATGTTTCTAGTGCTGATATAGAGCATGATGATCTTAGAATTTCGAATATTCCTAATGAAGCAGAGTTTGAAGCTATTATAAATGAGGAAGAAGAGGAAGAGCAAGACGACTTTGAAGACGAAGAGTTACAAGATATTCTTGATAATGAGCAATCAGTAAGCTTTGAAGAAGAAGTCGTAGCTGACTCTCGTCCTAGCGATTCTGATATCAGTGATCTCGATCGAATGCTGTATGGAGAGTCTTTTAATTCAACTGAGGAAGTTAAGCCTGTTGAAGCAGCTGCTATTTCAAATATACCAAATGATCTTGATGCGCTATTGAATGAATCGACATCTCCAAAAGAGGCTCCTATTACAGATAATGTGGTAAGTTTAGACGCTGCTGCAAAAAAAGAGGAAAAGAAACCTACCTCCGTTGCAGTACCTAAAAAGCCAGCAAAGCCTGAAGAGACAATTCGTATTGGTATCAGTCGTGTTGAGAAGCTTAATAACTATGTTGGAGAGCTTGTAATTCTGCAAACGGTTCTTAGTGAATGTAATGATCTCGTAGCTGATGAGCATGTTAGAAAAAGTGTAAGTCACTTATCAAAGATTACTAAAGAAATTCAAGATATTTCAATGAAAATGAGAATGGTTCCACTTAAGACAACATTTTCAAAACTTCAAAGAATTGTAAGAGATACTTCCAAAGCACTTGGTAAGAAAGTAAACCTTACTATTGTTGGAGAGGAGACAGAGGTTGATAAGAATATTCTTGAACAACTTTCAGATCCTTTAGTACATATCGTAAGAAATGCTGTTGACCACGGGCTTGAAAAGAGTGTTGATGATAGAAAAGCTGTAGGAAAGTCCGATGCTGGAGAGATACAAATTAAGGCATATCATGAAGGTAATAGTCTTGTTATTGAAGTCGTCGATGATGGCAAGGGAATTGATCCTGATATAATTAAGAATAAGGCCATTGAAAAAGGCGTAATCAAAAATGCTGATAAATTAAGTGATCAAGATGCGATTAACTTAATTTTTGCTCCAGGTTTTTCAACAAAAGAGGCCGTAAGTGAAATTTCTGGCCGTGGAGTTGGAATGGATGTTGTTAAAAAGAATATTCAAGATATTTCTGGGGCCGTTGAAGTTAAATCAGAGGTCGGTTCAGGTTCTGCTTTTAGAATAAAGCTTCCTCTAACAATGGCAATTATAGAAGGGATGGTGACAAGAGTTAGTGACGAAAATTATGTTGTTCCACTAAATCTAATTCACGAAACAGTTTCTGTAACAGAAGAAAATTATAAGAAAGTAAATAATGTAGGTGGTTGCATTGTTCTAAGAGGACAAGTCTTACCTGCATTTAGGCTAAGTAAACTTTTAAAGCATAATGTAAAAGAGCCTTCGGTAAATGAGATTGCTCTTGTTGTAAGAACTGAAGATATGGATTTTGCAATTGTTGTTGATGATGTTCTAAGACGTCAGCAAGTTGTTATTAAGAGTCTTGGAAATGATATTAAAAACACTCAAGGCTTTATGGGAAGTTCGATTCTTGGAAATGGACGACCGGCGCTAATCCTAGACTTAAAAGAACTCGTTGTTAATAAAGTAAGTAAAACGAAAGGCCAAAGACAAGTAAGTAACGCGGCATAATTTTTAAAATATAACTTGATATGTGGGGATAATATGGAAAATGAGACAACTGATGTAACAAAAAGGTACCTTGAATTTAAACTTGGAGATGAGCACTACGCAATTCCACTTTTGCAAGTAAGAGAGCTAATCTCTGTTCCTGAAACAACTAACGTACCTTTTAGTCCAAGTTATTATGTAGGGATTATGAATCTACGTGGACAGGTTATTTCAATTATTGATCTACGTACTCGTCTCGGTGTTAAACCAGCTGAGTCAAATGAAGAAGCAGTTATTATTGTCGAGTTTGGACAGCTTTGTTTAGGAATTGTCGTTGATAATATTTGTAAAGTTCTTTCAGTAGACGAAGAACAAATTCAAGAAGTCGCTTCAGTAGAAACAAAAAAACGTGATCGTCTGAATAGAGTATATCGTAATAATGAAGCATTAATTCAATTAGTTGATCTAGAGTCAATTTTAAATATCGATGAGTTAAATGGCCTTGTAAAGAAAGCTGCTTAGAAAAAAAAATTGTGTCTAGAAGACTGGGGGAATTAATGAAAAAGACAAGTATGTCAATGAACAAAAAAACGATACTGAGCTTTATTGGTATCTTTACAATGTTTGGTATAGGGTTGACCATTTCAATTTACTCTTACTATGGGCTCGTTAAGAATTTAAAGCATACAGTTCAAAATGACCTCCGTATGAAAGATTCAATGAGAACATTAGCAGCAAATCTTGCAGAACAAATTTCTAATGAAAAACAATATATGATTTCTCAAAATCCTGAAGATGTGAAACGATTTATAGAATTAGAGAAGATAAATGATGAGGTTTTCGAGGGGATAAAAAGTTTAGAAGTTGAATACTCAAATGAAATAAATTGGGATGAACTTACAAAGTATTATGACCAGTACTCAAAGAACTTCGATCTCACACGTAATGTATTAAAGATTGAAGGTGACTCTAAAGAGGGGTTAAGAGGTGAGTTACGACGTTATGCACACGATATCGAATCTAAGATCAAAAAATATGACTTAAATCCAAGTTTTAAGGTTTCACTTTTAACTCTTCGTCGTCATGAGAAAGACTTTCTTTTAAGAAGATCAAAGAAGTATTCAGATAAAGCAATTGTAGAAGGTGAGAAACTTAAAAAAGAACTAATTGCTCGAAAGTATAGGCAATATATTTATAACGATGTAAGTAAGTCAGTTGATAATTATGTAAAGACTTTCGTTAAACTATATGAGAATCAACTAACACTTGAGAAGCATATGGCCATAGCTTTCGAAGAATCAAATAAAATAATTAATTTAATTCAAAAAGATATTTCGTTAATTGATAAAAAAACTAGTGAGAAAATTGAAGCAAGTAATGCACTAGAAGAGAAGATAAGCTTCTATATTCCAATCCTATTCGCGATTATTGCTGCTTTTGCTTACGGCTTTCAATATAACTTTGCTAAGTCAATTAAGAAGATTATTGGCCTTAGTGAAAGACTACGTGATTCATCACATGTTACTGAAAAGTCTTCAACTAATATGAGTATGGCCTCTTCTAAGGTGTCATCATCTGTAACTCAACAAGCAAGTGCTATTCAAGAAACAGTAGCGACCCTTAATGAAATTACTGCGATGGTAAACAAAAGTGTTGAGAATGCAAAGATATCAAGTCAAAAAGCGGATGAGTCTCAACGAGTAGCTCTAGAAGGTAAGAATGCGGTTAATGATATGGTTGAGGCCATTGGACAAATTAACGGTAATAACGAAGATATTATGAAAGAAATGAATCGTAATAACGAAGAAATTGTAAAGATTGTTGATGTTATTAATGAGATTTCTGAAAAGACTAAGGTAATCAACGATATCGTATTCCAAACTAAGCTTCTTTCTTTTAACGCTTCTGTAGAAGCCGCGAGAGCTGGTGAGCATGGTAAGGGGTTTGCAGTTGTTGCTGAGGAAGTCGGAAACTTAGCTCAAATGAGTGGTAATGCAGCTCTTGAAATTGAAGAACTTCTTGGTGGGTCAATCAAAAAGGTTCAATCAATCGTTGATGAAACTCAAGTTAATGTAAAAAAACTTATTTCTGAAGCTCAGATAAGTATTACTAAAGGTGTAGATGTTTCAGAAAACTGCGGGAAAATCCTAGATAGTGTAGTTGATAATGTAGATGCTGTAACTAAAATGATGACTGAAATCTCAACAGCAGCTGAAGAGCAAGCTGAGGGGATTAATAATATTTCAGATGCAATGAATGAACTTGATGAAGTAACACATACTAACTCGACAATTGCGCAAGAAACTTCTGGCTTTGCGGAAAGTCTATCAGAGCAAACATCAATTCTTAATGGAATTGTTGAAGAACTAGAGAGTGAGGTATTAGGTAAGGTTCAAGAATTTACGATGGATCGAAATACATTAGTCGAATCAGTATCATCAGCGCCTGTTAAGTCAGATACAGTAATTGAAAAAGAGGTTGTTGAAGAATTTCCTGTCTTTGAAAAGCCACTAGTTACTGAAGTTGTTAAACAAGAAGCTACTAAGATTGCACCAGAAGCTGAAGAAATGGGTTTTGATGATCCAGTTCTTGAAGTGGATTCTGATGAATACCCAAGCGAGAATGATGCTAGATTTGATAAGGCAGTTTAAAAATAATTATTTATAATAGGAAGAGATTGAATGAGTAATCTTGCTAGAAGTTATATTGAAATAGCTCAAATGATGTCACAGGAGACAGGGACGCACTTTACGGCACAAAATGATGCGATGGTGAAGTCTCGTATCGATAAGAGAATTGTCGAGCTTCGCTTAAAAGATGCCGATGAGTACTTAACGTTAATTAAATCTCCTGGGAATCAAGAAAGGAGTGAGTTAATATCGCTTTTAACAACTCATTATACTTTCTTTATGAGAGAGAAAAATCAATTTGATTTTATCATCAAGTCAATTCCTAAGATTATTGAACGAGTAAAAAATAGTGGGCGTGATACTTTGAAAGTTTGGTGTGCTGCCTGTAGTAAAGGTGATGAAGTATATAGCCTTGCAATGATTCTTAAGAAGCACATCAAAGAGATTGATCCTAGTTTTAAGTTTGAAATTGTAGCAACTGATATATGCGAGAAGTCTATAAAACACGCAAAAAAAGGCGTTTACTATTGGAAAGAACTTCAAAAGGTTCCTAAGGATTATCTCGAAGGTAATTGGTATCGAGGAAGCGGTGAAATCGCTCCTTTTGTTAAAGTCAGTGATGAACTTAAAAAAAACTGTAAATTTAAAGTTCACAATTTGATAAATCAAAATAGCCCTGAGTACAATGACAAATATGACTTAATTCTATGCCGAAATGTCTTTATCTACTTCAGTGAAGAGCAAATCGATAAAGTTATAAAAAAGTTTTCAAACTGTGTCACAAACAAGGGGTATCTTTTAATAGGGATCTCTGAAACATTAAGGCGACATGAAGGCTTCCAAAGCCTTGGCCAATCAATTTATTTTAAAACAAATCATGAGACAAAGAGAAGTCTTAAAGTTAAAGAAGCTCAAGTTAAGAAGATATTAATTATCGATGATTCAGGCACTGTGAGAAAGTTAATTAAAAAGTGTCTTACAGGTGATCCTGGATATGAAGTTGTTGGTGAAGCTGTCGACGGACAAGATGGATTAGAAAAGATAAAAGAGCTTAGGCCAGATGTTATTACTTTAGATATTAATATGCCAAAAATGAGTGGGTATGATGTTCTAAAAAACCTTCCAAAGGATCGGCCACTACAGGCGATCATGATTAGTTCGGTAAGTAAGAGTGATGGTGATATTGTCATGAGATGTCTTGAAGATGGTGCGTTTGATTATTTAAAGAAGCCATCTTTCGATGACATCTTTAAATTTAAAAAGGCCTTATTAGAGAAAATTGATCTTGCATATAATAGTATTGTTAAGTCTAAGAGGCAGAAGCTCACAAGTTGGGTTGGGGCAAACAATTTCGACTTCTCAGGAAGTCAGCTAATTACAATTGGTGCATCGACAGGTGGAACTGAAGCAATTAAACAGCTTCTTATGAGTTTTCCTAAAGAATTTCCACCAGTTCTTATTGTACAGCATATTCCTCCAGTATTTTCGACTGCATTCGCTAATCGCCTTAATGAGTTATGCCCATTTGATGTTGTTGAAGCAACTGATGGAGAAGAGGTAAAGCATAACACTGTATATATTGCTCCAGGAGGAATTCATATGGGAGTTATTGGAAAGAGTAAATTAATGATCAAGTTAGATAGTGAAACGCCGATATATTCTGGGCACCGACCAAGTGTAGACTACTTATTTGAAAACCTCGCCCAACTTAAAGGGCATAGAGTAACGGCAGCACTTCTTACAGGAATGGGAGCCGATGGGGCAAAAGGGCTCCTTAAATTGAAAGAGAATGATACTTTCACAATTACACAAGATGAGGAAAGTTCAGTTGTTTATGGAATGCCGAAGAAAGCATTTGAATTAGGTGCTTCATGTATTTCTCTACCACTGGATAAGATTACTGAACAAATCTTAACGAGAGTTGCGAAGAAATAGAATTTTGAGGGAGTTTGAGGACTATTTATGAAAGGACAATGGACAATTAAAAAACAATTGATTGCTTTGTCAGCTACTATGCTTAGTATACAGCTGATCATTGCATTTGTTGGTTATCAATCATTAACATCAGTTAAATCACACTTGTATACAGTGTTTTCAAAAAGATTACCAAGTATTAATAGTCTGGTGCAAGCTGATCGTGATTTTCAACAGATGTTAGTGGCCGAAAGAACACTTCTACTTGAGGGCCTATCAGATAAACAAAGAAAGGCTTTGGCCGATGATTACTTTACTAATAAACAACAAGTCGTTGACCGATTTAAAAAGTATACTGTCTTAGGTGACTCACCTAAAGAAATTGAAATATCTAAGAAGTTTAACGAAGGTCTAGAAGCATTTGAGAAAACGGCCGCAGATAAATTCCCACTAGATAAAGAAGGAAATATTCGTAAATTCTCTAAAGCAGAGCTTATTACAAACTCATTAGGGCCAGTTAATTCTAAATTCGAAGGGGCTAGAGATAGTCTAGATCAACTACAAGAGTTAATCCTTGGGATGGGAGATGAAGAATTTAAAGAAGCAGATGAGACTTACTCTAATTCGATCTTCTTAATGTCGATTATTTCAATTGTTAGCTTATTTGGATCTGTTGGGATTTGCATTTTTATGGCAAGACGAATTGATGGACGTATCAATAATATTGTTGAGTCAATTTCTAATGAAGGTCAAAACCTAGAAAATGTTTCAAATACATTTAAAAATAAGTCTGTCGCACTTAGCTCTATTTCTGAACAACTTTCTGCCGCTGCAACTGAAACATCAAGCTCTCTACATGAGATATCTCAAATGATTAAGAGTAATACTGATGGTTCTAATAATGTTGCTTCTCTAATTCAAAAAAGCCAAGAGTTAGTGACTGATGGTGTGAAGTCACTCGGTGACCTCGGGCGCGGTGTGAAAGATGTTGAAAACAGTACAACGACACTAGCGAATACAGTAGAGAAAAGTAATAGTGAATTAAATGAGATTGTTAAAGTGTTTGAAGAGATCAATGTTAAAACACAGGTTATCAACGATATTGTTTTTCAGACGAAGTTACTTTCGTTCAATGCCTCTGTAGAAGCAGCAAGAGCTGGAGAAAATGGTAAAGGTTTTTCTGTCGTTGCAGAAGAAGTTGGTAATCTTGCTAAGATGAGTGGCGAGTCTGCTGATGAGATTTCAAAGCTACTTGTTGATAGTCTTAAGAAGGTTACAGATATTGTTGATGTCTCAAGTCGTGATGTTAATGAATCATTAAATCTAAGTAGAGATAAAATTAATAAAAGTGTTGAAATTAGTAATCAGTGCCAAGAAGTATTTACTCAGGTGTTAAGAAACTTTGATGAAGTTTCTGCAAACTCTAATGAAGTCGCTAATGCTTCAAAAGAACAGTTAATAGGTGTTGAAGAAGTCAGTAAAGCTATGCAAGAAATCTCAAGTTCTGCAAGCCTAACAAGTCAATCAGCACATGATTTAAATACTGCTTCATCAGAGTTAAGCCAAGCTGTAAATCATATTGGTGAGGATATTACTGATTTAAAAGGTTTGATTATTGCTCAGATAAAATCTGCGAGACATGCAGTTAGTAATGTTGTTAACTTTAATAAGACCAAAAGAAATGCAGAAACAAAGAAAGCAGCGTAAAATATAAATATTTTAAATATTCGAGGGCACATTTTGTGCCCTTTTCTTTGCCATATTAAATTAATTCTTTATGTAATCTCTATTAAAAGCTAAGGTTTTAAAATAACCCTAGTAACTTCCACCAAGCACCACCAATAATCATCCAAATTATAATATTTACTATGGAAATAAGAAATCCCATTTTCCACCATTCTGATAACTCAACGTAACCGGAACCAAAGAAAACAGGTGCTGGCCCCGATCCGTAGTGTGTTAGTGAGCCAAAGAGATTTGAAAAAAAACCTAATGTTATGGCCATTAAGTATGGAGGAACTCCAACTTGTATTCCCACTCCTATAAAGACTGCGGCCATCGCAGTGACATGAGCTGTGGCCGAAGCAAAGAAGTAATGTGAATAGAAGTAAATCCCTGCCAAAATAGGAAAAGCAAGAGTCCATGTAAGAGCTGAAACTTCCATTGCGACATATTTGCTAAACCAAGGAACAAAGCCAAACTTATTTAAGTAATCTGCCATCATGACAAGGACACCAAACCAAATTAGAGTATCCCAAGCTCCTTTCTCTGACTTGATATCATCCCAATTCAGAACACCTGAAATTAAAAGAATGGATAAGCCGCAAAAGGCCGTCGTCGTTGCGTTTACTTTTAATGTACTACCTAAGATCCAGAGCGTGATAAGAAAAATAAAAGTAGCTATCATTATCCATTCTTGTTTGCTCATGGAACCCATTTCTTCTAGTTTCATTTTTGCTATCTCCTGTGCACGAGGAGTTTCTTTTATTGTTGGAGGATAAATAATATATATAACTAATGGAACAGCGATTAAGGAAACGATACCTGGAACACTTGCAGCGAGGGCCCAGCCTGCCCATGTTATCTTGACTCCATTGTCTTCCGCAAATTGTTGGATAAGGGGATTTGCCGCCATTGAAGTAATAAACATTGCAGATGTTACCATGCAAACTTGAAAACAACTTAGTGTTAAGTAGTGTCCAATTTTACGGCCAGAAGGATCATTGGGTTTTGAATCATAGCTAAGACTAAGTGACTTCATTATCGGGAATATAATTCCACCACCTCTTGCTGTATTCGATGGTGTTGCAGGTGCAAGTATTAAATCACTAATTGCTAGGCCGTAAGCGAGACCTAGTGTTCTTCTACCAAGTAGGTATATAAAGTAGTAAGAAATACGAGAGCCTAATCCTGTTTTTATAAAACCTTGTGCAATAAAAAATGCTGTAACTATTAACCAAATAGTACTATTGGAAAATCCAGAAAGGGCCTCTCCTTTTATTTTAAGTGTCTGTGTTAGTAAGCTTATTGAAAGGCCAGCTATACATATGGAGCCCATGGGCATGGCCTTAATGATAATTCCTAAAATAGTACTTAAGAATATGGCAAAGAGATGCCATGCATTTGGTTCAAGGGAATCTGGTATTGGACGACTCCAAATGAAAGCTCCGATTGCAATAACACAAGTAAGCCTAATTATTTTTACTTCATATTTCATGATAGTTTTTCCTCTTAAATAAATTTATCTTAAGGCCGATGATGAGAATGTTGCAATTTAAGAAAAAATTTAAGAAGATACGCTCATGGAAATTACATCATATCATGCACATTTATATTACGATGAATCGACTTATGCGAAGGCCCTACTAGTTATTGAGAAAGCTAAGGCATTAGATTTTATTCAAGTAGGTCGAGCGCACCAGAAAGAGGTTGGGCCTCACCCTCGTTGGAGCTGTCAGTTCCTTTTTGCCGCAGATAAATTGAACGAGATGATTCCTTGGTTACTTGAAAATAGAGATGGCTTAACTGTTTTTACTCATGCTAACACGGGAAATGATTATCTTGATCATACTCAAAATACTCTTTGGATGGGTGAGATCCTGGAACTTAAATTAGATATTTTTAAGTAATTTAAGATAGTACTAAATATGACAAGTTGATTTATGTCATAAAAACATAAAGCTGATGTAAATCATATTGCGCTCCGCGCTGGTTGCTATACTTATCAGAAGTTTAGTTATTACTGCAGGGGTAAAGTAAGTGAGTGAAGTTTCTAATTTTAAAGAGCAAGTAGATAAACTTGTTTCTTTTCATCAACAAATTCGTGCAGATTTTAAAAGTCTTATTATTTTATCGCAAGCAGTAGCAGAGTCTTCAAAAGATAGGCCAGGGGCACCTCGTGGGATATCTGAGTTTTTATTAAGATTTTGGATAATTCTAGAGGCAGATATGCAAAATGAAGAAAGGTATATTTTCCCTTTAATTCTTAGGGAGAATTGTAGTGATGCATATGAGTACATTAAGGAAATGACCCAGGAACATATGGAACAAGAGAAAGAGCTTAGAGGTTTGATTAAAATGGTACAAGATTATGAACTTCAAAAAGAGACTTGCCCTGAGTGGGAAGGTCTTTATAGGAAAGTAAGGAAGGTCGTTGATAATCTTTGTAGGCATATGAATTACGAGAATGAAGTCATGTATTCATTTCTTTCATATTATGAAAATAGAAATGGTGCAGCCGTTTAAAAAAGTACAACACCAAATTCTTGAAGTATCAATTTCACTGTAGGTGAAATTGACTTCTTCGACGGCATAACTGCCCAAATCGGAATTGACTGATTTGTGTACTCACTAAGCAAAGGAAATAATGTTTTATTTCTAATATGATCTAAAACATATACTCCTGGAAGTTTGCAAATTCCTAATCCTTGAATGGCCGCATTCATTTGTGCACGTCCATTTGAACTTTTAAAACTCCCCTTAATTTTTATACTCTCTTTTTGGCCATCATTTGAAAATTGCCAAGTATCATTATTTCCAATTAGACAATTGTGTGAGTTAAGGTCTTTTGGTTTCTTTGGTTGTCCAAATTTATTAATATAATTTGGTGAAGCACAAACAAACTCCTTACGATCAGCGATTTGAATTGCAAAGCCTTTCTTTGGCTTTTTAGAGGTAACTCGAATGGCAAGATCAAACTCATGAGAAGTAATATCAATTAACTCAGTAGAGAAAACTAATTCTGCCTCAATACCAGGATGTTTCATCATAATATTTGAGATCATCGGA
This sequence comes from Bacteriovorax sp. BAL6_X, assembly GCF_000443995.1. Taxonomy (NCBI): domain Bacteria; kingdom Pseudomonadati; phylum Bdellovibrionota; class Bacteriovoracia; order Bacteriovoracales; family Bacteriovoracaceae; genus Bacteriovorax; species Bacteriovorax sp. BAL6_X. The sequence continues at coordinate 122,925 of NZ_AUMC01000010.1, forward strand.
GCAATGATATCTTCTCCGTATGCACCGGCCAAAGAGATTCTTATTTTATCTTTAGTCGCCTCAAAACTTTCTTTAGATTGTTTAGTAAATCTTTCTATTTCTTGGATATGATTCGCACAAATTTCAAAGTAATTTTTACCAAAATCAGTAAAGTCGATGAAACGCGTATTTCTCTTAAGGAGTGGCTGTCCTAACTTGTCTTCAAGTTCTTTAACGGCCTTGCTTAAGTGTGAACGTGAAACATTTAGGGCATCAGCTGCCTTTGTAAATGATCGATATTGTGCAACTATTATAAAACTATAGATATGACTTAGGTCTTTGATTGTTTCCATATGTAAACAATTTGTCGAATAACGTCACAGTTGTCAACAATTTAAAATGGGCCTAAAATAGATCAATTAACTAACAAATACCGGAGGTACTAAATATGAAAGTAAAAGCAGCTGTTGCTTGGGGACCAAATGAGCCACTTAAAATTGAAGAAGTCGATCTAGAGGGACCAAAAAAAGGTGAAGTTCTAGTTAAGATGCATGCTACTGGTGTATGTCATACCGATGCATTTACTCTTTCGGGTGCCGATCCTGAAGGTTTATTCCCTGTTATTCTCGGTCACGAAGGTGGCGGTGTTGTTGTTGAAGTAGGTGAAGGCGTAACAAGTGTTGAAGTAGGTGACCATGTTATTCCTCTATACACTGCTGAGTGTGGTGAGTGTAAGATGTGTAAGTCTGGAAAGACAAACCTGTGCTCTTCTGTTCGTGAAACTCAAGGTAGAGGACTTATGCCAGATGGGACAAGTCGCTTCTCTAAAGATGGAAAGATGATTCATCACTATATGGGAACTTCAACTTTTGCCGAGTATACAGTTGTTGCAGAAGTGTCTCTAGCAAAGGTTAGTAAAGAGGCGCCTCTTGATAAGGTCTGTCTTCTTGGTTGTGGAGTAACAACTGGAATCGGTGCAGTTTTCAACACTGCTAAAGTAGAAGAGGGTGCAACAATTGCTGTTTTTGGTATGGGAGGAATTGGTCTATCTGTTCTTCAAGGTGCAAAAATGGCCAAGGCATCTAGAATTATTGCAATCGATATTAATGACGATAAAAAAGATATGGCGATGAAGTTTGGTGCAACAGATTTTATCAATCCAAAAAATTACGACAAAACGATTCAAGAAGTCATCATAGAGTTAACTGACGGTGGAGTAGATTACTCATTTGAATGTGTTGGAAATGTTAATTTAATGAGATCGGCCCTAGAGTGTTGTCATAAAGGCTGGGGAGAATCAATTATTATAGGTGTTGCCGGGGCCGGACAAGAGATCAGTACTCGTCCATTCCAGCTCGTAACTGGACGTGTTTGGCGTGGTAGTGCTTTTGGTGGCGTAAAAGGAAGAACAGAGCTTCCTGGGTATGTTGATCGTTATATGTCTGGTGAAATTAATCTAGATGATCTTGTAACTTTTAAGTTACCATTAGAGGAGATTAATAAGGCATTTGATCTAATGCATGAAGGAAAATCAATTAGAACGGTAATTGATTACACAATGTAGGGTTGTTATGAAATTTGAAAAACTGAAATCACATAAATCGTTTGGTGGGGAGACAGCATTTTGTCTCCACACTTCAAGTATGACAAAAACAGATATGAAGTTTTCATACTTCAGGCCCGCTAGTGAGAAAATTGAAAATATAATTATTTGGTTGTCTGGTCTAACGTGCACGGAAGAAAACTTTATTACAAAAGCTGGAGCACAGGCTTTTCTTGCTGATAGTAAGACAATGATTGTATGTCCAGATACTTCTCCACGTGGACTTGACCTACCTGGTGAGCACGATAGTTACGATTTTGGCTCAGGTGCGGGCTTCTACCTCAATGCAACGACTGAAGGTTATAGAGATCACTATAAGATGTATGATTATATCGTTAGCGAATTTATACCAATGCTAAAAGAGTCTTATGGTGATGTTAAGTTTTCCATAACTGGCCACTCAATGGGTGGACATGGTGCACTGATTATAGGTCTAAAAAACCCTGATTTATTTCATGCTATCTCTGCCTTTTCTCCAATTGTAAACCCAACTCAAGTTCCTTGGGGAAAGAAAGCTTTTACTGGCTACCTTGGGGACAACGAAGAAGATTGGAAACAATACGATGCTTGTGAATTAGTTAAAGGTGGGATTACTCACTCTAAGAAGATTTTAATAGAGCAAGGCCTTGATGATGAGTTCTTTGAAGAGCAGTTAAAAACAAAGAACTTCGAGAATATATGTGCTGATTTAAATCAGGAATTGGTTGTTAATTATCGTGAAGGTTACGATCATAGCTATTACTTCATTGCTTCTTTTATTGAAGATCACTTAAAACACTTAATTTCTTAAGATATAAGATAAAGATAGGGCCATCTATAAACTTGGGCCAACAGGTTATCCTTTTGAAATACTTTGTGCAGAAATGTTCAAGTCAAATGGCTATAAAACGAAAGTTTCTGTCATTAAGAAAGGTAAGTTTGTTGGCCATGAGGTCGATGTTGTTGCAAAAAGGCCTGACGGCGATATCTATTGTGAATGTAAATTTCACAATCGAAAGTATTATAAAAATGATGTGAAGATACCTCTCTATGTTTATGCCCGTTATTTAGCTAAGTTAAGTGCTCAGAAATATGTGATTTCAGTTGTTTATCTTTAGTAATAATTACAGCATAACTCTTATTTTCTAATTATCGTTCATAAAAGTGGCATACTTTTGCCGTGCGTAATCATGGGGAAGATAATTATGAAAAGACTAATGTCTACATTTCTGTCATCACTTTTATTAATAACATCTGTTAGTGCTGCGGCCGGTGATTTTGAGAATTATGTAAAAACCTTAAAATATAGCAAACTCGACCCTAAGCTTGGTGGAGATATTAAGGATATTGTGACTCGTAATAAACTTCCGCTTACGCGTCCAGAGTTCTGTCCTTTAAATAATACACGCTCTTATGAAGAAGCCTTAAGTAGTTTAAAAGCAATTGTTACAGTTTTTAAAGATGACTGTTTTGATGGTAATGAGTCATTAATAGAACAAGTTCTTAACAGTTCAAATGAACTTGAAGAGGAGTTAAATAAGCTAAAAGAAGAGCAGGGGAAAGAAACCGTTGATGTGATTCCTTCTGCTGATCAAGTTGATATAAATGGTATTCCTCTTATGCAGGTTATGAATGGTGTAAACACACTCTTTTCAAATAATAAGTGTTCAAGTCTTGATCGAACATCTTTCTTAGAACGCTCCGCTGACGTTATTCAGACTTTTTCTCAATTTGGTTTATATTCTCCATCTGGTGTAACTGTTGCTTATGGTGGTTTAGCTGTCGCCTCAATTCTAAGATTTGTGAATAGTATTTTTAATGACCGTTTTCAATTTGAAAACGAAGAAGATATCAATACCTTTGTTAAGCTTAATTGTGCCTACTATGATGTTAGAAACCAAGTAAAAGCACTTGAGGTTTTTGATATTGACACTGACAGACACTATACTGATAAGGAAATTTCTGAGGTGCTAGTGGCCCAAGTGAAGAAAGATCTTGAGTCTCTGAAGAAAGCTAAAGATAATGTTGAAGTAGAGTTTGAAAAGATTAAAGATGCTGAAGTTGCAAAGGTAGATGCTGATGTAGAGAAGTTAATTTCCGGTCTTTATGAAAAAATGAAAACTCCTCTTTCCGATAAGCCTGGAAAGTCTGCTACATTCCAACAAGCTGAAATTCTTGGAGAGCTTGCTTATTTAAAGCCTCTACTAGAAGAGTACTTAGATGAATATATCGAAGAATCTCAAGGTGCAGATCGTTTCTTAAATATGCTATTTAAACAGAAACTTAGTAAGCTGGATAATGCAATGGAGCTAATGGAAATGAGTGTAAAGGATTTCAATCAGAAATTTCTTACAGACATGGCCAGTTCATTTAACCGAGTTTTAAACAATATTAAAGATAAGAGAAAGAAGGCCCGTGATAATTTTGATGATACTTTTATAATTTCTCTTGGTGAAGAAAGTCTCTCTGTAAAAGAGTATAAAGAGCTGCTTAAGAGTGATGATCTAAAAAAGAGAGAAAAAGGAATCACTGATGCTTTTAATGCTATTTCAGAAGTAGATAATCGTTTAGCTGCTATTATCGCAAAAAAAGAATATTCTTCGGTAGATTCAAAAGATGGTGATCTTAGAGAAATTATTAAGTCTCTTGATGTTGTACGTAATCACGTATACGGAAAATATGGACGTGAATTCTTAGATAAGATGAGAAGTCTTTCAGAAGAGCAAAATAAAAACTTTAATCAAAAGTATAAAAAATTAGAGAAAAATTACGAAATCACTAAGTCGGGTGACTCAGCTGATCTTGGCGAAGATGCCCAGTTAAATGCTTGTGTTGATGTACAGACAACGAGAGAAATTTGGGTTTATGCTCAAAAGCTATCGGAGTTAGGTTATGACTTTATAGCAACAAATAATGATATTTTTGGTGATGCTGATAATGCAGACAGAAAGAGAATCAAGTCACACAATGATTCGGCCATCCTTGCTCGTCGTATTATCACAGCAAGAAATTACCTAAAGAAGATTGCAATGCAAAGAGAGCTTGGGCGTGAAGATGTTGAAGTAGAAGGTAAGAAATACTCTCTTACTCAAGCAGAGAATGTTGTTCGTACTATTGAGTTCTATGGGAAAACCCTAACTCTAGAAGAAGCGCAGGATTACCTAGATAATAAATTCGGACAAAAGGGACTTAGAGGAGATCGACTCGGTCAGATTATGATGGAAATCATCAATAATCGTGACAAAACAGTTGGGCTTCAAAAGTTCTATAAAGTCCATAAGTGTTCAAATCTTTCAACAATTTCAAGATAGTAAGAGGCCAGAATTAACTGGCCTTTTTTTATGTGTATTTTATTTACACCTGATTGTCTAATAACTTTTACGTGCTATAAGTACGAAATATTATATTAACTTTAATAGGGAGAAAATTGATGAAATCAATGATTATTTTTCTAATTGCATTTGTGTCGTTTAATGTTTCAGCTAAAGCAGTATCTAAGAGTCTAACTAGTGAAGAAACTCAACTGGTAGTTGAGCTTGCTAATAATTATCAAGTTCCTCTTAAAGTAAGTGGGCCTTGTAATAAGGTTGAATTTGATATTATTGATAGTGTTAAGGGTTTTAACCCTGCTGTATGGTCTCTAAATACTGGCAATATGACTTATCTTTTAGAAGAGAGTGAGGCGACGCCTTTAGTATATCTATTTGATCGTGTAGAAGTTCCTTCTGTACTAATTAACTCATTTACACAAGTTTCGAGAGCAACGGTTACTGGATCTTCTTGTGGGTTTAATCCTTACAAGTGGACTATCTCATTTGATGATTTAGAGTAGAAGCTTGTAATTATGCAGGCGAGACTTGGTCAGCTTCGGCTTATAAACAGGAGCAATTGGATGCCCCGCCTTCGCTGACAAACGTCGCATCCTGCTCCTAAACTCGAATCGAATTAAAATTCTATATCCAGACAACAATAATAAAAAAGCCCAGGATTAACCTGGGCTTTTTTATTATGGTGGCCCGGGCATCTACAGTGCGGCAAAAGCCGAAGGGTTTTGAAGCATTGGAGTTTACTATCTCGTGGAGATTTTACAAGCGTTAGCGCCAGTAAAATCGTAGACCTTTATTGTTCGTAAAAATAAATAGTGTAATTTGAGGTGGTGGCCCGGGCATCTACAGTGCGGCAAAAGCCGAAGGGTTTTGAAGCATTGGAGTTTACTATCTCGTGGAGATTTTACAAGCGTTAGCGCCAGTAAAATCGTAGACCTTTATTGTTCGTAAAAATAAATAGTGTAATTTGAGGTGGTGGCCCGGGCGAGACTTGAACTCGCACAGTATTGCTACCGGCGGATTTTGAATCCGCTGTGTCTACCATTCCACCACCGGGCCATTGAGAATAGAATAAGTCTATTCATTTCAGGGAAATCAGTCAATTGTTAAAAGTTATGCACATTTTTTGCAACGCCTTGCATGATTTAAATGAAGTTTATATTACTTTTGTTAACTGAACTTTAGTTTTCCTTCCCTTGTTTTATGTCGAAAGACTTCTTGAAAAAACTCTACAAAGGAAGAAATATGAAAGTCGGATTTCTTGTTTTTATTCTGTGTGCTATCTCATTTTTTGTGGGAAGAGGGACATCCTTTATGGGAAGTGCCCTAAGCGTAAATACCCTCATTTACGATAACCCTATGATGAAGGCAAAGGATAAGAAGTTATCAAAACTTGATAATGGTGCACTTGTTGATAGTGAGACGTTAAATTATTGGAATTTATCTCAGCAGAGTGAAAAACGTGGATCTTACGATAAATTAACAACCGTTAATTTAGGACGTGGACTCTATACCATTGGCAGTGACAGTATTGTTAACTCGCATTTTATTATCGGTAAAGATGGAGTAATTGTTTATGATACTGGTGATAACGAGCACGATGCAAATATTTTCTATAGCGAGATGAGAAAGGTAACAAGACTTCCTGTTAGGGCCATTATCTATTCGCATGAGCATTATAGTCTAGGAGCAAAATCCTTCGTTGAGCAAGAAAGACGTCGTGGAAATAGAAATATCAAGATTATTGGACACCCAAATACAAATAAAGTTATGGCCGCTTCAGGTGGTGTTGAGGCACTTCATCCTGAGGTGGGAGGGGTTCTCATGGCCAGGTCTGTAGAACAATTTAACCTATACTTGCCCGATAAAGGTGACGATGCAAGGTTTAAGAATACGGTTATTCCTGATAACAATGGCTTCATTCCAGTAAATACACCAGTGAGGAATGGCCAACGTCTTACGATTGCAGGTGTAGGTATGACTTTTTATACAAAAGGTGTTGGGACAGATACTTCTAACCAAGTCCTAGTTCATATACCTTCTAAAAAGGCCGTCCTCAATAACGTCATGTGGGGTTGGTTTCCAAATATCTATAGTCTTCGCGGTGGAAAGTATCGAAACCCTGAAGAATGGAAGAGATCTGTTGAATTTATTAAAAAGCTAAATCCTGAAATACTTATGAGTACACATTCTACAAGTATAAAGGGTAGTGATAAAGTCGCTCAACGCTTACAAAACTATCAAGACGGGCTTTCTTTTGTTTTAGATCAGACTTTAAAGGGCATATCACTGGGCATGGGTCCAGATGAGTTAAGATACTTTGTGACAATTCCAGATTACTTAAAAACAGAACCAACATTGATTGAAAACTATGGGCCACTCTCATCAATGCCACCACGTATTTATCATGCAATATTTGGACAATTTAATCGTGATGCAACAACTCTTTATAAACTTCATCCTGATGACGAAGCGAAGAGAATTGTTCTTTCTATGGGGGGAGAGGCCAGAGTCAAGTCTCTTGCGGATTATGCTTATAGAGATGGTGACTATCAATGGTCTTGTCAGCTTGCGAATTACTTAGTTCGTGTAAATAAGAGTAGTGATAATAATCAAATTAAAGCAAATTGTTTAAAACAAATTGGATACCGAAGCCTTGCTACTACAGCACGAAGTTGGGCATTAAGCCAAGCTAGAGCTGCGGAAGGAAAAGTTGCAATTATTAAGAATGCTCCTGCAACATTCAATCAAGTAAGAAGTAATGCTAGTTCATTTGTAAATAATTATCGTATTAGAATTAATCCTAGTCGAGCACAAGGGACTGAAAAATTCATTGCTATTAATTTCGGCTATGGTGAAAAATATGGCCTGCATATTAGAAATGCAGTAGTCGACTTTGTAAGTGATAGAAGAAGGATTGATAAGAGAAAAGATCTTGAAGTTCATATGAATAAAGATACTTTTACAAAGCTGTACAACAATCTTGGCTCAGTCGAAGACTTTATTGCTTCAGCTGATATTGGAATTGAAAGGGGGACTAAAGAAGAAATTGTAGAAGCCTTTTCTAATTTCGATGTTATATATGATTGGGAAAACGATCCAGCTTTAAATACAGTAAAAGAAAGAACACTAGCAAGTGAAGAGGAATAATTATATTTAGCCCTTTCGTATTAATGAAAGGGTTTTTCTGCTGTCATATTGATATACATTTTCAGTAATAAATTGATTTATTTTTGAATTATCAATAATACATGAGTACATAACAAAATCGATGAAGTAGCTAGGGAATGGCCAGATCTTTCGAATCGCTTTTGAAAGAACTTCTAAGGTAAATACTGGAAATGGAAAGTCTCTAGTGCCAGTTATTTTTTTTGCCTCTTGGAGTGAGATTGCTTCACTAGGGGCAACGTTGTAAACACCTGTAGGTAGTTTATCGAGAGATTGAAATAAAATATTTGCCATGTCATATTCATGAATGAATTGCATCATGGGGTTAAAATCAACAGGCACAGGAGTCATATTAGAGGTTAAGTATCTTGAAATTGTATTATCAATTTGTGGCCCAATAATATTACATGGCCTAAGAACAACGGTTTCAATATTTTCTCTGTTTTTCCACATCCAGTTAGTACAAAGAGCATCGACTTCTGTCACATCTCGAAGCTCTGGGTGTTTGATACTAGCTTTTAAAGGGTAGTCTTCATTAATAAATACTGGATTATCTGCTTGCGCCCCGTAGACATGGAAAGTGCTGAGCATAATAAATTTTTTTATGGAATACTTCTCAGCAAGTTCTAAAACCTTATTTGTATTAATAAGACTAAAACTTAAGCGTTCTTCGGCACTCCCACCAGGAGGAGATATTCTACCGATCTGATAAATTGTTTCAAATCTATTTTCACGAAACAGTTTTTCAAAATTTCTGCGAGTGTAGCGCATTCGATGAAAGGTGAAATTTTCAAAATCAACTTCATTCTTCATTGATCTTGAATCTATTCCAACAATTCTCGCATCAGGAATTCTCTTTGCTAGTAGTCCGCATAAGATATTTGAAAGACCACCCGAGGCTCCGATGATTAGGATTGAACGTGTACTATTCATCGATCTCTTCCTTTAACATTTTTTTTGTAAATGCCCATGGCCTTCGATTTTTTCTTCCTTCGTTGAGCATTGATTGGATAATTCTTTCTATTTCACGAATATGCGGATTGATCAAACTATCTTCACTATCTGAATTGATGTCGGTTGGTAACTCAATTGGATTTCCTACGTGAATATCTATAGGAGATGGTAGTGGAAAGTAATTCGCACTTAACGGAAGAGCTGGTAACTTTAAAAAATTCGCAATTGAACTTGCTTGATAGACATAAGGAAAGATCTCTTCAGCTCCAACAACAGCAACAGGAAGGATTTTTACACCACTCTTTAAGGCCATGCGAAAAAAACCAGGTGTAAACTCTTGAACTTTATAAAAGTTGCTTGTACTTTTTGAAACTCCTCTAACTCCTTCTGGAAAGATTAGAAGAGATTCTCCACGCTTCAAAAGATTTAGACAATTGTCGCGATCACCAAGAACAGCACCACACTCTGAAGACCACTTGTTGATAAATGGTAGTGCGGTAAAAAAGCGTTCAACCATTGGCCGAAGAACTCTAGGGGGAGCATTTTCAAACGCGAAGGCACATCCTATCATAAGGCCATCAATGGCAATTTGACCGGAGTGGTTTGAAATGACCATATATTGTTCATCTTTGATATTTTCTTTTCCAAAAAGTCGTACCTTAAAGTAGTGACGATAAATAGTGTATAGTATCTCAAAACTTTTACGCGCTTTAGGTATACTAAGCCCCCATGGGTCTTCACTTTGTCCATATAATTCCAAAAGACTTTTATAAGTTTTTTCAAGATTGTCTTTCTCTTCATTAGTGAGCATGTCCTTGTAACTTGTAAGCTTGCTTTCAAGAACCTGTTCAAAAGAAGAAAATTTTTTTGCTAAAAAATCTAATGAAATCATACATATCTTTTTGTAAAATAGGGGACGATCTATTATTTATTCTATCTGAAAGAGTGAATTATGCAAAAAGAGGAATGGAAAACCAAGCTTAAGAAAATAGTTGATGAGTGCTCTCAAGAACTATCAAAAGCAACTGTTATCGGAAAGAAGATGCTTACGGCATCCCATACAAATACTCTGCTTAATGAGAAGTATCAAGAGTTGGGGCAGTTGGCTGCCAAGCACTTAAAGTCAGGAATTCTCGAGTGGGAAAATCCAAGGGTCGATGAGCTCTTAAAAGAAATTAAGGAATATGAAGATCAACTTCACCTCATAGAAGAAGATGTCTCTAATATTAAGTCGAAATGCTCAAAAGACTAGTTTAGCCTTGTTGAGTATTTGCTATCTCATTTTGTAATAACAAATAATTAATTATGGCATTTTCTAGTTGAGGAACACCTTGTCCTTTTAGGGCCGAAATAAAGTGAATCTGAGTTACCCACTTATGCTCTTTAAAGATTTCTGGCTTTAACTTATTTAAAGCAGCTCGCTCTTTTTGTGTCTTAAGTTTATCAAGCTTATTAAATAATAAAAATGCTTCGTGGCCAAATGGACTTAGGTAGTCTCTAAAAACTAGGTCGGCCTTTTGGTTAGGATGACGAGCATCTTGAAGATTAAGCATTAGGTTTTGTTCTCCGCAGTTTCTAAAGAACTCATCCATTAGATTTGCCCAATGAGCATGAATCTCTTTAGATACTTTTGCATGACCATAACCTGGAAGGTCGAATAGGTAAAACGGTGGGATATCATCAACAACCTTACCTTCTTTCTCTAATTGAAAAGAGAAGATATTAACTTGGCGTGTACGCCCTGGAGTCTTAGAAGTAACAGCTGTGCTTTTACCGAATAAAGAATTAATCGTTGATGATTTTCCAGCATTAGAGCGGCCAATGAAGCTAACGCCAATTGGTTTTTCTGCGTTTAACCATTCAATTAATTGGTTAACGTCTGTCATTCCGTATTTGAATTGAGTTGTCCCTTTGGCAATTTTGTATTCCATTTTACTTCTCTTCCGTTTATCAACGATTTTGCTTAAATTCTAAGGAGTTATATATGCTAGAAGTACCAAAGTTAGACAAGCTTGTAAAAGACACATTTTGTGTCCATGGAAATTCTATAGAAATTACACCTTTATTCGGCCCAAAACGTCGGATTTTATTGAATCGAACGGCCTATCGTATTGATTTAACAGGAAAGGACCTCATTGTTGAGCCCTTAAGCATCACTCTACCAATACTTTCTGAACAAGAAGAGGCCGAGTATAATCTATCAATTGTTAAGACTAATGTTGGTGATACATTCTGTCTGTCAGGAATAAATGGAGCGACATTTAGAATTAATGGTACATTCTCATCCCATGCCTATTTAAGAAAAGGAGATGAAGTAGCTTTTGGCCGTAATCGTATCCGTTGCTTATGTGATGATGTTGAACAGGAGCTTGGCCTTGACTACCGAGTTCATCCAAAACTTAACGTATTAATTGAAGGGGAAACTGGGACTGGCAAAACGCACTTAGCAAAAACTCTACATGAACAGAGTGGTGTCAGTGGAAATTTTGTGCACTTAAACTTGAGTTCATATTCTCAAAATATTTTAGAATCTGAGTTATTTGGTCATAAGAAAGGGTCATTTACAGGTGCTTTGAGTGATAAAGATGGAGCATTAAAAATTGCAAATGGAGGGACCCTATTCTTAGATGAAATTGACTCTATTTCAAAGGAGACGCAAGCTAAGTTACTCTTATTTCTAGATGATGGACTTTTTTATCCTGTAGGATCAAATCAAGCTGAATTTATAAAGACAAGAGTTATTGTTGCCTCAGGTAGATCTCTTGAAAAGCTTGTCCAAGAGGGAAAGATGAGGGCAGATTTTTTCTTTCGTGTCTCTTCTGAGGAAGTTATCAGACTTGATTCTTTACGTGAGTGCGAAAAACGCTTAGATCAACTGCTAAACTCGTATGAGTTCAAACATGGTATAACGATACATCCGAAACTAAAGAGGTTTTATCAAAATTATTCATGGCCTGGAAATATTAGACAACTTAATGCTCATCTTAGAAAGAAGTATTTGAAAGGTAAGACTAATCTTCTGACTTATTGTGAAATTGATGAATCACTCATGAAACTAAATCATATAGAAATGGTATCTCAGGATGATCATCAATTTTATTCCTATCGAGAAATGAAGTACCATTACTTTTTGAAAATTTATAATCATTGTGATCAGAATATCAAAGTTTCAGCAAAAGTCTTAGGGGTTACAAATCAGACTCTTCGAACTGTTTTATCCATTTAGAATTGAGTCGATATAAACTCTTTCAACGTTGCCGTCGATTTTTAAATCTTCTATCAATTTATTGACTTCGTAGCGTACTTTCTCTTTGATGATCTTCTTACCTTCAGGCTCAAGGGGAAAGTTCGGTACAACTGCTTGAAGAGACTCGTTAAGACGGTCACGTATTAAAATTTCATTTTCCGGCTTATAGAAATACTGTGCTGTGTAGCGGTTATTAGTCTCAAGAAGAACATCGATAAGGAGAGACTTCATTCCATTTCTATTTTTAATATAAATAGGAACATCCACGTTTCTCAAAAAAATTGTTCTCTTATTTGCAAGACGATAACGAGAACGGCCCCATTTAGCTTTTTCAAGTTCATCTGCACTTGCTATTTTTCTTTCTTGCTTAGGTGAAGTTTTATCTGAGATTTCCTGAATATTCTGATAAACAGAAATCCCTGTAAGTGAAAATACCGTTAGGCTACAAGTTATACCAACGGCCTTTGCTGGTGAAACTGCTGCAAGCTTCATCGCTACATTCTTCGACCAAAATCCCTTGACGGTATTGTATGCCATAAGAGGAGCTTCACCTGAGAGTTTAAAGTTTTTGATGGCCTCGCCAATAGTTGCCAAACTTTGTTTCTTTGCCAGCATAAATGTGACGAATGCCGCAAGTTTAAGCCTAAGCCATTTCCTCGTTGGCCCCGTCAGAAACTCTGGTAGAGCTAAAAGTTTTTTGATAAGGCCAGTAAATGTGGCAAAGAAGTTATGGTAGATTTGCTTGATCTTATCAGGTGTAATTCCAGTAAAAAAAATGGCCAGATTTGAAAGCAAACCATTTAAATATTTTTCAATTTTTAACCATTTATTCATCATTACGAAATATCCCCAATCTATCTCTGTAGTACTTATCGGCAAGTGGTCAAAATACCTGAGTATGTGGTGTTAATTCTTGAGCAATTTAATAGGCTAGGAAGTTTTTTCTGGATGTAGAGGAAGCTGAATGGATTCTTAAGAAATCTCAATAATTACACCGTAAAGAAGGGGTGATGGGGAGAATTATTTAAGGAGAAGACATGCTTAGAGCATTATCATTACTTTCACTTTTGGCCATTATTTCATGTGGGCCGATCTCGATAGATCGCCAGTTTCTTGATGTAATGGGAGAAGAAGATGAGGGATTCTCACTATTTAGCCCTGGTGAAGCCTTTGATACGGTTGGTGGAGACCCAAGCTATGTAAAATATAGTAGGGATGAAATGATGAGAAGAACACCATCTAGCGAGAAGGATTATCCTGCCTGGTCACAAGAAAGACGTCTTAAAATGGAGCTTCAAGGAAAATTGGATAGTATGCGTCCTGAGGATCGTGAAGCTTTTAAACGCAAGGAAAGAATGTTCGATAATGATTCGCAGAAGCTCTACTACTTAACTCTAACAAGAGCTGAGCAGCAACAATATGGCAAAACTCTTGTACAGTACGAGAAACAAAGAAAATTTGATGCACGTAAGCCTGCTTCAATTTTTCATTATTCACCAAGAGCTCAGGCCCACCGCGAAATAGCTCTTGGAATGGATAAGAAGAATGTAATTGATAGATGGGGGAATCCTCATCGTGTTGACACGGCAGGTAATCCTCAGCTTGAAAATGAGCGTTGGACCTTCTTTGAAAATGGAGACCGTAAATATGTCTACTTTAGCCAAGGAAAGGTAGAAGGTTGGTCTCTAGAGTAGTCTAGGAAATAGCTAGGGAAGTATAATAAATATCGAATATTATTACTTCTAGCGGTTGATATCGCTGTGTATTTGAGTTAAAAAAGTCATTCATTGGGAGAGGAAATGGCGAAAAATATATATTCAATGACTGGCTTTGGTAAGGCCGAAGCAGGTAGTGAAAGCCTTCAAGTTACAGTTGAGATCAAGACTGTAAATCATCGTTTTAAAGATATTCGATTTAAAATGTCTTCACTATTCAATAGTGTTGAACTTGAAATGAGAAATCTTATTTCACAGAATTTCAAACGAGGAAGTTTTGATATAAACGTTAGCTATAAACGTCTAGAAACGAAATCACGTTTTGATGATATTGATAGTGAAAAAGTGAACGCTTTTATCAGTTCGATGAAGAACCTGGCCGATAAAAATGAAGTTAAAATTGATATAAAGCCAACTGATTTTTTACGTAATGAATTTATGAAAGAAGTCGATGAGTCTTCAATTGATGAGATGAATAAATTTGCAATTGATGCCCTTAAGGGTGCTATTGAAAATTTAAAAGAATCACGTGAGACTGAAGGTCAGAAGATGGTTGATGTTATTAAAAAGCATCAAAAATCTTATGAAGAATATTTTAATATTGTAAATGATAAGTCAGATGAATTTCAAGCGGCCGTAAAGGAAAGACTTGAGAAGCGATTTGATGAGTATAAAACGGCGATGCCTGTAGATGAACCTCGCTTTATGCAAGAGGTAATCTTCTACTTAGAAAAGATGGATATTCATGAGGAAATTAATCGTATAAATGCCCACCTTTCTAAACTTAATGATCTGCTGACAAAAGGTGGAGAAGTTGGCCGTCAAATTGATTTTCTTATTCAAGAACTTAACCGTGAAACGAACACGACGGGATCGAAGTCAACTCTTCAAGAGATTTCTGAAGCTGTTGTTCAAATGAAGGTTCAGTTAGAAAAGATTCGAGAGCAAGGTTTAAACCTCGAGTAGTATTATGAGTGAAGGTAAAATTATAGTTATTGTTGCACCATCTGGATCAGGGAAATCGACTCTGATTAAGAGAATTAAAAATGAATTCCATGATCTTTTGGAATCTGTTTCTTTTACGACACGTAAAGCACGTGAAGGTGAAGATAATGGAAAGCACTATAACTTTATTACAGTAGATAAGTTTCTTGTTATGAAAGAGCAAGATGCATTCTTAGAGTGGGCACAGGTTCACGGGAATTATTACGGTACATCAAAAGAGTTCGTGGAGAATGAAATAGCCAAAGGGCATAATTTACTTTTCGATCTCGATGTCCAAGGTACCGATTCGTTTAAGGAGTACTTTGGTGACCGAGCACGCGTGATCTTTATTGCTCCACCTAGTGTTGAGGTATTAGAACAAAGGCTTCGTGGCCGTGGTACCGAGACAGATGAAAGTTTAAATATTCGTCTTGATAATGCAAAACGTGAGTTACTAAGAAAGAATGATTACGATTATCTTGTGGTCAATGATGACCTTGAGACGGCATATATTGAATTAAAAGATATTTTTGAAGGAATCTTAAGAAAGTAATGTACCAGCAACTCGATTTCGCCCATGAGCGAGAATTAAATATTGATGAACTTTGTCGACGTGTCGAAACTTATTATCCAGACGCGGATTTCACTCTTTTAAGAAAAGCTTATCTCTTCGCAGAAAAGTCTCATGAGGGACAAATGCGAAGCTCTGGAGAGAAGTATATCATTCACCCGCTGAATGTTGCTGCAACCCTCGTTAAGCTTCATATGGACCTTGATACGATTATTGCAGGCCTTCTTCACGATGTCGTGGAAGATTGTAGTGTTACTCCTGAAGAAATTGAAAAAGAGTTTACGACTGAGATTGCCCAAATTGTTGTTGGCCTCACTAAGATCTCTAAAATGAAGTTTAAGTCAAAGGAGCAATCACAAGCGGAAAACTTCCGAAAAATGGTTGTTGCAATGGCACAAGACCTGCGAGTTATTATTGTTAAGCTTGCAGATCGCATGCACAATATGAAAACTCTTCAGTATGTACGTGAAGAAAAACAAAAGCGTATTGCCGAAGAAACACTTGATATCTATGTTCCATTAGCATCGAGACTAGGTATCAACTCAGTTAAAATTGAACTAGAAGATATTTGTCTTCGCTACTTACACCCTGATGTTTACTATCGCTTGGCCGAAAAAGTTGCGATGAAAAAGAGTGATCGTGAAATCTATATTGGAGACACGATTGGGGTTGTAACAGAAAAGCTTTTTGAATACTCTGTTAAGGCCGACATTACAGGGCGTTCAAAACACTTTTATTCAATTTATAAGAAGATGGTTTCTCGTGGTGTTGATTTCGAACAAATTCACGATATTCTAGCTTTTAGAATAATTGTTAATAATATTACTGAATGTTATAAGGCCCTTGGTGTAATCCACTCCGCATTCACACCAATTCCTGGCCGTTTTAAAGACTATATTGCGATTCCGAAGGTAAACAATTACCAGTCTCTTCACACGACTGTAGTTGGACCTAAGGCAGAAAGAATTGAAATTCAGATTCGTACCCAAGAGATGCATGAAGTTGCTGAACGAGGGATCGCTGCTCACTGGAAGTACAAAGAAGGAATGTCTTCTGGAAAGACAAAACTAGATTGGGTCCAAGAGCTTCTTGAGTACAATAAGGATACTGATAATAGTTCTGAGTTCATGTCTCATGTTAAGAATGACTTAGATGTTGGTGGTGTTTTTGTCTTCACTCCTAATGGGGATGTTTTTGAATTACAAGATAACTCAACACCACTAGACTTTGCCTATCGTGTCCATACCGATATTGGACATCGTTGTGTTGGTGCGAAAGTAAACGGCAGAATGGTACCATTAAAGTACGTTCTACGCTCAGGGGATACGATTGAAATCTTAACTTCTAAAACTCAAACTCCTAATAAAGACTGGCTAAATATTGTTAAGTCTTCTAAGGCAAAGGCCAAGATTAAGTCATGGCTTCTTAAGGCCGAAAGAGAGCGCAATATTGAAGTAGGTAAGGAAACTCTTGATAAGGCATTCAAGGTTCTTGGTACGACTTTAAAAGCCGTTTTAAAGCGTAATGAGCTTGATTATGCGAAAGAAAATTTAACAAATGTAAAAACATATAGTGAAATCTACAATAACGTAGGTGCTGGGAAACTTCACGTTGATAAAGTTATCGAATGTATTCCAGGCCTTAAAGATGAAAAAGTTGATGATGCAAAGAAGAAAGAAATTTCTTCTCTAACTTCAACAATTTCTCGTACTGCTAAAAAACGTGCCCATAAAGATAATGCTGTAATTGTTGATGGTATGGATGACCTAATGGTTCGTATGGCCCGTTGTTGTAACCCTATTCCAGGGGATCCTATTATAGGATATATCACTCGTGGCCGTGGAATTACGATTCATCGTTCAGACTGTACTCGCTACGATGTAGGTGATGTTGGAAGACAAATTGCCGTTGAATGGAATGAGAATTTTACGTTCAAGCATCCAGTAAATATTCGAGTTCTTACTCATGATCGTCCAGGTATTCTTTCAATGATCTCTAAAGAGATTGGAAATCTTGGTGTTAATATTCGCTCAGCTATGGCGAAGTCAACGCAAGATAGAAAGGGGAGCTTAATCTTTGAAATTGAAGTTAAGGATTACTCGGAACTTCTTAAGACGATTTCTGGACTTGAAGCACTAGACTCCGTGATCTCTGTTACAAGAGGATAGCGAAATTGACTGGCCAAAGCCAGTCTATGTTTCGCTATGCTAGCTCCCATCGCAATAAAATGAAATTTATATTCAGTAAGCCGGGTTCAGGCCCGGCTTTTATGTTCAGGATGAACGGTATGTCCACGCAGGCAGGAGCCGAGAGTGGACGTTGTCTGAGGAGCAATGGGAAAGCTCCTCTTAGCCAATTAATTTTGAAAATATCCAATTAAAGTTTCAACACCTTGACCAGAACCACCTTCTTGAGCAAGTGATGGTCTAAATCCACTTGTCCAACCAAAGATATCAAAGTGTGCCCATTTAGTGTCACCAATGAATTTCTCTAAGAAAAGTGCTGCACCAATAGAGCCACCTTTTACCTTAGACATATTATTCATATCAGCAAAGTTCGATTTGAAGCCTTTGTAGTAAGGTCTATATAAAGGCATACGCCAAGAAAGGTCACCATTCTTTTGAGAGGCCTTTAGAAGCTTGTCAGCAAGCTCGTCATCGTTTGCAAACATACTTGTAACAAAGTCACCCATCGAAACTTTTGCTGCTCCAGTTAGTGTTGCAAAATCAATTAGAACTTCAGGCTTTTCTTTTTGAGTGATTGCAATATCCATAGCATCTGCAAGAGCTAGTCTTCCTTCTGCATCAGTATTACCAATTTCAACCTTTAGGCCATTGCGTGAAGTGTAGATGTCTCCTGGTCGAGAAGCTAACTCATTAATAGAGTTTTCTGCAAGAGCGAGGTAAAGATCGACCTTCTTTTTTACGCCTGATTTCTCAAGCCAAGTTGCAAAGCCCATAACAGTTGCTGAACCACCCATATCTTTTTTCATTACGCCCATACCTGCGCCACTCTTAACATTTAGTCCACCACAGTCAAATGTGATCCCTTTACCAACAATAGCAGTTGGTTTCCCTTTTGCTCCAGTTGGTCTGTATTTAAGATGAACAATTCTTGGAGGTGTAGCAGACGCTTGTCCAACACTTAGAATTAGCCCACAGTTTTCCTTGGCAAGCTTCTTCTCATCGTAAACAGTAACTTTCATTGTTGTTGATTTTGCAAAGTACTTCTTAACAGCATTCGCATAAGTTACAGGATTTAATATATTTGCAGGAAGATTAACTAAGTGCCTTGCTGTATTAATTGATTGTGCTATAGATAGAGCTGAGTCTACTATCGACTTCGTTACTTTCTTTCCGTCATTAAAGAAAGAGATTGCACCAAAGCTTAATTCTTCTTTAAAACGGTAAAGGGCAAGTTCCAAACCTACGATTGCACCAGTAATCATTTCTTGGTCAAGTCCGTAGAAGTTAACTTCTACTTTCTTCGATCTTTCTTTTGTGATCTGACCAACAAGAGATCCTAGAGCCTCTCTTGCAAGTGAATAGCTACTATCTGCAATCAGGTTATAATGTTGCTCTTCAGCTTTAACTTCTTCAATAACCTTGAAGATAATAGGGCCTTCACTACCAAGGATACTAACTTCTTTCTCTTCTCCAATTCTACCAATGATCCACTCTGGGATATGCTCAGAATGAGTGATATTACTTTCTTCTAATGCGCTAGCTGTTAGTAAGTAAATTTTCGTTACTGTTGAACGAAGTGTTTTTGGGCCACTTTTCTTAGTTGCCATGATTGATGGAACGATATTCATTATTCCTCCTATTTAAATTTTAATCTTCACTGGCCAAGGCCAAGTAAGTAAGTGTTCTGAAGTATTTAAATACTTCTTTGTAGATAATTTTAAGACTTCTGAAAGAGTTTAGTGGTGACTTTACTCCCCAGAAAAAGAACTTGTAGTGATCGCTTTTACGACGACGATATTCGATAATCGATTTGATTCGAAGAATATGGTAGTCGTGCGATACAATTAATACTGAGTCAATATTACTCTTTTTACGAAGAGCTTGAAGTGTTTCTAATACATTCTCATATGTATTTTTTGCATTGTAATCAATGTCGAGAAAGTCATGATTAATTTCATCAGTGATTTGATGACTTTGTATAAGAGTACTTACATTGTTTTTTGTATGAACTCCTGAAATGAGAATATTCTCTTGATTGTATTCTTTTGCTAAGCGAATTGCTTCTTGAATGCGACCTCTATCTCCAGTAAAGACAACGATAATATCAGGTCGTTTCTTATAGAAAGTTTCTTTTGTTTTAACGTTTTCATTTTGAGAGTAGAGGATGAGAGTATAAGAAAGAAGTGAATAACCTAGAATAAAAATAACAAACTTAGAGAAAAGCTCTAGGGCCTTTCTCCAAGATCTTGTTTGTTTTGTTTCAAATACATACTTCTTATCAAACATAAAACAGTATTATCTATCCTTTCGCTGCGATAACTTCAATTTCTACCACAGCTCCCTTAGGAAGTGCTGGAACTTGAACACAGCTTCTTGCTGGGTATGGAGCTGTAAAGTAAGCTTCATAAGCAGCATTAACCTCACCAAAATTGGCTAGGTCAGTAACAAAAATTGAAGTTTTGATGATGTGCTCACGAGTTAGGTTTTGAGACTCTAGAAGACCATCAATATTCTTCATAATTTGATTAAGTTGAGGAACAAATCCTTCTTTTAATTCACTAGTCGCTGGATCAATTCCAATCTGACCTGAAAAGAAGTAAGTTCCATTATATTCAACACCTTGCGAGTATGTACCAACCGCGCTTGGTGCCTTATCTGTTGCAATAATATTCTTTTTAAAGCTCATATAATTATCCTTCCTATTAGTCGTGCTTTGGCTCTTCTAATGATCTAAGGGCCGTTAAGCGACAAGAGTCAACGATCTCTTTAATTGAAGCTGTTCTTTGAATGATATTAACTGTCTGATTCATTGGAGCAAGAATTGGCCCAATTGCAGAAGCTTCACTCAGTTGAGCAAGAAGCTTGTAAGAGATATTTGCAGAGTTAAGCTCAGGGAAGATAAGGATATCAGCCGAACCACCAAGTTCACTGAAGTCAAATAGGTGGTCCATAATTCCTGCATTTACTGCAACGTCAGCTTGCATTTCACCTTCGATCTTAAGCTCTGGGTATTTTTCCTTCGCTAGTTTTGTTGCCGTCTTCATCTTCTTTGCATCAGGAAGTTTTGAATCTCCAAAGTTTGAATAACTTAAGAAAGCAATTCTTGGCTCTCTTCTCATAAGCGACTTGTAAAGATGCTGAGTTGATTTTGCAATTTCTACAAGATCTTCTGCTGAAGGATCAGGTTGTACAGTTGTATCTGCAAGGAATAGAACACGGTCCTTAAATACTAGGATAAAAACACCCGCTGCTTTTTTACCTGGTTGAGCTCCAATTACACTTAGTGCTGGCTTTAGGCAGTCACTATAATTTAGAGTTGGCCCTGCTATAAAAGCATCTGCTAGCCCTTTCTTCACCATCATTGAACCGTAAAAATTCTCTTGAATCATTAAGTCTTCGGCCGCATTAAGGGAAACACCTTCTCTTTGCTTCATTTCACAGTATTCAGTATAGAATTCTTTGAAGTTTGGAGCTTTGCGTGGACGAATTATCTCAATGCTATCATCTAGAACATCTTCTAAGTTAAGAGACTTAATTTTTGCTTTGATATCATCAGGGTGCCCAAGAAGGATCGGTTGAATTGTATCACCTTCTGCAAGAGTTTTTGCTACGTGAAGAATTCTTGTGTTAACACCTTCTGCAAAAACCATTCTAACTTTCTTTCCATCACGTGCTTTGATTTGTGAAGCAAGACGATCACGAACAGTTTTCATGAAAGCACCTGATGCCGATAAACGACTTGCTAGGTACTCAGAGTATTCTTGAAGATCATCGATATTCATTCTAGCAACACCCGTATCCATGGCCGCTTTAGCAACAGCTGGAGCAAGTCTTACAAGAACACGTGTATCAAATGGTTTTGGAATAATATAATTCTTTCCGTATTTGAAGTCTTCACCTTGGTAAGCAAGTTTTACTTCGTCAGGAACTTCTTCTTTTGCAAGTTCAGCAAGAGCATAAACTGCAGCAAGCTTCATCTCTTCATTAATCTTACGTGCGCGAACATCAAGTGCTCCTCTAAAGATTGAAGGGAAACCTAGAACGTTATTAACTTGGTTAGGGAAGTCAGAGCGTCCTGTTGCCATAATTGCATCATCACGAACTTCTTCAACTTCACTTGGAAGAATTTCTGGATCAGGGTTTGCCATAGCAAAGATGATTGGGCTTTTTGCCATCGTCTTAACCATTTCTTTTGTTAAAACACCCTTAGCTGAACAACCGATAAATACATCAGCATCAACCATTGCATCCCCAAGAGTTCTTGCATCTGTTTCGTTTGCAAACTCTTCTTTGTATTTATTCATTCCATCTTCACGGCCTTTATAAATAACACCACGTGAATCTGTCATAATTAAGTTTTCTGGCTTTACTCCAAGGTGGAAGAAAAGCTTTGCACATGCCATTGAAGCGGCACCTGCACCAGAGAATACAACTTTTACTTTATCAATTTTTTTCTTAGATAATTCTAGTGCGTTGATGAAACCTGCTGCTGCAATAATTGCAGTACCGTGCTGGTCATCATGGAATACTGGAATATCCATTTTTTCAATTAATTGTTTTTCGATTTCAAAACATTCTGGTGCTTTAATATCTTCAAGGTTGATACCACCAAAAGTTGGTTCAAGTGCCTTAACAACATTAACCATTCCATCAACAGTTGACTCTTCAACTTCAATATCAAATACATCGATATCGGCGAAGCGCTTGAAAAGAATACCTTTTCCTTCCATTACTGGCTTACCAGCAGCAGCTCCGATATTTCCAAGACCAAGAACAGCAGAACCGTTTGAAACAACGGCCACAAGATTTCCTTTAGCTGTGTACTTGTAAACATCATCCGGGTTCTTTGCAATTTCTAGACATGGGTGAGCAACACCTGGAGAGTATGCTTTTGTTAAATCAGATGCTGTTAAACATGGTTTTGTTGCAACAACTTCGATTTTTCCAGGGCGTCCCATTGAGTGGTAATTTAGTGCTTTTTCAATTTTTTGAGCATCCGCGCTCGGTTTGTCCGTGACTTTTTTATTATCAGTCATATGTAATCCTTTGAACTTAAAATCCTACGAAATTAAGTACAAAGGATACACTTGAGGCCCTTATCCGACTAGCTTTTTATCCCTAATTAGGTGATAAATGAGCAGAGTTAGACTTGTTGCAATAATACCAATATAGAGTTCGTCAATATTGGCGTAAATGCCAGTTCTTGAAATATGGCGCCATGTGGCAACTGTGACAACACCTACTAAACAGGCCGTCACAAACTGGTTGTCACTGATTCGTTTCGGAAAGAGGTAGCCATAAACGACTGGTAGCAGTAGACATGATGCAGAAAATGAACCAAGAGTCTTCCAAACAGATTTTATATTGCCCTGGAAGTATTCAGACATAATCACAGTTAAAACGGCAACAAAAATAACACCAAAGTGGTGAATCCAAATACGACCTTTGTATTTCTTAGGTGCAAGGTCATAGGCCAAGTTTGTTCCTGCAATAAATAGGTAGGAATCAAGTGTTGATAATATTGTTGCAAGAATCCCTGCTAATAAAAACCCCTTAAGTCCATGAGGCAGAATTTGAATTGCATATGTTAGGTAAGCATGTGCGCTCTGAGCGTCTGGGATTGCGGCTTTTGCATACATCGCTCCAAACGTCGTACAGATATCAAAACAAAACCAAATGAAAGTTGAGATTAAAATACCTTTCTTTGAAACTTCTCCACTTGTGGCCGAAAAACAGCGTTGGTAAAAATTTGGATCGACTAGAGTTGATAGGGCGATAAAACCCCAGACAAAAGTAGTTGCTAATGAGTTTTTACCAGTTAATGACCAGTAGGACTCAGGTAGGTTTGCTTTTAAATATGAGATGCCACCAAATTCAAAGAAAGAGAATCCTAGAACTAAAGCAACTGCTATACACATCACAAAGAATTGAATGAGGTCGGAAAATACAACTGATCTCAATCCGCCCCACATTGAGTAGAGAACAACGAACCCAACTCCAAGACTTGTGTTAAGTAATAGTGATCCACCAAAAATTAGTTGCAGAAAAATACCTAAACTAATTCCGTAAGCAATTGGGAGAACATTGAAGAAGTTAAAAACTGCAGTGAGTTTTGCTGAGCGAGGCCCAAACATTTTTTCAACTAGATCTGGGAGAGTAACTGCGTGATAAGGCTCAATTTTATCAATGAGAAAGAAAGCAAAAATAATATAGGCGATGTACCAGAAAACACCTTGAGTGATAAAGTTGTAAATTCCCTGATTAAAGGCAATCTCAGTTACTCCAAAAATTCCGCCATACCAAGTTGCGACAAGTGTCGCCACAAAAAGAGGCAGTGTAAGTCTTCTTCCCATGATCAGTAGATCGAGAAATGACTCTTTTTCTGAGGACTTATTCATACGGTATTGGCCATAAATAACACTGGTAATAGTTAAGCCTAAGATGGCAAAAAATATAAATAAGTCTAAAGATGATAGACTTTGAAATAAATCAATGCTGTTGTTCATATAGTCTCCGATTATGAAGTATGATATAGTATAGAAATTATAAATCAACCTTCAGGAACTCTTGTTATGACTATAACTCAGCTGGAATATGTATTAGCAGTCGATAAACACCGTCACTTTAGAAAAGCATCTGAAGAGTGTCATGTCTCTCAACCAACATTGAGTATGCAAATACAAAAGCTAGAAGATAGTTTAGGTTTTGTTATATTTGATCGCTCTAAGAATCCAATCGTTCCAACTATTGAGGGTGAAACATTTATTGCTCAAGCTAGGGTTGTTAATAAAGAGTTTAAAAAATTAAAAGATATTGCAAGTGATCCAATTGTCGGTATAGAAGGCGAGTTCAAGCTAGGAGTCATTCCAACTTTGGCACCTTACCTTGTACCTCTTTTCCTAAGTCGCTTCGTAAAAGAGTTTCCAAAAGTTGATCTGATAATCGAAGAGAGAACGACTGATGAAATTATTGAGAAACTTGACCGCGATGAATTAGATGCAGGGCTTCTTGTTACTCCACTTCATAATAATCAGCTCGTTGAAAGAGTACTATTTTATGAACCACTCTACGGCTTTATTGCTAAAGATCACGAACTCTATCACAAGAGTCAATTAGATTACTCAGACTTAGACAAAGATGGACTTTGGCTCCTTCAGGAAGGTCATTGTCTACGTGGCCAGGTCTTAAACCTTTGCCAGAAAGTTAAAGGCTTTCAACACTTTGAGAGTGGGTCTCTAGAGACAATTAAGAATCTTGTGGCCAAGGATAGTGGTTATACGATTATTCCTCATCTCGATATGTTGGATTTAACAGGTGCTCGAAAGAAAATGCTTCGCTCATTTTCGCCTCCGGTTCCAACTCGTGAAGTCTCTATAGTTTACGGACGAATCTTTTACAAAGAGAAGGTTATTGATGCACTGGAAGGAATGATCCTTAAAGTTATTCCAAAAGAGCTTAAGAGCTATAAAAATGCCGATGTTTCAATAATTCCTATTGATTAGGTGACATTTTAGCACCGCTATTTATTGTAATTTTTTGATCATTTCTGACATTTGCTTAATTTTGGCCATTATTGGCCTATAAAAAAGACACCTCGGTTCTTATATCATGTTTAATTTTCTATAAATTACTCAGTCAACAAGTTCATAAAAGGGCTTGAAAGATTCCATAAGGAAGATTGGAGGAGAGGGTAATGTCAGTAAGAAGTTGCATGTTTTTATTAGTTGTTGTTTCCACATTTTTAACAGTTTCATGTGGGAAAAGTGTTCCAGCTTCCGCAGATGCAGATGTAGCAACCGGATCTATTATTGTTGGTGATGTAGACTGGCAAGAAGTGATAGCCTTTGATGATTCTTCAGATGTTAGAAAGAATTCGAAAGCTGTAGCTGACATTCAATTCTCAAACAGTGGCCGTTGCACTGGCTTTTTAATTTCCGATAACGTTCTAATGACAAACCATCACTGTATCACAAGCGCAGCTGATATCATTGGAATGAAAGTTTTTATGAAACATGAAAAAGGTATTTCAAAGGAAAACCAAGGTGAGATCACATGTGATGAGTTCATCGGTAATGATGAGGATTTAGACTTTGCTCTTGTAAAGTGTGAAGGGTCCCCTGGACAGACTTACGGTAAAGTTGTTTTAGATACAACTGAGCCGGTTGAGGGAGATAGTGTTTATGTTATCCACCAAAATTGTGATTACTATACTGATTACAATTGTGACTGGACGAAGAAAGTATCTGAAGGAAAAGTGGTAGGGCTTAGAGGAGATGTTTTATATGATGCTGATACTTTAGGAGGATCATCTGGTTCACCAGTATTTAATGCTGACTCTGATAAGGTATATGCTATTCACCACGCTGGTTATGGCGGATGGGCAGGACGCGGAGTTTATAATGGTGCAGTATCAATGAGTCGAATAGTTCCATTTATCCTAGAAAACTTCCCAAGTGTTTTAGCGCAAGATCAAGATGATAACGATTCAACAGACAAACCAAGCTCTGATAATAATACTGCACAAACGGCAACGGAGTTAGGTTCAGGATTCTCTGAAAATGTTGAAATCGACAGTGAAGAAGATGTTGATTTCTATAAAGCTGAAATGAAAGCAGGTGAAGTTTTAGACTTTAGAATCTTCTTTTCTCATAGTGAAGGTGATTTAGACTTTGAAGTTTTAAAGAAAATGGGTTCATCTTTTAAAGTTGTCTCTCGTAAAGAATCTTCAAGTGACAATGAGGCCGTGAGATTAAGAGTGAATTCTTCTAATACTTACTATATCAAGGTTTATGGTTACGCGGGATCAAAAGCAAAATATAAAGTTCAATTTAAAAAATAAAATAGGGCCTCCAGTTGGAGGCCTTTCTTATATCTTCATTTTTAAAAAATCTAAAATTCGTTGTTCATACCAATAATATTTTTCTGAGGGTGATTTAATAAATCCAACATGACCACCATTTTTTGGGACCTCAAGGTATAAATTACTCTTCCTTTGGGCCAACTCATAAGGATAACTTTCTTCTGATAAGAAGGGATCATCGTAAGCATTTAGTATGTAGAGTGGGACACGAATCTTTTCCAAGTGGGCAATAGGTGATGCCTCTTCTCGGTAGTGGTAACCATCGCGGTAGCCGTAAATCGGTGCCGTAACATACTCGTCAAACTCATCGATATGTTTGATATTTCTTACTTTATTGAGGTCTACTGGCAGCTCCATTAGTTTGGCCTTCTCAATAACTTTCTTTCTCATTGAGTAAACAAAGACATGACGATAGATATGACGTGAGATCTCAGTTTTTAACTTTACTGAGCAGCCATTCAAGTCCATTGGTGATGAGAGGATAAAACCACGGTAGATTTTATGATTTACAGCTTCAGGGTGTCGTCCTAGGTAGTTTGCTGTGATGGCGCCACCAAGGCTTATACCCATCAGGGACACGTGAACATAGTCTTCTGTGACACTATCAATGAGAAATTTCAGGTCGTGATAGTCTTGAGCGTTATAAAACTTTTGAGTACGGTTAAGAGCTCCTCCACATGAGCGCATATCCCATGAGATGACATCATAGCCGTGAGAGTTAAACTTCTTCATCATATCGACAATGTAGCGGTCTCTACCGTTTCCCTCTAGGCCATGGGAAATGATGATTAAGTGTTTTTTCTCAAGAGGAGAGTTTGTCGATGATTTGTAATATCGAAGAAAATCCCCGTCTGGTGTTGTCAGGGTTCTTTTTTCAAATTCATGCTTTGGAGTTCTTCTAATAAAAAAGGGAATGATTGTTTGTAGGTGACCATTCTTTAGAGACTGATGACAAGTATAGCTTGATTCAATAACAGGCATTTCGTTTCCTCCGTCTCTCTATTATAGCGTAAAAAATGGAAATAAAAAAAGGAGGTCATTGACCTCCTTTCCTGTAAATTTATCTAAAATTTAGTTTAGAAAATTAATTAAAGTAATTCTTTTGGAACACCTCTAGGAATAGCGCTTAGAAGTTTCTTCGTGTACTCATCTTGTGGGTTACGGTAAACCTCGTGTGCTGGACCGTATTCAACAATTTTACCTTTGTTCATTACACCAATTTCATCTGAGATATACTTAACAACAGATAGATCGTGAGAAATGAAGATATAAGTAAGACCTAGTTCATCTTGAAGATCTTGAAGAAGGTTAAGTACTTGTGCTTGAACTGATACATCTAGTGCTGAAACCGACTCATCACAAATGATGAACTCTGGCTTAAGAGAAAGTGCACGAGCAATACAGATTCTTTGACGTTGTCCGCCAGAGAACTCGTGTGGGTAGCGGTTAAGGTGATCACCTTTTAGGCCTACTTTTTCTAGAAGGTCAGCAGCTACTGCGTATCTTTCTTTCTTTGTTCCACCGATTCCGTGAATAACCATTGGTTCAGTAACAATATCACCAATAGTCATACGTGGGTTAAGAGAAGAGTATGGGTCTTGGAAAATGATTTGCATTCTCTCACGCATCTCTCTCATTTGAGTTTTATTTAAGTTTGTTACGTTAACACCGTCGTAAATTACTTCACCTGCTGTTGGCTCTAGAAGTCTAAGGATTGTACGACCAAGAGTAGTTTTACCACAACCTGACTCACCAACTAGACCAAGTGTACGACCTTTTCTTACTTGAAGAGTTACATCGTCAACGGCCTTAAACCAATCTACAGTACGGCCAAAGATTCCACCTTTAATTGGGAAGTGCTTGTTGAAGTTTTTAACTTCAAGAAGAACTGGGTTATCAGTTTCATTAATTTCTCTTGGCTTTTTCATTTCAAGTGCTGATACATCAATATCTTCTTTTGCATTTAAGAAGTCATCAACAGTAAGAAGTCTTACTGGGTTCTCATCTAGACTTGGACGACAAGCTAGAAGACCTTTTGTGTAAGGGTGTTTTGGATTTTCGAAAAGTGCCTTCGTTGTATTTTGTTCAACGAGATCACCTCTGAACATAACAGCAACTTCATCAGCAATGTCTGCAATAACTGCAAGGTCATGCGTAATGAAAAGCATACTCATATTATGTCTTCTTTGAAGATCAAACATTAGCTCAAGAACTTGCTTTTGAATTGTAACGTCAAGAGCTGTTGTTGGCTCGTCACAAATTAGAAGTTCCGGCTCACATGCCATTGCCATTGCGATCATAACACGTTGCTTTTGACCACCTGACATTTGGTGTGGATATTTATCAACCGATTCTTCTGGAGAAGGAATACCAACTTCTTCATATAATTCAATTGTTCTCTTACGAGCTTGTTCTTTATTCATTCCTTGGTGAAGCATAAGCACTTCATCAATTTGATTACCAGTTGTAAAAACAGGGTTTAAAGATGTCATTGGCTCTTGGAAGATCATTGCAATCTTATTACCACGAAGCTCTCTCATTCTTTCATTAGAAGCCTTTGTTAGGTCTTCACCATTGAATAGAATTTCACCTTCGCTAATTCTTCCAGGAGGGTTAGGAATAAGTCCCATAATTGCTAAAGATGTTACTGACTTACCTGAACCAGATTCACCAACAAGCCCAACAGTTTTTCCTTTAGGAATACTTAGGTTTAAGCTTTTTACGGCCTTAACTTTTTCATCTTCTGTTTGAAATTCAACTGTAAGGTTTTTAATTTCCAGCATATTCTCTGCCATAGCATCTCACTTTTTAAACAATATTGATCAATTCTTAATTATAATAAAATTTTTTGGGTTCTTTATAGTAACTTAAATTTGTACCACTAACGACACATTATTTCACGACTTAATTCATCAAAAATTCTCGGTAATTCTATATGATTTCAATATTTTATAGTTCTACATACTTGCTAATTTGATCAGAAAGGCATTGTTGCGTCGTGACAATTTGCTCGCAATAGGTTGTTAAATAGTCATTGTTTAGACTGTCTACCTGAAATGGGTGGCCATAGGCAATGTAAATGCGACCAAATGGTTTAGGGATCTTTGTTTTGTCCCAGCTTTTGGAAATGCAGAAACGACGAGTTGATACCGACTGGATACAAAGAACTGGCGCTTCGCATTCGTGGCTCACGACAAGTATCCCTTTTTTAGGTACATAGCTTGGTCCTCGAGGGCCGTCGACAGTGATTGCAGAATTAAGTCTCTTCTCATTGATCTGCTCAATCATGGATTGTAGTGCTTTGGCTCCGCCACGTGAAGAGCTTCCACGAGTTGGAGTAAAACCAAGTTTGGAAATTGTGTCTGCGGCCAGACTTCCATCTTTTGATTGTGATGCCATGGTAACTAGTCCTGTGTCTAGCTCTGTTAAAACTGAAGTAGGATAGTGCTCGTGCCATACTGCTAAAGTGTAATTACCGTGTTTCCCCATTTTTTTTGCAAGTTCTAAATTCTCTGGATTTAGAACAACAATTTTTGATGTGAGTTTAACAAATCTTAGGTACCAAGAAACTAATGTGGGAACAATTTTTAATAATATAGACATTTCGTCATTATCTCAAAGTTAAGATTCTTCGTAAATTAAGCAATTTTAAAAAAATAAGTGTTTATAAAATAGACAATAATCTCTCAAAAAGTCCATATAATAGGCAATGATGAAGATCAGCTGACTAAAATTTTACCTACGAATTACCATCTTTTAACTTAATTAAGATGAGCGTCATCCATGAATCGACTATGATCAAAATAGAAAGAGTTCTCGACCAATTAGCTCGGGAGCTACTTGTTCTACGCTGACCATGAAGGAGGTGTTATGGCAGGTTTACGAGAAATCAAGAAACAGAGAACGAGAGAAATGATTCTAAAAAACTCAATGGAATTATTTACTCAAAAAGGGGTTGATGAAGTAGGAATGCGAGAATTGGCCCAAGTGTGTGGATTGGGGATTGGAACTTACTATAATTACTTTAAGTCGAAAGAGGATGTCATCTTCAGTCTATTTAGAGAAAACTTAAATTCTGCAATTACGAACAAGCCTTTCCGCGTTGAAGAAAATGAATCAAACGCAGATAACCTTGCAAATAATTACAAAGCGATTTTTCAGGAATTAATGATTCATAAGAATATCGCTGATGAATTTTTATCTCTTGCGTACAATACTAAAAATATGGCCGATAATGACTCTGTTGCCGCGAGATTGACTCCGCAGATCGTTGATCTCTATTGGGGCTGGGTGCAACCACTGTTTAGAAGTGCTGGAATTATTATTCGCACCGAAGAGGAAGTAGGTTTTAGAAGAATGCTGTGGCACCACTTCTTATCAAGCTTTCATGCATATACTTCTTCCTTTGGGGCAGAGGAGAGTATTGATTATATACGCTTCACTTCACGCCACTTACTAGGTGGACTTAATTCGAATTAATCTTAAGGGAGCTGCGGCTCCCTTTTTACCTTTATTAAGTCCGCTCTCATCAATAGTTGTCCGAAGTAGATAATATGTCCTTCAAGAAAATATTCTCAATCATATTCTTTATCGTTCTCCTATTGTCATGTTTTAACGAGGGAGTCGATTCTCCGCTAAGGGCCCCTGCAAGTATTTATCAATACAAAGTGATCTCATATACATCAAGTGCAATTGAATGCCGTGGCCATGTCGATGATAGAGATGTGGAGGGAACTCTTTTAGAGACTGTACCACTGGGCCCACGAGGACAAGCACCAATTAATATATGTGGTGAAGAACTAAGTTCTTTAAAGAGTGATCGAATACGTCTTTATTGACTCTAAGTGAACCAATTCTAAACTGGCATCCCAGTTGCAACATAATATTCCAAATAAAAGAAATTGAACCAAGTTACAGCTTTCTATCGACAAAATTGCTGAACAAACTTTGTACAACTGTTTAAGGAATATTATGCGAAACCTAATTTTCAAGAGTTTACTGACTACTTTATTAACGGGTGCGACATTTGCTTATGGTGGGCAGATTCTTAAGCTTAATAGAGATAGTGTTCCAAAAGAATTCGTAAAAACTCTTGAAGTATTTATCACGCAGGTTGATGAGAAAATTCCTGCCTCTATAAGAGATGCCATTGGGAAAGAAGTCGAAGTGACTTTTTCGGACTTTAAAGAGAATAAAAATATTAGAAATTTTCCAAAAGATCGTTGTAATGAAGCCGTGTCAGTAAAGTACGGAAGCGTGAGCTATTTTAATCGCGATGAGATTAAAATCACATCTCTTTTTATCAAAGAAATTATTAATGGTGATGAAAGTATTGAACAGTTTAATTGTGGCCATAAGAACTACGTAAGAAAAGCACAGGCAACAATCCTTCATGAGCTAGCACATCTATATGATCTAAAAAAAGTTAGAACTAAAGAGCACAAGCAAAAAGCAAGAGTTTGTCGCAAGGAAAAAGAGGAGCGCAATCATTCAAGTGATGAATGTCGTGCCATTCTTTCTCAGGATACAAATAAAAACTCAATTAGTGGTTTATTCTCATTCTATAAACTTGCAAATTGGAAGAAAGGCTTCTTTTCTAAGAAGACAAAGAATCTTTCATCAAAGCGATCGGTTGATGCATATGAATTTGAAAACTTAAAAGAGCATAATGCTGTTAATTTTGAGTTTTTCCTAATGGACGAAGAGTATAAGTGTAGAAGGCCATCTTACTACAAGTTTTATAGCGAACTACTTAACCATATTCCATTCCCTAATTTCAATTGTAAGATCTTTTCTGAGATCGTACTGGATGACCTAAAGGTGACTAGAGATATCGATCCAAGTCGTGTTTATCGAATTGATTATTTATTAGCTTCAAAAGGTGATTCAATGATTTCTGGATTTGGTCACTCAATGTTTCGTATCGTTCTTTGTGCACCTTTTAGAAAGAAGGTGGACGAGAAATGTTTAAAAGATAAGCTTTATCATGTTGTTCTTTCTTACCGTGCAAACGTAACAGATATCAAAAGTGACATGTTAAAGGGTGTTCTAGGTGGGTATGACTCTGTTTTATTCATGCTTTCTTTTCCTGAAGTTATTAATGAATATAACGGTGGAGAGCTAAGAGATCTTATCAGCCAACCAATTTATCTTTCAGAAGAACAAAAGACGGACTTCATCAATAAAGTGTTAGAGATTTATTGGGAGTACGAGGGGGATTATAAATTTATCACTAATAACTGTGCATCAGAATCAAATGAGCTGTTTCAATCAGCTCTGCCAAATAATGAATTTGCTTATGAGAGAGTAATCTTACCTTATTCTTTACTTGATAAGTTTACAGAAAGTGAATTCTCAAAAGAAGAAGATCTTGAAAACCTTGAGAATGCACAAAAGAAAGGAATGTTCTTTCCAAGTGATATCGAGCTTCTTAAAGAAGTGAAGAAGTCTCTATTTGGAGTTGAAGCTTCGGATTATAACATTAGAAGACGTCGTGTTCCAGGACGTGATCACAAGTATAAGACAGTAAAAAGAGAGAAATTTATTAAAGATATCTTAGAAGATTTTGATGTCGATCGTTTATTTGAAAAATTCGAAGAATTAAATGCTTTAAGTGAAACAGTTGATGTTGAAGGAAAGCTAAATGATCTTTCAATTCTTACAGGTGCAATCTTTAAGATTAAACAATCATCAATTGATGAAGAGGTTGGAAACTTTCTAGACAAGAATATGGAAGATGAGACACCACTTGGAAAAAGAATTCAAGAGTGGAATGAAATGAGAAAGTCTAGCCGCGTGCAGGCCAATGATTCTAGCTATGGAATCCCTCTCGTTTTAAGGGACTCTGACTTTGATAGGCATAATGTGAAGAGCGCAGAGCTGGAAAAAATCGAAAATCAACTTTTAGAAGACGTGAAAAGTAATTATGAAAAAGAAGTTCAGGACTTAGCAAGACTATTAGATTTAATTAGAAATATTCGTGATCAAGCGAGAATCATTTCAATGAAAGCATATAACTAATAATTTACTGGAATTTAAAACGCAAAAGAGGAGAGAAACAATGAAAAAACTTACTACGGCTACACTTATGACACTTATCGCACTTCAAGCAAATGCTATTGAAGTAAGAGATGCAACTCTAGGTGCTTCTTCTAAAGTTTCTGAAGCAATCTACGATGCTGGAAAAAGTGCTACTGATAAAACAGTTGAAGTTGCTGACTTCACAGGTGAGCACCTAAAGGCATTTATCTCAAAGAACTTAGAGTCATCGTATAAGGCTTCTGAAAAACTAGCAAAAGAAATCGTTAAACTATCTGAAGTTTCTAAACCAGCTTTCCGTTTTACTGCTGATGGCCTTGCAATGGTATTTGAAATCTCTGGAAAGGGAACAAAGCAAACTTTAAAAGTATCAAAAAAAATCTATATCTTTCTTGAACCGACTCTTGAAGCAACGGGTGAATTCCTAACAGAACTTCTTGAGCTTGCATTTGAAGGAACATCAGAAGCTTCTGAGCTTCTTACTGATATCAATGAATTCCTTTCAAGAGTTCTAGAGAAGCCTATTGATGTAACTAAAATGACTGTTGAAGAAATCTTTAAGCTAATTGGAAAAGCAAGTGAGAAGTCGTCAGAAGCTACAGAATTTCTTCTTGGTGCAGAAAACTTTGAAAAAGGTATTGAATACTCAGGAAAAGGGATTTCGCTTACTTCAGAAGGGATTGGTGCAGCATTTTACCTAGTTTCACAAGCAACAACAGGTATTTCTGAATTATTTGATTTCAACAGAAAAGAAAGAGAGCAAATTGAGCAAATGGTTGAAAGAGGAGATGTTGAAGGTCTCGCAGGACTACGTGATCTAATTAGACACAATATCAATGAAGAGATTGGAAATGGTGAAGACCTAAACAGACTTCTTGATGACAATGCTATTGATACTTATATCAAGCTTAGACTATCAGTCCCTAATTTAGATGTTAAATTAGAAGAGCTTTACGGTAACCAAATTGTAAAATAATTAAAATATAAAGGGATTAATAATGAAAAAGACAACTTCGACAATTCTACTCACTCTATTATCTATTCACGCAGTAGGAGCCGATATTAGGGACGCCGCATTTGATGCTTCTTCCAAAGCTTCAGAGGTAATTTATGATGCAGGTAAGAGTACAACTAGACAAACAATTAAAGTTGCGGACTTTACTCGTGAGAAATTAGAGGCCCTAATCTCTAAAGGTCTACAATCTTCATATCGTGCATCGGAAAAAGTTGCTAAAGAAATTGTTAATCTCTCAGAGTTTTCAAAACCAGCATTTCGTCTAACTGCGGACGGAATTGCTATGGTTTTTGAAGTCTCAGGTAAGGCGACGAAATCTTCTCTTGAGGTTTCAAGAAAGATCTATGTTTATTTAGAGCCTAGTTCAGATAAGACAGAAGAGTTCTTAACTAAGATTATTGATCTCGCATTCGAGGGAACATCTGAAGCATCGGAGCTTTTGACAGATATCAATGAATTCTTATCTCGAGTTCTTGAAAAGCCTCTTGATATTTCAACAATGACCACTGAGGAGATCGCTGATCTTCTTTCAAAAGCGACACGAATGACTCATATTGAAAAATTAATTGAGTTAGCATTGGATGGAACAACTAAGGGGAGTGAGCTACTTACTGATCTTAACAAATTTCTATCAAAAGTTCTTGAGAAGCCAATTGATATTACAGGAATGACTCTAGAGGAGATTCTAGACTTGATTGAGAAAGCAAGTATCGAATCATCAAAATTAACTGAGATCTTAATTGGTACTGATAATCTTGAGAAGGGTACTGAGTACACTGGAAAAGGGATTTCTTTAACATCCGAAGGTGTTGGAGCTGCTTTCTACCTCGTTTCTCAGGCAACTTCTGGTATCTCACACCTTTTTGATTTCAATAGAAGAGAAAGAGCACAAGTTGAGGCCATGGTTGAAAGAGGTGATATTGAAGGACTTGAGGGGTTACGTGATCTGATTCGCCACAATATCAACGAACAGCTTGAAAATGGTGAAGACTTAAATCTGCTTCTAAATGATAACTTAATAGATACGTATATTAAGATGAGGCTAACTGTACCAGAGCTCGATCAAAAATTAGAATCGCTATACGGATTAAAATAATAAAAAAGCCTAGGATAACCTAGGCTTTTTTTATAACTTAAATTCTCTGTGAAAGTATTTAAAACTGATTCCATCATATTGATTAAAACAACCATAGACCTTCCCATCAATAATTGCAGGTGTTGAAGCTAGGTCGTCACCAGCAAAGTCGAAGAGCCTTCTTTTCGGCCAAAGCGTTTTGGCCTTTCCAAAGTCACTGATTTTATAAAAATATAAATTTTGAATATTTTTTGAAACTAAATATCCGTCATGAATGACTGCCTTTGGCATATGTAGTGCTTCTCTACTTTGACGAATCGAAATTACCTTTTGTTGATTCATGTTATTATCTAAAATTACAAGTCCTTCAAAGGCCCTCTTCTTTGTTGAGAAATTATAAGTCACATTATCGAGCATAACAAAGAGCTTCTCCCCATCGTTGTCGATCCCAGTTGCAGTCGATACTTGGCTTGGATCATGTGGAAGATCAAAATTATGAATTGATTCAATATTATAAGCAGCAAGATCAATCTTAATGAGTCCAAGGGAGCCATGAGCGATAAAGAGTTTATCATCCATGATAGTCAAATCTTGAGCCGTTTGATGCTTCTTTACTATATTTTGGTTTGATGTTGGAAAGCTTGTGATGAATTCGTAATCATTTAGACTATGAACAAAAACATAATCTGGCGTTAGGATGTAGAGCTTTCCATTATACTCTTTAACAGAACGAATCTCGTACTTTGAAAAGATTAACCTAATTTGATCCTCTTCGAATTTATAAAGAAATGGCCCTTTGAAAATATAGTAATTATCTCCGGATTTGTAATGGCCAGTATCGCCTTTCTTTGTAGCACAGAATGAATCAAGGTTGGCCTCCGATGCAAATGCAATTAAAGATATAATCACGACTAATAGAACTTGTTTCATCTCTTCCTCCCTGAATTTAATTAATATAAATATTATCGAGTCGTAATTCTTCTTCGTCAAAAAAACCTGACAAATCTTGATGAAGCGTGTTAGAAAGTCTCATGCTAGACAGAATCTTTATCGAAATTTCAAATATTTGTAACTTACAGTGTACGTTCTGTCCTGTTGTTGAGCGCGATAAGAAGGTTATGGGTCCAGAGGATTTTGAAAGAATTCTCGTTCAGGCCAAGCCCCTGGCGAAACAAGTATGTCTTCACTTAATGGGTGAGCCTTTGGCCCATCCTAATTTTACAAAGATCATGGAGATTTGTGAAGACAATGGTGTTCCTGTGCAGATTACGACTAATGGAGTTGTCATTGCTGGACGTAAGGATGTTCTTTTAAAGAGTAAAGTTTTGAGACAAATCAACTTCTCTATTCAAAGTTATAAGGATAATTTTCCTAATCGAGATTTTAATACATATTTAAGACCAATTTTAGAATTCTCTAGAGAACTTCATGAAGTCTCTCCTGAAACTTATGTAAATTATCGTTTATGGAATCTTGGGCGAAGTGAACAAATCATAAAAGAAAATGAAGAGGTCTTTGAGACTCTAGAGCGCTTCTACGATATTGAAATAAATCGGCGTACGCAGGTTGAATCGATAAAGAGTAAGAGGATTTGGAATAAGGTATATCTTCATTTTGACACTCATTTCGATTGGCCATCTTGGGATTTACCTCATCAAGGGGAAACAGGGAAGTGTCACGCTTTAAAGACTCATATTGGGATTCATGCAGATGGTACAGTTGTTCCTTGCTGTCTTGATAAAGAGAGCCAGATACCACTTGGTAATGTTTTAGATGAAAATTTAAAAAACATTCTTAGTTCACCTAGAGCTGTAGCAATGAGACAGGGCTTCGATAATAATATTCGTGTTGAGAAATTTTGTCAGCACTGTACGTATATCAATCGTTTTCAAAAAAATTAATCAATAATACTCTTTAGCTTTTGAAGATTTGCAACCATCATCTTACGATTTTTGATTGGAAAGTCTCTTAGCTTAAGTGAAATCTTTTCTTGAACTTCGCTCCAGACATCATTGTATAACTTCTGACCTTTTGTACTAAGAGTTAAGATCGTCAACCTCGCATCCTCACTCGACTTATTTCTGGTCACAAGGTCTTCATCAACCAAAATATTAATTGTTTTAGTCATGGCCGGCTGGCTAATTCCGTGGTGGTCGGCCAACTCCCCAACTGTATTTAATCCTCTTCCAATATTAGAGAGTGCCCTAAATTGAGGGTAGGAGATATGGGGGGATGCCGCTTGTCTGAGCTCACTACGAATTGAGCGGATAATGATTGGCATTACATCTAAAAGTATTCTTGAAAATTCTAGGTCTTTCACGTCTTTAGTATAAACCAAGGAGACACCGATCGTAAATTAATGCAGCAGCTGGAGAGCTGCTGCGGAAGGTTTTTTAATTATTGCACAACTTCCAGATCAGAATCGTCTGAAAGTTCAGCATCTAGAGATGTATCTGAAGCTTCTGTTGTTTCAACACAATCACCTGTTACTGTACAGTCGGCTGCTGGAGAAGACTCTTCAACTACTGCTGATTCATCTGTAGCAACTGAATCTGACCAGTCCTCATTAGCATAAGAAACGAAAGCTGATGATAGTAGAACTAGAAGTAATAACTTTTTCATAATTAATCCTCATTGGTTTATGTTAAATATATAATGTAATTATATATCCCAGTTATATAACTTGGTTATATATTATTCCTTTCCTAAATTCCGTACAATAAAAAAATACACTTTTTGTGTAAAACTTTTGTCGTTATAATAAAATCTGTCAGTTAAGATCGGGTATAGAAGGGTAAATTATGTGGCAACCACCAAGAATTGAAACAAAAAGACTTGTACTAAGAGAAGTAAGGCTCAGTGACAAGGATGCGGTATTTGAATATGGAAAGAAGCCACATATCTCGAAGTATACCCTTTGGGAGCCTCATGAGACGGTAGAAGATAGTGTCGACTTTATTGAGAAGTATGCTTTTTCAAACTACGAACAACAGGTTCCTGAGCCATTTGCAATTACCCTTAAAGGTGATGATAGGCTAATTGGTTGTGTTGGTTGTTTTTGGGTTTCAACAAAAAACAAGTGCATGGAACTTGCCTATGTACTTAATGATGACTTTTGGGGAAAGGGGATTGTTGTTGAGGCTGCCCAGGAAGTTGTTAGCTACTGCTTTGAGAACTTTGATATTGAGCGAATTCAGTGTCGATGTAAGGCCGAGAATATACAAAGTGAAAGGGTCATGCAAAAGCTAGGTTTTAAGTATGAGGGACTACTTCGCAATGAAATCTATCATCGTGGGAAGCATTGGGATATGAAGTACTATTCAATTTTAAGATCAGAAGTAAAATGATGTCTCAAGGGTTGCATATGTGTGGTTAGAGGCCCCTTTAAACTGAGCTCCATTCCAGTTGGCCTTTAGTGTTATTCTCATAGCACTAAAGAAGAAGTTAAATCCTGCGTCTGCTTTATAGTAAATATCTTCCATGTCTTCATCTGAAATAACATAGACCGAATTGACTTTCTTTGAGCCCTGAAGGACAGCATCAAAATAATTTGCAACAGCTG
Source organism: Bacteriovorax sp. BAL6_X (assembly GCF_000443995.1). NCBI lineage: Bacteria > Pseudomonadati > Bdellovibrionota > Bacteriovoracia > Bacteriovoracales > Bacteriovoracaceae > Bacteriovorax > Bacteriovorax sp. BAL6_X. The sequence goes on from NZ_AUMC01000010.1 coordinate 162,187, forward strand.
AGCCATTGGCGAAGAATTCTAAGAACCCAAGCCTCATCCCAAGTTTTAGGCCAATTTCAATGTCACGTTTAAGGCCGCCATAGTGTCCTTGTAGCCATGGAGATAGCTCAAAAATTGGGCCACGATTTATCTTAATAATTTTAAACTCACCATTAAAAAAATATTGATTACTTGTTTGATTTTGCCAACCATTCACTTGTGAAGAGGGAGTCATCTTATGAAAGAGATTTTGTAAGATACCGGCCTTCGCATTTGGCCCTTGTTGTCCAGTCCAAAGATCAGCGCGGAAATAATAGTTACTGTTAACGTGGGAAAAACCTAATATTCCGTAGAGGAGTCCTGTATATGGATGATCGCCTTCAACAACTGTCGTACTTAACGTCGCTTCTGGGGTGTAGATTTTGTGGGAGACACCGAGGCGAAACTTCGTAAGGGAGCCCTGGGAATAAAATCTCCTTTGATACATAAGCTCAAGGCCATTGGAATAGTATCGATCCGTCTGAAAAGCAGCATCGTTTTCAATTTTTATTGAAAACTCATTCTTGGGCTTACTTTGGGCAAAAGTCGAGATGGCCAAATTGAATAGGGTTAATATGAAGAACAACTTCATCAGATAATTATATCACTTTCAATATCCAAGTAATTAGAGATGGCCAACTTTGCTTGTTTACAAAAATATATGGCCGTAATTTTAATAAGTTATATAGGCTATATTAAGAATATCTTGTATTGTTTACAATAAATCTCATTGTTGATTTCTTCATGTTATAAGTATTTCATTATGAATAGAATTTGCCTAAAGAATAAAGTCATTGCCATTACTGGCTCTACAGGAGGTCTAGGCCAAGCTCTTTGTTTAGAGTTAGCGAAAAAGGGCGCTCTATTGGCCTTGATGGATATTGATTCTGAAAAGATAAATTTACAAGCAAGTGAGCTGGGTGGCCTAGCACTTGAAGTTGATGTGACAAACCTTAATTCAATTGAGCTTGCAATGGCAAAGGTCAATAAGCACTTTGGAAAAATCGATATCATTATTGCAAATGCTGGTATTACAAAAATTGCCCCAATGGTTTCCTCAAGTGAAAAAGATTTTTCACGAGTGATCGACATTAACCTAAATGGGGCCTGGAGAACTTTTAAAGCTGCTCTTCCCTATATTTCTGATAGTTCTGGCTATATGGCCGCAATATGTTCGATGGCCTCATTTGTCCATTGTCCACTACAGGCTTCATACTCCGCTAGTAAAGCAGGTCTTCATGCTGTTTGTAACAGCGTCCGAATGGAAGTGAAACATTTAGGAGTTGGTATTGGTAGTTATCATCCAACTTTTTTTCCATCTCCATTAATGGATGGGGTCACAAGCGATCCAGTTGGAAATAAACTATGGGGCGGTAATAAAGAAGGTCCTTGGAAGATGATTACTATTGAGGAGGTTATCTCTGATATTATTACTGGTATAGAGGAGAGAGCAGAGCTTGTCGTTATTCCGAAGCGTAAGACTCTCGTTGCGAAGGCGAGTGGGTTTTTTAGGCGCTATATTGAACGTCGCGGATTTAAGGGCAGTGAAATAGAAGAAGCAATTTCTCTTTCTCAAAGAAGCTAGCTTCACTTTGATTATAGGCTCTTATGTGTTCTCTTAATATGATCATTATTATTTAATAAGTGGATAACTTCTGTGAAGTTGTGGGCACTTTCTATGACTTCCTCTGTGTCGTTTTCAAGCTCTTCATTATATAAATAGTGATCGATGCTATCTTGAAGTTTTTGAAATAGAGGAAGGAGTTTTGCTTCAATTTCTTGAGAGAACATCATTGAAGTTTCTTGCTTAACAAGTTTTTTAATACTTTTATAAATTGACTCTTGTTTATGAAAGAAGCCAATTACAACTTTTGAGAAGTAAACAATAAAAGATATAAATAATATAGAATCGACAATGTCGTTAATGGCCAGTGAAAGTAGGCATGCTGTTAGTGTGAGACTGTAGATATATTTAACTCTAGTGTTGGCGGCCAAGACAATCGTAAACAAGTAACTGCTTAAAAGTAGTGGAAGCGCAATTGGAGAGTTTGAGTTCAAGTAAAATTTAAGAGTAAATAATAGTTGAGCATTGAAGAGATAAATATAGCTGATCTTTTGAATCGAAAAGTGATTTGTCGTTTTGTATAGATGAAAAGCAAAGAGTAGAAAGTTTAAAACTATCGCTAAACCAGAATAAGAAATATTTGAAATCGGTTTAAATAAATCAACAGCAAAGAAAGTATAAAAGAGGCTCATCGATAGAATAACGATTATTGAAGACTTTTTGAAATTATTAAAAATTGGTACATTAAAGATATCAACTTGGTGGTCAAGTAAATGATCAACATCGTCAAATTCTTTCTTTAGAAAGTCTTCAATACGACTACTATTAACCCTTAAGCTATTTTTAATCTTATCTCTGTCATTAAGGCCAGAGGAAATCATAGCAAGCATATTGTTGATAGGATTTAATAAATTGTGAGTAAAGTAACTTTTTAAGTTTAAAATATTTTTGTGAAGTTCTTTCTTATGCCAAATTTGATTAGCATTCTCCTTAAAGGTAATCGACTGAATCGAGCTAACAGTTGTAATGAAAATATGAAGAAACGTCACGATAACGAGATTCTGGTCCTCTAGAAAATAGTTATTAGTGCTTATAATTATAAAGTGGATGAGACAGTACTTGATATTTGTGTGCTGGAGGTGAAAGGCCAACACAATGATTCCCGCAATATAACATAGAGAGCTCGTTGCTGAATAGTCAGCTAAGCGAGGGTAGATCGACCAGAGTAGACTTTCGACAACTACTGAGAAGAAAATGACAAAGGTAAGGTTATTTTTAAAAAGTTTCTTGTAAAAGACAATTGCCATAATGAGGTCGAAGGCGATCATATAATTGAACGTAGTTAATAGGTGTGGTTCTATATTATAAAAATAGAATACAACATACAGAACAGACATTAGAAGGCCTGCGAGAAAGTGCATCTCGAAGAATTCTCGATACTTCTGATCTAAATGGTAATAATCATTAACCAAAATCTTGCCCTGTCCAAACATAATTAACTAACTAGTAGTTACAACCTCTTAAAACTATAATTATTATACAATACATTATATTTTAAAAAAGTACATATTTAGTCCAGTATTGGCTAACGTAATTTTAATGAGTTATAAAATTCAAGTGAACTTAGTGACCTTGATGGAAAGAACAAAGCCGCTTAAAGAAGCGGCCTTGGTTTATTTCATAACTTTTAAGAACTCAATCATAAACTCTTTGTAAACGGAGTTGCTGGCCTTAAGGGCCGCTTGGTAGGCTTTCTTTGCATCGATTTTTTGGAGCATATGCAGATGAGATTCAAGCTCTTCTTTTGAGAGACTATCGTATGACATATCGAGTGCCATCTTTATATTCTTTCCCTGCGCGGCCAAGATCGCATCTGTTTGTTTTTGAGCATTGCTAACGACTTCATTTATATTTAAAGTCGGACTCTTTTCTTGCTCTGTATGAATCATCATGGCCTGAATTAAGCTCTTAGATGAGGCAGTAGACTGCTCAAGAAGTGAGGCTTCATCAATAATGCCATTCACTAACTCTTTTTTGTCTTCTGGAAGCTCGTAATTTTTGCCATTGGTAATGTGGTCGACTATTTTTTCCTGAGTTTGTTGTGCATTTTCTTGAAGCTTTTTAGAAGTCTCACTATCTTGAATTTCTGCGATGGCCTCAAGTTCATCAAGACTTAAGTTCTCGTATGATTTTTCAAGCTTTTCTTGGAATGGAAAATTTCTTACAAGCTCTAGTAGCTTTTCTTTTTTTTCTGGGGACTGCTCATTAAATTTTTTATTTTTAAATGCGTTTTCAAATGTTTGATTGAGTTTAGCATTTGAAAGGTCTTTCAAAAGTTTTTTGATAAGTACTTTCTTTTCACTTAATACCTCAGGTGTATCAACTGTTTTCTTTAATGTATTATTTTCTACTAGGGGAGTCGAAGATGATTCTATCGATGCCTTTTGTACTTCTTTTGTTGTTGTCGTTAAAATGTCATCTTGTGCTTGCTTAGGATTTACGACTAAGTAATAAATCGCAATTAAGATAATTGGTAAAATTAAAATAAGCTTTTTCATAATTCCTCGATATTTAGAGCTTTGATATATGTCTTTGTAAATTTTGCTAGATTAGTTGAGAGTGTTTTTATTGAGTCTTTTTGTAAACGAAGTGTGTAAAAATGAAGGTACATACCACGTATCAAAGGTAGTAATTCAAGTCTAGCTTGATTGATTGGATACTTCTCGTGGAGTTTTCAGATGCATTTAGACTAAAGATAAAACCTAATCTCTTGTTAATACGATATGAGGTATCAAGGGCTGCTTCTTCAAGGTATTCATATTGTTTTGGTACATAAAATTTTAAGGAGTACCTAAGGTGAAACTTCAAACTTTCATATGAACGAAGAATTACACCTGTTGAAAGTCCTGCTATATAGAAGTCTGTTGATGTATATAATGAGTTTTAAAGTACAGATGAATGTGCTTTAAGAAGTCAAAGAGCGAAGCTAGAAATTGGGAAATATTAATTTAGTGAAAGTTTGAATCCCTAGATAATTAGGGCCTTTTATAAAACAGATATTCGCAAGGGGATTCGTACCCCTGTTACCGTGTGAAAAGAAGGTGGCCTATTGTGCCACCTCGTTTACTTTAAGATTTTTAATTAGGTTATAAGCAGAATTTGATTTAAGTACTTTTTCTTGTAAATCGTTTGCCGTGATATCCAAGTTATTCATTAGATATTTATTATAATAACAATCCTCATTACAATTTTTTAACTCATTGAAGTAACTATAGATATATCTTCTAATTTCTTTGTTTACTTCATTTCTTTCTAGTAGTTTATGCTCAAATTTTATTCATCTCATAGCTGTTGTTTTAGATTTTTTTCTAAGTTCAAAGTGGTAGCTATTTGGAGAATATTCATAAATAGCACCAGTGACTGCATCTGTTGTTGAAAGATCCCAGAATACGTTGATAATAGCTACGCCATCAAAACTCTTTTCAAGTGGTCTAGAAACAGTTTTGTAGCCTTTCTTTTTGATCATTATTGTATCAAATTGATTTTTTTTAAGCTTAACAGTAAGAGGTGTAACTCCTCTTTCTACTCCGTCAATTAGTACAACAGCACCTTCTGGGCTACTTGTGAATGTAATCGATTGATCTGTACCTTTTAATACAGTTGCACATGATGTTAAGACAAATAATGTTACTAAAATAAATAGATTTCTCATAAACTTCTCCCTCCTGTAGTGATATTATTTTGACGTATGATAAATTATTTACTCATATTTCTTTCGTTCAGTTTTAATGTTTTTGCATTAGATAATAAGGCATTAAATGATCGTTTCTTAGTAAATTCTTTACTCTTTGATGATAATAGAAAACTGGCTAATAGCAACTACTTTTATTTGGGGGAAGAAGATACAATTCCATCAGAAATTAATGAGAATGTAAAAGTGTCTCTTGAACATAAGAAGAAGTACAAATGTAATTATCCATTTAGATATTTACGAATTAATAAGAAAGAAAAAATTGAGAATATCTTAAGGTCGTGTCCCAAACTGGCGTCCTTTTATGACTCATTTCAAAAGCAGTTTGTTTCTTTGACATTTGCTACTGAATCTATAAATGGACCAGCTTCTTCTTTTGGCCATATATTAATTGTATTTCACGATAGTATTACACCAGATGGTGATGCTGATGTGATTGAGTTTTCTGCCCGGCCACCGGAAAATATCGGTGCTATTGAATATTTGAAAAATGGTATCTCTGGGCAATTTGATGGATATTATTCACGTAAAAAATACTCAATAAGTTTATTGGAGTATTCGATTCAAGAACAACGTAATTTTATTAATATTAACCTTAATTATTCTCGTGAAAAAATTGATAACTTAATTCTAAGTTTGTATGAAGTACAAAAGATAAAACTACCTTATTATTTTTTCACAAAAAACTGTGCCTATTTTCTATCAAGACTCCTTGGAAATGTTGATGAAAGATTTCATAAACCAAAATATCTCAATGCACCTTTTTCATTGTTTAAAAGGATTCAGAACAAATCTGCTGTTGTAGCACGTACAACCGTTGATAAAATTCTTCTCGCTAGCAATGATGATACGGCACAGTATTACTCTGATGAATATCAATTTATGTATAAAAAAAAATGGAACTCTCAATATGCTTATAAAAGTCAAACAGATGTTGAGCTTATTGATAATCATTACTTCGATAATATAAATCTTAAAAATTTAGGAAGCTCTCTTGAATTTACTTATAGTACAGATAAACGATCTCGATTTCATTTTAAACTAGTTTCTAAAAATATAGAGGATCAGCAATTTAATATTAACTCATATACTTCGTTTGAACTATTAGGTCTTGGGTTAACAATTGACTCTGAAAAGGCGAATGCAAATATAAGAATTATCGATGTATCTGATTATCCAATTTTTACAACTTCTTTACCTAAGATAAGTTGGAACTTAAATTCATATTACGAAGAAGAAATTGAAGGTGAATTATTTTTCGGTCTACGCTTTGGTGAAGAGTACTCTATTATACCACTTGTCGGGTTTAACACTTTAAACGATACATTTTTAAAATTATCTTTTTTTACAGATTTAACTAATGAGCTAAGAGCAATCTACTCAGCAGAATATGGCAACATAGACGATATTTTTCATAAGTTTAAAATACTATATTCTATTCGTAACTATAACTTAGAGATGAGTATAAAGAACGATTCTAACAATACAGAGATCTTAACAGGTTTTAAATATTACTTAGATATTCTTTAACTGTGTACATAAACTGTTTCTTATATATTTAATTATGAAAGAAATAGTTCTCTTCTTATTACTTACAACACTTTTAAGTTCCTGTAGTCGATTTTTAATTTTTCATCCAGACCAAGAAGACTATCTTGACTTAGCTCCAATTGAAAATGAAGTTCAAAAGACTTTCATAAAATCAAAATCTGGTAATAGTCTAAGTGTCTGGAAAATAATTCCAAAAGGTGAAGCCATAGGAACAATCTTGCATTTTCATGGTAATGCTCAAAATAACTCTGCTCATATTCATAGTATTAACTGGCTAGTTGATAGGGGCTATAAAGTTTATATGTTAGACTATAGTGGCTATGGCTCATCTGAAGGAAGTGCGACACTTAATAACTTCAAGTTAGATACGCTATCTTTTGTCGATTACTTTAGTCGTGAAGTTGATAATTGTATTATGTATGGCCAATCCTTAGGCGGCTATGGAGTCGCATATGTATTGAGTGAGAGGAGCAATGTAAAGTGTAGTACGATTATTCTCGAATCTAGTTTTGATTCATTTCATAAGCTTGTAGATGATAAAGCTTCAAACTCTGTCGTTAAGTTTATTGGAAAAGTTATTCTAGAGAGTGGAACTCTTGAAGCTAACTATAATAGAAAGAAAGTTATTGTTTTAGTGAATAAAAAGGATCATGTTATTCCATTTAAAACAACAATGGAAATGTATGGAAGAATAAGCTCTAAACAAAAAGATGTAATCATATCTGATACTTATGCTCATTCTCGCATTAGTTACCAAAATAAAGAAGTTCTCATTAAAAAACTTAAGAAGTGATCAAAGATATTAGGGCCTAATATAAAACTGGTACTCCCAAGGGGATATCCAGATACAAAAAATAATTCAATATTAACAAAGGCTTAGGAGTAAAATCAGTCGTTTATCTTTCTTTCCTCTCATCGTATTTCATTTGATTTCATGGCATTTCATGTGTTGACCAGACCAAGTTAGTTAGATCAGTTGTAGAATAGATGCCCATAAGATGAAAATTAGAGAAGCACTAAGTATTATTGCCCTAATTTGCTTTTTATAAAAGTTTCTTTTCTCCTCAACTCTTTCGAGTGATAGCTTTTCTTTTGCTGATCGAAGCTTATGAGAGAAGTAAAAAAGTATAAATATAAAGGGGAGTGAGAAAGCCATTTGCATCTCCCATCCTTCTACTGAATATGATTGGAAGGTTTCAAGCCACATAATTAGCCCTTTATTCGAGAATTTGTCCTAGAAGATATGTTCCTATAATAGGAAGTATAATCAGTACTATTGTCATATAAGCGAGCCAATTATCTTTGAATGACCAGTTGGCGTCATCCCATATCCATTTCTTAAAATTTTTCATTGGTCTTCCAATATTTCAAAGATAACTTCTCTTGCTCCAGCTGTTTCTATTGCCTCACTAAATATAGCTTCTTCAAAGCCAAGTAAGCTCTCTCTTAATGAATGTGGATACTTTAGTAATACTTTGGGCTTAAGAATCTTTGATAAAAATGTGTCGCTATAGCTCTTTCTGTAATCGCTAAATGACTCTTCAAAAAAGTTTAGCAATATATCAAAAGTCTTTATGTCATCATATCGCTTGAAGATTTCATATTGCTGGTTGTTAACGTAGGTATATCGAGGATAAGCCTTAGATTGATATCCATTGTCGATGCTCAAACTTTCATTTGTTAGTATAACAGTCCATTCATTTAACTTCATAAACCAATTATATCATGCTTTGGGAGTTTCTCTGATGAATTACTCGTTTCTGAGGATATGTTTTAATTCATATTCAAAATTTAAAATTTCCTTAAATATTCCATCTAACCCACTTTTTGTTTTATTTAGGTAATCTATAATCTCTTCATCTCTTGCATCTAAGCTGTAGGGGATTATTACTTTATTGTGATCTGATGAGGGGCCAACTGAAAGTTGTGGGATCAATTCTCTTATTGATAGCAATTGTTCTTTAGTCACTGATTTAGGTGCTACTATTAATGCGTTGGAGGGTGTTATTGGAACAATATTTATTCGTTCAAATATTGAATTTGAACGCTTGAGTGATGGTATTAGGAATCCAAAGAATCCTATTTCAGGAACGCAGAGAAATTTTGAATTATCAATAGGTAATTCTAAAATATTATTCTGTTCAAATCTTTTATATGTAATCAAGTCGATTTCTTCTTCTGACATTCCTATCAGTTGATCCATATAGCTTCTATCAGATTTAAGTAAACTGATTCGTGCCGTTTGGAAGATAATATACATATGGAGAGCTCGCCATATTTTCCAGTTCGAAGTCTCACCACTTCCAATCAGAGTCGATTTATACATTCCTAGAGGTGATTCTATATAGTCTCTAAAAAAATGTTCTTCTTCTTTTGTTAAGAGGCTGTCTCTTGAGAAGTAGGTTTTTGATGAATGCTCAACAATCTTGTTTTCATTGAAGTCATATACTCTAAGTTTTCTTGTGTTTTCGCATTCCCATGGCTTTGTTAATGATCTTGAAAGGTAATGACAATTTTTTGGCTCACTCATTAAGTACTCTATCTAAATAGTTAGTCATGTTTTTTATTATAGTGAATTTATTTACATAAATGTTGAAATTTGAGAAAATATCTTATGTCTGGTGTAATATCAGGTGGTTATGGGTCTGAATTCTGCTTGTCTTATTACCTATAAATATTATAATGTCCGAAAGTGCAATATTGAACCTTTTGGGTCGGAGTGTTAAAATGAATCCAGAGAAGAATGTCGATTATTTGGCTACAGCTAAAAGTTGGCAAGCTTCCAAGGGGGCAATTTTAATTAGTGACCCAACTTTAATTAATGAAATTATAAAGCTATTTAATGAGATATGCGGTTTTGATTTTGAACCTTCTGAGATAGCTTTTTTGCATAGAGGTAAGTCGGGCGTATCAAGTGCCACCTATGAGAATGTTGCACGATTTAATATTGGCGGTGGTGAAGAATTATTTGGTATTGCTGCAGAACAATTGAGTTTACATAGAACTATATACTCAACTCATAATGATTGTCTTCAGCGTGAGGCTTTCGAGATGCCGCTCTGTATGAAGTTATGCGATAAAGATGAGCTTTGTTATTTTAAACTAGTTCTTATTTTTGAATGTAGTAGTAATGATTGGGTCAATGACCGTAGTTTGATAGGTTCAGTTGGTATTAGTTTTCACGAAGATACAAAAGGAAACGAGGTTTATTATGAAAAGTAAATGTTTAGAATGTCTTTCTATTGATTACGATGTAATTAACTTTGAGTTTGTTTCTGATAAAAAGAAACCAAATGGTGAAGCTATTATTATTAAAGACGCTGAGATGTGTCGATGTCAGAAATGTGGATCAGAGTGGATGAGTGGGGCGCAGATAAAGGCGCTTAATGAAAAAATTGAAGAATTAAGTTACGAGAGCTTAACACCTGCTAGAATTGCTGAAATCAGAGAATCTATGCCTTTTAAAACCAAGGCAGATGCTGCAAAATTCTTTTGTTTTAACCATAAGGCTTTTATTAAATGGGAGAAAGGGTACTCAAGTCCTAATAAGTCTGCCGATTTATTAATGAGACTTGTTGCACGAAGTGAAGAAAACTTTAACTTTGTAAAAGAGTTACATGATAAAGCATTTAGATTTGATCTCGCTGACTATCATTTCCTTGTGAAGGCTGAAGCCGTGCAGGTTGATGAAATGAATGAGCATACATACGAGAACAATAATGCTACCCGCTCAAAAGAAGATAAGTCTTATTTATGGATGATTAATCCTACAGATAATACTGCAGATGATTATGCAATGCCAATGGCCGCTTAAGGTGAGATATGAGTAATAAAATTACAAGTTATAATATGCGCACAGTTAGATTCCCTGACATGATCTGTTCTATTAAAGATCAAGGAAATGACCTTTCTAATTGGGCCCCTGCTTATCGTGCTGGTGCAACAATTGATGAAGAAGGAAGAGTTGTAATCTTATTTGGAGTTCAACTTACAAATGTAGTTGGAGAGGATAAGAAGATTGGGAACTCATTAGTTCAGGCAGAGTGTAGAGCAGACTTCACTTTAAATGGAGAAGTTCCTCTGGGGCTAACAAAACTTAATGAGATTCCTCTTGTTGCGAATATGATTGCGTCAATGTTTCCATTTGTAAGAGAGAAGCTTCATGGGATGCTTTATTCAAATATGGTTACTTTTATAATTCCGTCATATAACTTGGTAAATTATGTTCGAGATGTTGGTCAGAATATTGAAATTACTGATCTGAGAACAAAGCCACTCTTGGATAAGAATGAAGGAAATTAGTGTAGTTAAAAATTCTTATAAGGTAGTTACAAAGGTTTTTAATAAAATTCAAGAAATACGCTTCAATAAATTTATTGATGGCTGTAGAAAATCTTTAGAGTCGGAGGGAATTTTAGACCCTTCTCAGGAAGTAGAGTTTTTAAGTTGGTTTGAAACTGAATTTTCAAAAAATAAGCTTTTTGATTATGTAAAAAAATCAATTGAAAGTACTTCAGATATTACAAGATTAGCTCTTTCGAGGCTATTTACACTTAATAATTCTAAACTATTTAATTCTTCTCCATATAGCGAATCTGTCTTATTGCGTGGCTTGGGTGATGTAGATGATTTAGAAGTCGAGATGTTTCTAATGATTTTTCTAGTATCCTTAAAAGACACTTCCGAGCATAGTTTAAATATGGATGACTTGAATAATCTTAAAATGAATGGAGATGATTCAGTTAGAATGTATATTTCCAAAGAAGTATTCAACTTAGAGTCAAACCCTTATTTTAAGAAGTTTGGTAAAGACCCTTTTTCTATGTCTGTATTTGTCATTGACTCATTCATTTCTAAAGGATTTTTAAAAAGTTCAAATGTACTTGGAAACTATAGCTCTGGAGTTGGTTTTCAGTTAACAACAATTTCTCTATTACTTATTGAAAATTTAGCCTGGGCGAATTATGTATTAAACCCAACTTCCGATTTAGCAAGAGAATACATTAGAAATACTGATTTATTTAAGTCTAAGATGATGTAGTATATTTTACTATTCTATTGTTCACCGTGAACATTTCACGCCACCTAAATTCCCGCACTTATAAAATAAATAACCACCGTGGTTACAGCCTATTGATTTATCGAATTTAAGCATTGTATGTAGAAATTTGGCTTTGCGAATGAGCAGCGATTGCATGTCGATTGATATGTGATGTTGTGTTGAATGAAGAGGATATGATTTTTTTATTCTTCGTTAAGCTATGGGAATAATTCATATAATCCGCGCCGAGAATTTGACTCCCTCTCTCTCTCGTTGCTTTTAGAGATGGAGTCAATTTCCGGCGCTAACATGGGGGGGGAAGGATGTAGTTCGTAGGTAAGGTTTTTGGAGTTAAGTTGTTAGAAGGAGGGGAGTTGAAGAAAAATAGTTTTGATATACATTGCAAATACTGCTTATCAAGGTATCATGGCCAAGAGATGATATTAGGTGAGGGCATAAGTTTAGATGGCTTATTTGGCCAATCTGGTGGCGTCTCAGAGCTCTTTAAAAAACGAATATGGCGAGTGGATGATGTGGCAAGATTCCTAGAGTGCACAAAGGGGCATATCTATAATCTTGTATCAGATGAGAAAATACCAAAGAGAAAGAAAGGTGGACTACTGTTTTTTATTCCTGAGGAAATCCTTGATTGGGTTTACGAAGGAGATTAAAAAATGAGTAAGTATCAAAAACTTTCAAACTACACAGGAATTAAAAAAGACACGAAGAACGGAAGATATTTAGCTATCAAATATCTAAATGGAAAACAGTATTCGAAGAAATTCGATTCCTTAAAGCAGGCACTTTTTTGGCGTAATAGTTTTCACCCTGCACTTCCTGCTAAATTATTGGAAGCTAAGTGTGAAGAATTAGGGCCAAGGAAGAAATTGTTTATTCCAAAGCTGCATGTAAAACCAAACGGCGAAGACTTAGGTTATCGCTTTAGGGATGTGTGGGAGCTGTATAAGGAATTACATTTGCCGTCTTTAGAAAAGTCATCAATGGAGCATAGGCTTTCTAAGTTAAGTTTTTACAATCCTTTAATGGATTATCTAATGGTTGAAATAAATGCGTCTTTAATAGATCGCTTTATGTTTGATCATAAAGAAAAGGCCATTAAAGAGAAGAGTAAACGCTATAACTTCAACGATGATCTTAAATGTCTTAAGGCACTACTAAATTGGTACCGAATTAATTACGATGCAATGTTTATCGTTCCAATTCTTCCAAGGCATAAGCAAGCAGGGCTTATAAAGAAAACTCCAATGAGAAATAAGAAGCTTAAACCAGAGGAGCTAATTGCTTTCTTTAGTGAGCTTTCTGAATTTTGGAGAGACTTTGCCGAAACCCAATTCTATATGGGGGCAAGAGTAAGTGAAGTTGCAGGCCTTCAAGCCGAGTGCGTGGATTTAAAAGAAATGGAGATTCGTGTTCAATATGTGTGTATCTGGTCGAACAAAACGAAGAAGTTCGACTATCTAAAAGAGACAACTAAGAACGGTGAAATTAGCTACGCCTCAATTAATAAGAGAATTGAGGAAATTATGAGAAGAAGATTGCCACTTAGTCAAAATGGCTTTGTCTTTCATAAAGATGGTGAGCCTCTAACTTACAGACAGATTCAGTTTCAATACAATAAGGCCCTAAGAAAAGCAGGACTAGCAGATCGCTTTAGTTCGACTCATATTATGAGACATAGTATGGGAACGATCACAAGGCGAGTGACCGGAAGTGTGGATATGGCCCAAGCTGTAACGAGGCACAAGGATATTCAAGTAGCTCAGCAATATGCGAGTTTACCGACTGAGGCCAATAAGAAGGCCGTAAATGATGTCTTTGAATATTTAAATGAAATTGAGCTTAAATGTGGTGGTTAGGTGGTCGACCAGACCAAAACAGACCAAGTAGGGTCTAGAAAATAAAAAAGCCAGACTAGGTCTGGCTTCTTTATAAAACTGGTACTCCCAAGGGGATTCGAACCCCTGTTACCGCCGTGAAAAGGCGGTGTCCTAGACCGGGCTAGACGATGGGAGCGCTAACTTATTTCCCGGATTTGGAAACCAAAAAACATAAAATGGTGATCTCTCTGCGACTCGAACGCAGGACCCTCTCCTTAAAAGGGAGATGCTCTAACCAACTGAGCTAAGAGACCATCTGTGTTTTGGTGAGATTGAATATAAGTAATCTTGGTTCAGAAGTCAACAGGGAATTTAAAAAAAATAAAAAAAAAGTGTAATTTTTTTAAGAAGTTAATTTTGTTTACCCTTAGTATTTTTTATCGCCCACCTTGTCATTAAAGGCCTTGTGAGCTAATTTAGCCCATTATTACTAGTGTTTTAAGAGGTAGGCTTCAGTGACAACAGAAGTAAATTCTATAAATAATGATTTAGAAAATTTGGACGGAAAAAAAGTAGCATTTCATACTTTGGGTTGTCGTTTAAATTTTTCTGAGACAGGAACAATTTCTCAAGGCTTTGTTGAGCGTGGGTATAAAGTTGTTGAATTTGGAGAGCAAGCTGATGTTACTTTTATTAACACATGTACTGTAACAGATAGTGCAGATTCGACTTGTCGTAATCTTATTCGTAAAGCGCATCGATCTTCTCCTGATGGAAAGATTGTTGTGGCCGGTTGTTACGCTCAAATGGATGCACCAAAAATTGCAAAGATGACAGGCGTTGATCTTGTTTTAGGAACAAGTGAAAAATATAAAGTCTTTGATTACTTAAGCGAAGACGAAACAGATACAATTCATATTGATAAGTCGAAAGATTTCTTTGGAGCCGCTACTTCTAAAGAAGAAGGGCACACGAGAGCTTTCTTAAAGATTCAAGATGGATGCAATTATGTATGTTCATTCTGTATTATTCCTTTTGCCCGTGGACGCTCTAAAGCAGTTTCAATTGCACAGGCAATAGAAGAAGCAAAATCAGTCGTTGCTCAAGGCTTTAAAGAAATTGTTCTTACTGGTGTAAATATCGGTGAATATGAAACAACTTCCGGTGAAAAACTTTTAGACCTTTTACAAGAGTTAAATGCTCTTGAAGGTTTAGAGAGAATTCGACTGGGGAGTGTTGAGCCAAATACAATTACTGATGAGCTTCTTGATTATATGCAAGCTAATCCTAAGTTTCTTGATCACTTCCATGTACCAATGCAAAGTGGAAATGATGAGATCCTAACAAATATGAAGCGTAAGTATTCTGTTGAAGATTATAAAACAATCATTAATAAGATTATCACGCGTTTTCCAAACGCAGGTATTGGTGCAGATGTTATCTGTGGTTTCCCTGGAGAAACAGACGAACAATTTCAAGATACTTTTAACCTGCTAAAAGAATTACCAATTACTCACTTCCATGTTTTTCCATATTCTAAAAGAAAGAATACTGTTGCTGCACGTATGGAAGATCACATTCAGCACCCAGTTAAAAAGAGTCGAGTGAAGACTCTGATGATGCTTGGAGATGCTAAGCTTAATATGTTTTCAGAAGACTTTATCGGAGAGATATCGCAAGTCCTTTTTGAAAGAAAAGATAAGCAAGGCCTATGGGAAGGTTATACTTCAAATTTTATTCGCGTTAAAGTTGCACATGATGGTGATTTAAAGAATCAAATTCATCAAGTTCGCTTAATTGAATTTAAAGACAATAAAGTTTTTGCTGAATTATGCTAGTTGCCGCAGCGCGCACGGTCTTTTTGACAATTAATTAACATTTAAAAACGTTTTCCTAACACAACTTGAACACTTGGGTAGGTGAGGTTTTGTATTCTAGTCTTGTCAGTAGGAAACAAGGTTGGCAAGCCTTAGAATTTTTTGTTCTGCTTTTAAAAACTCCACTTGCCGATTTTAATTTCTCAAGTCCCTCTCTGAATCTGAAGAAGTGTCTTACTGATAAAAAATCTTTGTGCTACTGCGTACATCTCTCTCTCCCGCGGTAGCACAAGGGCTTTGTAAATTTTAAATCCATCGCGCTTATAAAGATGCGATAGAGCATATACCACACACAATCTATGAGTAGCTTTGAATTAGGCACTCGTCTCAATGATGGTTTTCTGCGACGGCCATCTCAAAAAAAACCGACACAAGATGGATATAGGCCCTGAGGTAACTCAGGGCCGAAGTTCTTTATACTTAAAAATATTCTTTTAGGAATTTGATTTCTGATCTTTCCGGTCCGAAGGCGATGATACCAACTGGAATTTGGATCGCTTCTTCGATAAGAGCGATATAGTCTTTAACTTCTTGTGAAAGCTCACCTTTAAAGTCATCGTTAAAGCCTGCTACTTCTTTTAGAATTGGTTTAACCTTCGCTAGATCAATTCCTGGGTAAGCACAATCGATCGTACGACCTTCGTACTCATATCCTGTACAAACTTTAAGAGGTCCCATCTCAGATAACACATCTAGTTTAGTTAAAGCGATCGAAGTTAGGTTTGAGCATTTAACAGAGTATTTTAGAAGAGGAAGGTCTAGCCATCCACATCTTCTCTTGCGTCCTGTAGTTGCACCGAACTCGCCACCCTTAGTTTGAATATCTTCACCCATTTGATCAAAGAGTTCAGTTGGGAATGGCCCTTCTCCAACTCTTGTCGTGTAGGCTTTTGTAATCCCTAGGACTTCTTCAACTGTTCCACCAGGAAGACCTGCTCCTGAATAGATACCTGCGTATGCTGTTGATGAAGATGTTACGAATGGGTATGAACCAAAGTCGATATCAAGAAGCACTCCTTGAGCACCTTCAAAAAGGATTTTCTTTCCAGTTCGTTTAGCTTCATCTAGGAAGCTAAATGTATCGCAAACAAATGGTTCAATTTCTTTTGCAAGTGTCATCAGTCTTTCAACCTCTTCTTCAACACTTGGATATTCGCACTCATAGAGATTTTTAAAAAGAGTTTCTTTCTCTAAAAGATTTGCTTTTAATTTTTCAGTTAGGATCTCCTTGTTAAATAGATCCTTTACTTTAATTCCCTTGCGAGAAATCTTATCTTCATAAGCTGGGCCAATTCCTTTTCCTGTTGTCCCAATCTTAACAGGTCCCTTCGCTTCACGTTGACCATCTAGTAGACGGTTGTAGTAAGTGATAACAGAAGTGTTTGAAGATATTCTTAGCTTTTCAGGAGTAACTGATAACCCAGAGTTTTTTACATTTTCTAATTCTTTAGAGAATGCTTCTGGATCAAGAACAACACCGTGACCAATAACCGATACACAGTGATCATGTAAAATACCTGAAGGAATTAAATGAAGGACAACTTTCTTTGTTCCAACGATAATCGTGTGACCAGCGTTGTTTCCTCCTTGGTAGCGAACAACAACATCGCATTTTAAACCAAGTAGGTCAGTGATTTTTCCTTTACCTTCATCTCCCCATTGAGAGCCAATAATCGCAAGTGATTTCATAATTAAGCTTTAACCTCATGTAGTAAATTATCGTTTAAAAAGAATTCTTTCAGTTGATTTACGGCCATCTCTCCAACTCTTAATTGAGCTTCATCTGTAGAAGCTCCTAGGTGTGGTGTTAGTACAAGATTAGAAATCTTGCGAAGAGGAGAGTCTTCTTCTAATGGCTCAGTTGCGAAAACATCAAAGCCAGCAGCTTTAAATTTTTTATCCTTTAGAGCAACAGCTAGATCTTCCTCGTTAACAATTCCACCGCGAGAAGCGTTTACAAGAATTGCATGAGGTTGCATTTTATTAAATAGGTCCTTGTTCACCATTCCTTTCGTTGCATCCATTAGTGGAGTGTGAAGTGTAATGATGTCACAAGTTTCAAAAATTTCTTCGACAGTATTTGCTTTAGAAACATAATCAAGTTCACTTGATTCACAAAATGGATCAAAGAATTTAACTTGTGGATCAAATCCTTGAAGACGTTTAGCAACGATCTTTCCAATTTGTCCAAAGCCGACGATACCAATTTTTTTATTAGCTAATTCGTTTCCAGTGTACTTTGATTTATCCCATCCACCATTTTTCATTGTGGCGTCTGCTGCAGCTGTATGTCTTAGAACTGTCATCATAAGTGCGATAGCGTGTTCTGCTGCAGAGTTATTATTGGCACCTGGAGTATTTGAAACTTTAACTCCTCGCTCGCCACATTTAACTTTATCAATATTATCTGTTCCGGCACCTGCGCGGATTACATATTTAAGATTTGGAGCAAGTTCAAGATATTCTTCTCCAATTGTTGTTGATGATCTAATAACAAGAGCATTTGCTTTTGGTAGTAATTCTTTAATCTCGTCTTGAGTTAACTTTGCTTTTGGGTGAACTTCTAATTCGTTGATAGCTTGCAGAGATGCAAAAACTTCTGCATCCATTCCATCACAAACGACGATAAATGGTTTCACTCAGGCCTCCATGGATTTTTTAAGTTTTTCTTGTATTGCGATTATAGAACGCAACTTGCTACATGTAACCCTAATATTAGAAACTTTTTGTAAGTTGCTATTTAGTTTTTCGTTAACCATAATTACCATGATGCAAAAAATTAATAGTTTGAAAAATATGAGAATTTTAAAGAAATTATTAGGTATACTTATATTCACACAACTGTTTTTATCAGCTTCTCTTGCTTCCTATATTCCTGAGGGATACTTTGTTAGTCACGAGGATATGATTAGGAATTATCAAATTACTCGAGAGTACTCGAAAAGGGATTTCCTATCATATATTTTAGAGCAGAATCCGGCCGTTACAGTGGCCGAGGCCACACTGATTACTGAGCGAGTTATTGAAGTTGCTGAGCTATTCGAAGTGGATGCGAAGCTATTTCTTGCGCTAATTCGAATGGAGTCAAATTTCATACGTGAAGCTGTCTCTCCAACTGGTGCTGTGGGACTAACTCAATTCACGTCAATTGGTGCCCAGGAAGTATCTGATCAACTGGGTCAACGAGGCCCAAGTTACGCAAGTTTACATAATACTCTCTATCTAAATAATATTTTACTAGATGGCATGCCTGATTGGAGTCATTTGTGGCTTCGAGAGAGGAGCTGGACACAGCAGAAATTACTATTCTTAGATGATCTCGACCTATCTCTTGTTTATGGGGCAATTCTACTAAAGGTCTATTTAGCAAAGAACTTCCAAGATGACCTAATAACCAATTATTACGAGGCATTAGTTGACTACAACGGAGAGCCTGGAGAGAGAAAATATTGGTATGCACGCACAATCTTAAAGTTTTACGATGAAATCTAAACTGATTCGTGCTAGAAATTCCTTATGAAAAATATTCAAGTAATTAAAGCCGATATAACAACTCTTGATGTTGATGCCATTGTGAATGCAGCTAATAGTGAACTTAAAGCTGGAGGAGGCGTTGATGGTGCCATTCATGCTGCCTGTGGCGAAGAACTTGCCAAGGAGCTTGCTGAAGCAGGTGGTTGTCCTGTTGGGGAAGCAAGATTGACTCGTGCCTATAATATTCCTGCGGAATTTATCATTCATGCTGTTGGACCAAAGTGGGAAGGTGGAGCAAATGGTGAAGCAGACTTACTTGAAAAATGCTATATCTACGCATTATCTTTGGCCCTTGAGAATGAATGTAAGTCAATTGCATTCCCATGTATCTCAACAGGTATCTTTGGCTATCCAAAAATTGAGGCGGCCATTACTGCAACTTCGGCAGTAAAGAGTTTTGATGCTATTGAAGAATTTGATGATGTGATCTTCTGTTGCTTTGATGATGAAAGTTATGAGATCTACAAAACAATTCTGTAGCCTCTATAAAAGAGTGATCTCTTAATAATACTTGAGTTAATTTACCCTTCTTCATTTTAGAATTTCTGTGAACAACTGATAAGGTAGATATCAGAGGCACAATTATGAAAAAACGAAGAGTGTTCACTATTTTATTCCCCTTGTTGGCCATCACTTTCCTTGTGGCCTGTCTTGGAAGGGGGCACAATCTTAGAAAAGTAAAAAGTGAGATGATTGTCGATCAATCACTAAATGTCAGCTCAAGAGTACCCGCTAGTACTTTTGTCGAAGGCGAAGAGATAGTTGTTATTGGAAACTTCTTTGATATCTCAAAACCAAACTCCCTCGATGATAGTGTCGGTTTTATACAAGAGGGGAATTGGTTTCAGGATACTCTAAAAGGTTATCAGGGAAGTATTAGCCGATATACTAATGACTCTAGTGCAAGGGCAATATATACAACGGACCTATTAGGGGATTCTACATATTGTATCTGGTACTACCGAGTACCATCAATGAATGCAACGGACAGTGTAATCGTTGATATTTTTGATGGTGTTGAAGAAATTGGTCTGGCCAATTTTAGCCTAAGGCTACCAATTGGTGAGAAAGGCCTTTATCCCTTAGGTGAATTCTCTTTTACCTCTGGTCAGGAGGGCCGTGTGATTATTTCAAAGGGTGCTGAAGACCCACTTCTATTAAGAGCTGATGAGGTTATCTTCAAAAAGCTTGGTGATTACGAAGATTGCCAAGGAACGATTTATAAAGAGCTTGATGAGAGTGCAACGGTTGTGGCCAAGGCCGTTGATCAGAAAACTTTTAAAGGAACGGATGGATATCGAGAATATGGTGAATGGATAGATAGTAAACTTAAAGGAGCACAAGGCAATAGTGTGCGCATGAGTGAAGATGACTATGCCTATTCAACTTATAACTTCATGCCAAAGAGAACTGATTATTGCTTACAAATATATCGTCCAACTATAGTTGGTGCTTTGTCGAATGTTAAAGTGAGTATCTTTCAAGAAGATGTGGAAATCTTTACGACTTTTGTTAGTTATAATATGCCCGAGAATAAGAGTGGTTGGCTAGGCTTAGGAAAGCATGAGTTTAAAGAGAATGAAATGGTGACAGTAATTTTTGAAAGAGACCCTCGCGACATCGGCTTACTTCTAAGTGATGCCGTGAGGTTATCGATAGTATCTAAAGATAAAAGTTGTAATTAAATGAGTAGGTGGTAAGTAACAAATGCTCCACCATAGGCGAGAATTGTCATATATCCAAACATTAGGAAGACATGTCCCCATCCATCTGTTTCTCTGCGAACAATTCCAAGTGTTGAGATACATTGCATAGCAAAGGCAAAAAAGATTAGTAGTGACCAAGCAACGGCCGTGTTAAATACTGGCTCATTTGTTTCTGGATCAATTTCAGCTCTTAATCTTTCTCTTAGAGTTGTTGATTCCTCATCCACATCACCAAGAGCATAGATAGTTCCTAGAGTTGAAACGAAGAGTTCACGGGCACCCATCGCAACCGTAATACCAACTCCCATTTTCCAATTGTATCCAAGAGGCTTGATAACTGGCTCAATTAATTTTCCAAATTGACCAATCGTTGAATGCTCAAGAGAGATCGCAGCAGCTTCTGCTTCTGTTTTTCCAACAAGCATCTCTTGTGCTGGTTTTGGAAAAGTTGAAAGAAACCAGATCACCATTGAAAGACCTAGGATGATTGTCCCGGCCTTCTTAAGAAATACTTTCCCTTTGAAGATCATTGACTTAAATGCAGGCTTGAAAGTTGGCATTTGATAAAGTGGTAACTCAATAATAAATGAAGTTGTACTTCCTTTATAAAGAGTAAGTCTGAAAATCTTTGCAATAATAAGTGCCACAATACTTCCTAAGAAATAAAGGAAGAAAAAGGCAAGTGCTTGAGAATTAAAGATTCCAAAAACAGTTTTCTCAGGAACAAATGTTCCAATTAGAAGAATATAAACAGGTAATCTTGCTGAACAAGTAATTAGTGGAATTGTCATTAGTGTTGCAAGTCTTTCTTTCTTATCTGAAATTGTTCTCGTTGCCATAATGGCCGGAACAGAACAAGCAAACCCTGAAAGGTATGGAAGGAAGGCCTTTCCATTAAGTCCAAAGTAAGACATCGCGCGGTCTGTGATAATTGAGGCACGTGAGATATATCCACTTTGCTCTAATAAGCTAAGTAAAAAGAATAGAATCATAATTTGTGGAAGGAAGATAACAACACCACCAACACCTGCAATGATCCCATCAACGATAAAGCTATTTAGCATTCCCTCTGGAAGAAGAGTTGCAATATATTCTCCAAACGCACCAACTCCGCCGTCAATTAGATCCATAGCAGGACCTGCCCATGTATAAATAGAATGGAAGATTAGATAGAAAATCGCTAAAAAGATAATTCCACCTAGGAGCGGATGCAGAACAAATTGATCGATCTTATTTGAAAGCTGAATCAAGCTTTTATTCTTTCCTATAGCATAAGATGCTTTTAAATCTCTTGCTTCCCTTTGGTATTTTTCAATTTGAGAAAGGGCCGAGACTTCATTTTGAAGTTCTACAAATTGATCTTCCTCAAAGCTTACATTGAAAGGATTGTATTCTGTTGATTCATTTGAAAGTTTGATTTTTCCTGAAGGTAAAAGAATTTCATCTGAAGCATTGTCCCTTAAGAAGTTCTCAAGAGTTGCTCCACTATCCCTCATTGTCGAGAATTTTATATAAGGAACACCAATATGTTCGCCAATTTTATCAAAATCATAATTTTTTGTAACATCAAGGTCGTACTTGTTGAAGATGATTTTTATCTTTCCACCAAAAAGCTCTTTAACAGCTAAGGCAAGTGATAGAGATGAGTCTAAGCGTGCACAGTCAACAACACAAACGATATCGTGAAATTCCGTTACTTGGTTATTTCTTCCAATTAAAGTTGAAACAGTTACAGCTTCGTCAATAGAAGAAGGAACTAGTGAGTAGATACCTGGAAGGTCAACTACTGCTAATTTTTTTTCATGTCGTGCATTAGAAATTAGACCCGCAGTAGCAGTATCTACTGTTATACCATTGTAGTTTGCAACCTTTCGATTTGCTCCTGAAAGAAGATTAAAGATCGCTGACTTTCCCGAGTTTGCAGGGCCAATAAGTAAAATTTTTCTCATTAATTTAATTCCTCAACATTGATGAGACATGCTTCGCTGAGACGAAGTGCAACAGTTTCACCATCTGTTAACTTAAGAGTTAGTGGAGAGCCTAGAAATGAAGGAGCGATTACTTGAATAGCATCACCTGGAAGAATTCCAAGTCCTGTCATGATTGTTTTATGTTTAAGCCCCTTATCAAATGAGAGAATCTTAACATTTACGCCTTTTTTAACCTTCGATAAAACCATAGTTTGCTCCATACGTCTGAATAGGCTTACTATAGTTTTATTAGTCAAACTTGTCTAGGAACTCTTTAATGATATGAACCATGTTTATAAGATGGGTTACTCGCGATAGAAGGCATCTGTAAAGTGCGCGATAAGTGAATCAAGTACGTGCTCACCAAGTGAGAGCTGGCGATACTTAACTCCCGTTAAATCAAAAATACGACGGGAGATGCGATTTGACTCAGTTCCCGCGTGCTTATCTTGTAAGTATACGATTTCTTTGATCTTTGAAGAAGCAAGAAGCTTGGCGCATTCGTGACAAGGGAAGAGGGTGACGTAACAAGTTGCACCAGAGAGCTTGTGATTGGAGTGAAGAATTGCATTGGCCTCGGCGTGAACAACGTAGCCATATTTTTGTTGCTCAAGAGGGAGAGTCCTCTCCTTACCCCAAGGAAGTTTAGTTTCATCAATTCCCGCAACAAAGCCATTGTAACCAAAAGTTATTTGGTGGTTGTTCTCATCAACAAATACACATCCCACTTTCGTTGCCGGGTCCTTACTTTTGAAACTTGCCATAATGGCCTGAAGCATAAAGTATTCATCCCAGTTTACGGCACTCTTTGTTTGAATGTGATTAATCGACTTCTCAAGCTCTGTTCTCATGGCAGCAAGATTAGTTAATAATCCTTCACTTGGCAACTACTGGAAGCTTGTTAAGTCAGATAGGGTGGTGCAAAATATTGGAATGACAAGAGAACACAGGAAGAATTTTTTACTATCCTCTATTAAGATGGCCATCGCGACTCTATCAAGTCGTGTTCTGGGTTTTGCTAGAGAAATTTTAATGGCCAAGCTCTTTGGTGCCTCAGGGCTTACTGATGCCTACCAAATTGCCTTTCGTATACCAAATATGTTGCGTGATCTATTTGCAGAGGGGTCATTCTCATCTGCATTTGTTCCAATATTTACTTCGGCCAAGAAGGATGGTGATGAGCATGCTCGTAAACTTCTTTGGTCCATGGCCATCGTCTTATTTGCTATCACTTCAATTTTTTGTTTGTTGATTTTTATTTTTGCACCACAAATTATTCAGATTTTAACAAATGAACTTTTTACTTCTGATGTAAATCGGTTGGAAATGTCTGTGCTATTGACAAGAATGATGTCGCCTTTTCTTGCATTTGTTTCAGTCGCCGCCTTGTTTATGGGAGTTCTTAACACTTATAAGATGTTCTTTGCGCCAGCAATGGCCCCGGCCGTATTTAATATTATCATGATTGCCTCAATGATAACGCTACCTAAGTTCTTAGAGGCACGAAACCTTCACCCAATTGTTTCTCTTGGTGTAGGTGTTCTTGTTGGTGGCTTCTTACAAATGCTTATTCAAGTGCCAATGCTCCTTTCAAAGGGCCTTGTAAAGCTTGATGGGATTGAGCTTTTTTCAAGTGATGTAAAAGAAATTTTAAAACGCATGAGTATTGGAACAATAGGTGTAGCGGCCACTCAAATTAATCTCTTAGTTTCAACCTTCTTGGCAACGGGAACTGTTGTGGGTGCTGTCTCTTGGCTCCAATATGCATTTAGACTCTTTCAATTTCCTGTCGGCATTCTTGGTGTTTCAATTGGTAACTCAAATCTAGTTTATTTCTCTGAACTTTGGAGGGGAGGTAAAGAAGAAGAAGCGAAGGGTGCACTTCAAACAAGTTATATAACGAGTCTTTTTGTTCTCATGCCTGCAATGGCACTAATGTTTGCTCTAGCTCAAGACTGCGTCGCTATTTCTTTTCAACGAGGAGCATTTGGCCTTGATGATACGAAGATGGTAACGGAAGCTCTTTATGCTTACTTATTTGGTCTGCCATTCTATGGGCTCTATAAAGTCTTTTCTCCAAGCTTTTACACATTAGATAAGCCGAAAATTCCTGTGATCATTTCTTCGATCGCTGTTGGGATTAACATTATCTTCTGTTTCTCACTTGTTGATACTTATGGATTTAAAATTCTTGCGATGGGAACTTCGATTTCGATGATCTTTATCATCCTTGTTCAGTCGATTCTATTGTTCAAACTGTTGGACTTGAAGCTGCAATTCTTCTTCCCACTTAGATTTTTTAAAATCGGTTTGAGCTCATTACTGGCTTTTTATGCTACACAGTATGTGCGTGGATACTTCCCAAATAATATTTTTTCGACTCTCGATAATCTCGCGGCCTTCGTTATTGCAGCATGTGCAGGTGCTATTGCCTACATTATTGCGCTTAGTGTCTTAGGGGATTATGTTTTAATTCAGCGCTTCTTAAATAAGATAATACGTCGAAATTAGAATGGAAGTAATCATAAATTTTCTTGCTTCATGAGTGGCAAGTCGTTAAACTTAAAGAGATTACACATTTGGAGCAGTAAATGAGAACAAATTTTGAAACACTCGAAAATTTAGCGAGTCATACAATTAATACACTTAAGGAAAAGGGTGTTATTGAATTCGATATTGCAAACCGTGAAAAACTTATCGAATCAATGGCGACTGAATTTGGTGTATCACTTGCAACTGATGAAGATATTCGCGATCAAGCAATCGAAGAGGTTGAAGAGAAAATGGGTGTAGATAATATGCCTGAGGACGTAACTGAGTCTGAAATGTTCAACCATGCTCGTAAAGAAATTATTAAGTCATTCAGTGGTGAAAATATTGGTGGTCTATACTTAGTAGAATCACTACACAATATTGCAAATCGTATGACTGCATTCTTAATTGATTGTGAATTCATTGATGATGTCTTCGGAACAGACGAAGAAATTCACAACTTCCTAGTACAAAATATTAGAACATTTAAGACACGTTAATAAAAAAGCTCCGAAAGGAGCTTTTTTTGTATTTGGTACGTCGATACTTTTCGACAATTCATGGGTTTATAATTTTTTTCTTTTATAAAAAACTAAAAAAAACGTCACTATTACTCTGTCTAATTAAAGTATCACTTTGTTAAAAGCTTTACTTATTTTCATCTTTAAATTTCACTACTTTTAAAGGAATGCTTTGAATATTCTTCTTAATATTGTGTGTAAGTCTAAGAATTGTCGAAAAGTATCGACGTACCCTTATAGCTTTTTAATATTGTGTAGAGATTGTTCGAAAAACGGTCCTTCAAGCAAACCATTTAAGACAGAACTTTCACTTTCTAAAATGACAATTCCATCTTCAGTTTTTAAAAGAGCAGCATCGTAGTAGACACGAAGTTCATGAGCTTTTGTGGCCGTACCTTCAACGCGAAGGGTTTCGATTCCTTGTTCATATAATTTTTGAAAAGATTTTGGTCCATGAATAATGGACGTATCTTTATCAAAGACAAGTTCATTATTTATGGCCAGCTCTTCAAAGGCCGCTTGTAAATCAGCATAGTTTTTATCAGTAAAGCTAAAGCGAGACTGCCATTCATAACGTGTGTCAGTTCTTTCAAATACTTTTAATTCACTACTGTCGCTAGTGAGGGTCCACCAAGGTGGAATTGGAATTTCAAGTCCATGGAAGGGGAAGCTTACAGCATTCTTTAAGGCGACTTTTTTTTCACCTTTAATAACAAATGCCGCATAAGTAGCAAAAATTAAGACACAAATGAGGAGAATCCACCAAAAAATATTACTCATAACTCGCAATTTATCGCTAAATTTAAGCTTCGTAAACGTAATATTAATCAGTTAAATCAATAGTTTATAGAAAAAGTCGATAGTTTACTCAAGTTTCATTCATAAAGTGTCGTTAAGTAGTTGAGGATTGTTAAAGTTTTTATGGAGAAAACTATGAAGTTAAGACTTATTGGCACTAAAAGCATCTTATTGGCGATGATGATGCTAAATACATATGCTGAGATCGACATCAGTGATTGTATCTATTTAAGAGACAATGGCTATGAAGATGACGCTCAAGCATGTGTAACAAGAGCATCTCGTGGAAGCTCTGGAAGTAATGACTTCTGTGTCGATTGTTTACCTAAACTTCCTGAAAGAAATGAGTGGGCCGAAGTTGCAAAAGTTGCAATTCCTTCACTTGCAGCAATGGGGAGTGTTTTTTTCGCCACTAAACACCAAGCCGATTCTGTAGAAGCAAGGGCCAATGCTTATGAAAATGGAATTAAGTCATGTCATGGCCAAATCGATAACTATTTAGATCATAACATTGAAAGAGGTGCAAATCCTGTTCTTCCAAAAGAGCAAGCATCAATGCTTAATTCTTGTAACGGCTATGGCTACGGTATGTACGCCGGAGGACTTGGTCTTACTGCTGGAGCTTTCGGTGGTGTAGGTAATGGTTGGCTGGGCCAAGGTTACACATCTGGATTCCTAGGTGGAATGGGTGGACCTAACTTCGGTGGTAATATCTATGGAAATGCCGGATGGGGCATGGGAATGGGTAATGGTATGGGTAACGGAATGGGCAATGGCTTTGGTGGAAATTACCAAGCTAATGTTTATATGAACCCACTAGGTTCTCTTGCCGGTTCGGCACTTGCTGGACTCCTAACAGGTGGTAACGCTGGCTTTGGTGTAAATATCAATGGCGGAATGGGTATGGGTGGACACCCAGGAATGTATCCAGGAAATATCTACGGTGGAATGTACCCAGGTTTCGGTATGAACTCAGGCTTTGGAATGGGCATGGGAATGGGTGGATACCCTTACGGAACTGGTTTTGGAACTGGCTTTGGTGCTAATTTTGGCATGGGAATGGGCAATGGTTTTGGAATGGGTAATGGTTTCGGAATGGGTAATGGTTTCGGAATGAATACTGGTTTAAATTTTGGACTTAATATTGGTAGCACTGGCGCATACCCAGGGATGAACACTGGCGCAGGTTGGGGAATGTACCCTGGATCTGGTTGGGGAATGTATCCTGGAACAGGTATCAATGCTGGTGTGAACCTAGGTTGGGGAATCAACGGCGGTGCCAACGGTGGCTGGGGTAATAATGGTGGAGTATATCCAACATATCCTGGAAACGGTGGTGTTATTTCTGGCGGTTGGGGAATCAACGGCGGTGGAAACGGTAACTGGGGCAACGGCGGTTGGGCCAATGGTGGTGGAAACCCTGCTTGTATGTGTATTTCAGCACCATGTGCTTGTGGAAATACTTTTCCAGGTGGAAACGGAAATATTAATGGCGGTTGGGGAATCAACGGAGGTTGGGGATCTAACGGTGGTAACGGCTGGGGCATGAATGGTAATGCAGGTTGGGGTACTAATGGTGGAAACTCTTGGGGCCTAAATGGTAACGCTAACGGTGGTTGGGGTGCCAATGGAAACTGGGGTGCAAATGGAAACTATAATAATGGTTATCAAGCACAACAATTTCAAAGCTATATCAATGGGCTTCAAGGACAAGCTGTTGCTCAAGGTAATTACCAGAACCAAGGAAACGTAGCATATGCTAACCAAGCACTGTATCAGAACTTATACAATGCTCAACAAAATATTTATGCTAACTCTTATAACGGTTACTATAATTCAGGGACTAACTACGGATCATTGGCCGGTGGTGGTCTTAATGGCCAATTTAGTATTGGTGTAAATGGTGGTGCCGGATTTAACTGGGGTGCTAACTAAAAAATAAATAGAGAGATGAGAGATTATAAGAAAGCCTCCCGTATGGGAGGCTTTTCTTTGTATAATTTTGCGTTTGTTACGAACCGAAAGACCTAAAGGTCTTTCTCTCGTGTATATCTTCATTTCAAACGAAGGACGTATAAATAAAAAAAGAGCTTATCAAGCTCTTTTTATATTTATTTATTATGCATAAGAATTTTAATTGATCCTCTGAAAAGTACTTCGATCTTATTAGCATCGAGACTTTTTTCGACTAGCCCTGGCCCAAAAGTTGGGTGAGCTAGCACGTCGCCAACTTCAAATTTGTGGCGAATGCTATATGTAATAGGTTCACCCTCAAGTTTTTCAAGGGCATTTTCCCAAACATTAATGATTTTTTCTTCTGTTGAAATTCTCTTCTTTGTCGTAGCTTTTCGACGTGTAGCACTTGGAGATACTACTTTTTTTGGCTTGTAAGCATGAGTTGCTTTACAAGTATTACACAGAACTTTGTATGGAGTATCTGTATCCTTCATTGCTACAATTAAATGAGCAAGATCTAATTTACATTTGCTACAATATGTTACAATTTCCTTACCAACACCTAGTTTTGACATATTCTCTCTTCCTTTTGCTTAATTAGATCAATTTAATGGTGAATAGGATTAAAGTAAAGAGAATAAAAGGTTATGTGTAGATAATTATAATGAAGAAAAATACTTTAGCACTGCTGGAAAAAGCAAAACATTTACCGACAAAATCTGGATGCTATTTAATGAAGCGTAAGCGTGCCGGCATCGAAGAGATTCTTTATATCGGAAAGGCAAAAAACCTTCGTAGTCGAGTTTCCAGCTATTTTAATAGTTCAGAAAAGTCACCTAAAACCCAAATCCTTGTTTCTCATATTCAAGACTTTGACTTTATTATGACTAAGACTGATGCCGAAGCATACATCTTAGAAAATAACTTAATTAAAAAGCACATTCCCAAATATAATATTCAATTAAAAGACGATAAAAGTTATCCCTATATCCAGATTGATTTGAATGAAAAATTCCCACGTCTTGTTTACACAAGAAGGCCAAAGAGAAAAAAGAAAATTAAGTTATTTGGGCCTTTTACAACGGGAAGTAATATTTTAAAGATATCTCGCATATTAACTAAATCATTCACTTTAAGAGACTGCTCAATAGAGGAGATGCGAAAGAGAAAACGCCCATGCCTTATTTATCAAATGAAGCAATGTTCGGCTCCTTGTGTGGATTATATTTCTGAAAAAGATTACTTCAAGGATCTTAATTACGTGATAAATTTCTTTGAGGGCCAAAGTAGAAATGTTTTAAAGATTCTAGAAGAAAAAATGTTCGCCGCTGCTGAAAGAGAGTACTTTGAAAGGGCAGCGGAAATTCGCGATAGCATTGAAGAGCTAAAGTCATTTTCTCAAAGCTATGAAAAACAAAATGTTGAACTCTCAACAGAGAAAGATTTTGATATTGTTGCTTATCACGTTGGAGAGTTAGAAGTTGATATTTCAATCTATATGATGAGGTCAGGAATTCTTTTAGGTCACAAAAACTATCATTTTGGAAAAGGGGATAGTGAGAGTGAAAATCATGAACTCTTTCAAACATTCCTATTTCAATATTATTCAAACACTAAAGAAAAACTTCCAAGTCGTATTTATCTCGATGAGAAAAAAGCTGACCTTTCAATGATTAGTGAAGCTTTTAATGAAGTTCTTGATCAAGAAGTTGAAGTTCAAAAGCCTATTGGTAAGATGAAAACTCTTTATGATTTAACACTAGATCACGCAAGAGAGCACCAGCGCTTTAGAGTGAAGAATCTTGATGGCCCTTGGGTTGGTTTAAATAAATTAAAAGAACTTTTAAATTTAAAAGAGACGCCAAAGATCCTTGAATGCTTTGACGTTGCCATCTGGCAAGGGAAGTCTCCAACAGCTTCGCAAATTGTTTTTCGTGAAGGGAAGCCTGATAAAACACAATATCGTTATTATCACTTAGAAGAAAGACCTGAAGGGAATAACGACTTTGCGATGATGAGAGAAGTACTTTCACGCAGACTTAAAAAAGGAAAACTTCCGGATGTCTTTATCGTTGATGGTGGAAAGGGACAAGTCTCAAGTTTCTTGGCCGTGCTTGAAGACTTTAAACTTGATATTCCTGTTGTGGGAATTGCAAAGATTAAAACAAGTAAGCAGGAATCATTTAAAGATAAAGAGGTCTCAAGTTCTGATGAAAGGCTTATTATCCCAAATCGAATTAATCCTTATATCTTAAAGAAGACACCATCTCTTATGAGAATTGTAGTGCAAATGAGAGATGAGGCCCACCGCTTTTCTCGTAAACTTCACCATAAGAAAGAAAGGGATCGCATATTCACTTCGTGGTTTGATGATATTGAAGGAATTGGTGAGAAGACGCTAAAAACTATTCACGAGAATATGGACTTAAATCTAAAAGAACTGTCTCAGTTGTCGGTAATTGAAATTAGTCATAAATTGGATATTAAGGAAGGCATTGCTGAGAGAATTCATACCAAGCTTATGGCCGAATTCCCTCAGAAATAATTGTCTAGTTTAGGTGGTGGATTTTTTTACGATTGCCGTGCCCGCAATCAGTACATCTCGAATTCTCGTGTATGTACAAGTTTTTATAATCCGATAGGTGTGTGTGAACCATCTTAGAGCCACATACTGGACAATCATTTAAAACCTTATGTACTTGATCGGCATCACCAAATAACTCTTCAAAGTTTTCAAATTGGAAATCTGGATCGAATGACATTGTAGCAACTCCTTTAAATAATAATTACCACTGGGGATTCGAGATTGTGCAGAGTGTCCCAAGCAGTGGATGTAGTTGATTTATCGGAGACTTATCAATGTTCTGAAATTTATGCTTTTTTTTTTAATGACTTAGGGATATTTTACCCATAGGAAATAAAGTAATGGCACAATTTTTAACCAAATTAACTAAAGATTTTAATAACGTTTTAAAACTCACACGAGATGAGAAGCCGAATTACTATGCCAAGTTATTCGAAAATACACTTTGGTACCCTAAGCTAAAAGAGCGCAAACTTACTTCTAGTAAGGCTTCGCAAGAAGTCACGGTGGCTTTTAAACAAGCATCTAAGCCGACTGTTGTTGTCCCTCAGCAAGAAGCTGCATCAGTAGAGCAAACAGTCTTAGCGCCTAAAATAGAGGTTCCTATTACACCTCCAAAGCGTAAGATTGATATTGCAGCAGCTTCAAGTACCGTTGAATCTTCTCGTACTATCAAAGTTAATAACGATATCAATAAATTCCTTTCACAATATAGTACTTCTTGGGACTTAGAATCAATTCCTGGTTTCAAAGACTATCAAGGTGAAGTTGATATTATCTTCTTTGGACTTGATGAGATTGAAGAAGGGGAGCTTCCAGACTTTCTACCTTTATCAATGATTGAATCTGATCAAGATATTATGGGGCGAATGATTAAGGCCATGAAAATTTCAAGTGGCCGCTTTATTCGTGTTCCATTTATTAAAAAAGATGCTCGTGAATTCCTTTTCACTTGTTGTGCCCACTTTAAGCCTAGGCTACTCATTAGTCTTGGTGCAGCTGCTACAAACTTATGCCTAGATAAACGTGTTCGTCTTGCTAACGTTCATGGAGAGTTTCACTCGATTCAAATAGAAGTTGATGGGAATGCTCAGTTAATCGATGTCATGCCACTATTTCACCCTAAATTACTAGAGGTAAATGAATCCATGAAGAAAACAGCATGGACAGATATGCAAAAAGCGATAAAATTTCTCTCAAGTTGAGTAGCTTAGTAAAATCATATATCATTTACTAGAGAAGTTGCAGGGCAAGGATGCCGCACAAATCAGGACGATATTCGTTGAGAAATTTATTTATCTCTATCATTATACTTTCTTCATTGAATTCTCTGGCGAGAATTAGCCCACTACAAAATATACGATCAGGTCACACAATAAAGGTGAGAGTTGCCAAAGATCTTGATAATGTTCTTCTTGAAGGCGTTGATCTTACTCGTAAGGTAGTCGCAACCAGAAGTCGCAAAAGTTTTAAAGGATTTAAGAAGATAAAAGTTAATTGTCAAAATCTACAATCTCTTAAAACTGTAAAACCTCAGTACTTAGCATCTTTAACATCTCAAACAGGACTCATTAGTTTTGAGCGTAAACAATTTATGGGGCAGATGCATATTGTGACGAGTGCTGACGGTAATTCTTGTGATGTTGTCAACGAAATGGATCTTGATGATTATATTGCAACACTACTTGCAAAAGAAATGAATGCTTCTTGGCCAATTGAGGCCCTTAAAGCACAGGCAGTAGCCGCTCGTACTTATGCTCTTCACCATATGATGATTTCAGGGCTTAAGAATGACACTCTTTATGATTTAGAAAATTCTGAAAAACATCAAGTTAATGGAACATTTAATGATGTGACGGCAAGTACGCTTGAGGCCGCAAAAGATACTGCAGGATTAGTTCTTACTAATGGAAAGGGGAATCTTGTTCCAGCATTCTTTCATGCAAGTTGTGGAGGAACGACATTAGTTCCTTCTGATGTGTGGAGAAATGATGTACATGGATACTCAACGGTAAAGTGTGACTACTGCCAGAAGAAGAAAAACTGGGATTCAAAAATTACAAAACTTCGCTTTAAGAAATTTCTAAAATGGGCAATGAAAAAAGA
Organism: Bacteriovorax sp. BAL6_X; assembly: GCF_000443995.1. Classification (NCBI taxonomy): domain Bacteria; kingdom Pseudomonadati; phylum Bdellovibrionota; class Bacteriovoracia; order Bacteriovoracales; family Bacteriovoracaceae; genus Bacteriovorax; species Bacteriovorax sp. BAL6_X. Next base: position 195,534 of record NZ_AUMC01000010.1, read on the forward strand.
GTTTATTGAGAAACAAAGTTTAAAGAAGAAGTTATTCTTATACCCAGATAAGAGAGATCAAACAAATCTTTATGTTCAAAATGGCGTAAAGAAAATTAAAATCAAAAAGAGTTTATTTCGTCGCTACTTTGGCCGAGTTGAATTTCCTTCAAACCATTTCTATATGGTAGATGTTGGTGGAGCTGGTCTTCACTTTGTTGGAAAGGGGAATGGGCATGGTGTTGGTTTATGTCAGGTTGGTTCTTTAGGTCTTGCTCAAAAAGGAAAGGGCCATCGTGAAATACTGGCCCATTATTTTCCGAAATTAAATGTTTTAAAACTTTATTAGACTATTCTCTTAAAGACATGGTGTTGAAAAACTTACATTTATACCTACTGGATCAAGTTGTCCTTGGAATGGTTGTGAATACTGGTAGTAATCAGCTACAACTAGTAAGTGAGCAGCATCAACAGTTCCTGCTGGACAATTTGTTGGCGAATCTAGAGTCACAGCGTTTTTTAGCTGAACGCCTTGAAGCCCTCGTTCATCAGCAATGATAGGGAAGTTATAGTTTTGATAACTAAAATATCGTGAACAAAGTGAAAGACGCATATTGTACCCAACAACATTATTTCCACTTAAAACTTTTGTAAAAATAACAAAGTCACCAAAACCGTTAACACCAACGAAGTGTTGATTTGATTCATTTGGAAGCATCCCTTCTTGAATATTTCCTGCAACTGTTGAGTTGTTATAACTGTTGCCTCCCTGAACATTAGCAACGATTGTTCCTCTTCTATTGCCAATTTTTAGGTAGTTATTGTTAAACATATTGTTTGAATCTTGACCGTAGGTACAGTTGAAAACACCGCTATTAATAATACTATCAAATAAAGCCTGTCCTTGTGAGTCCATACCTGTTGATCCTGTATTTGAACCACTTCCGCTATTACCCCAACCAGAGTAGTAACCACCACTGCTACTTTTTGAGTCTTGGCCACAGCTTGTTACAAGCATTGAAGCAATTGTCAAAACCATTAATAATTTAAACTTTTTCATAATATCCTCAAATATTAGTTTTCACGCTATTACTTGTATCGGTGAGGATTAAGGATTTCTTTAGAAATTGATAAAATTAATTAAGAATTTTTTCAAATTAACCGAAATAGTAAGTAATTATGACAGCTTATGAACAAGTAAAAGAATCAATGTTTAAGATTATAACTGGATCCTTCAAAGATTTTAAAAAGGATGACCAGGCAAAGTTTCGTTTAAAGATGGGGCTCATCTTTGCAATCATTCCATTTATTTCAATTATCGTTGGATTTATACTCAACTGGATACTTTTAAAATCAACGATTATCTATATTACAACCTATCGTAAGGATATTGATTATATTATTGATTCATTAATTTATGACTATCTTCAAATTGGTTTATTGGAAGTTCTACCTTGGATGATTATCTCCATTGCTTTCTTATTGGTTGCGGGAATTGTCCTTGCGCAATTGATGCTTAGACCATTTGATGAGATTGCACAGTATTGTTTGGACTCTCTAGGATCTGAAGAAAAAGTAAATTCTTTTGATGGGGAACTTAAATCTGAGTTAAGATTATTATCTAGTTTTAGTGATTGGTTCTTTACAACCACTTCGACTCTGAGGATGAATGGGAAATTAACTCAAATTGAAGTTCCGTCTAAATACAGAAGGATACATAAACCAGTCTTTGAGACAATGTTTTTTGTCCACAAGAGTATCTACGTTGCCATCACATGCATTCTAACTGGTATGATCATTTTAATTATTAATTACGCTCTTTTTGATGCTGTTATTTCTGTGGTTAACGAAGTCTTTACGAATGGTAAAATTACTAAAGACTACTTTAGTAACATGGCCTTAATTCAGGACGATATTGTAGGTATTACGATTATTATCAATATTATTTCTTATGGCTTTTTCATGGGCTATCTTTATAACAAAGTTGCGACTCCAGCATTTGGTATTTTTGCGACAATGAGATCTTTTATTAGTGGACGATATACATCAAGAGTTCACCTTATCGGCTACAAATATGTTCGTCATCAGACGCGTGCCATCAACAAGTATTTGGACTATATGGAAAAAGAGTACTCAGTAAAAGATGATTGAGTATTTAACTTTGTTCAAGTAAAATCATAATAATAATTTGATGTGAAATTTGTTCATAATAACAAAAGGGATAGTAATGAAAAAAGCATTAGGCATTGTAATGTCATTAGTTTTACTTACGAGTTGTGTAGGTAAAGATGAAATCAAAAAAGCATTAAAAGATGATCCAACGATTCTAGCAGAAGCAATTAAAGCTAACCCTGCAGAAGTTATGGAAGCTCTTCAAGTTGCAGCTCAAAACGCAAAAGAAGCAATGGCGAAGAAAAGAGAAGAAGAGGAAAACAAAAAACTTCACGAGTTTATTGAAAACCCTCTTAAACCACAAATCAGAGAAGACGAATCGGTTAGAGGTACTAAAGGTGGAATTATTACTCTAGTTGAGTACTCTGACTTTCAGTGTCCTTACTGTACAAGAGGCTTTGATAATGTTGTTAAACCAATGCTTGAAAAGTACAAAGGTAAGGTACAGTTTATTTACAAGCATCTTCCTCTTTCTTTCCACTCAGAAGCGAGAATTGCAGCTGCTTACTACGAAGCAGTTAGACTTCAATCTGAAGAGAAAGCATTTAAATTTCACGATGTACTTTTCACTCAAGAAGGTCAACAAAAGCTAAGAAACCTAAAAGAAAAATACCTAAAGAAAACTGCAAAAGATCTTGGTGTTAATATGACGAAACTTGCTAAGGATGTTAAGTCTGAAGCTGTTGAGAAAAGAATTGCACAAGACGAAGCTGAAGCAAGAAAGTTTGAAATTCAGGGAACACCTGGTTTTGTAATCAATGGAGTTCCAGTTAAAGGTGCTTACCCACTTTCTCACTTTGAGATGATTCTTGGTCTTCTTAAAGAAAAAGGTAAACTTGATATCTAATTACTGATCAAGTTCAGTTGAAATATTAAGGCCCGCCACTTGGTGGGCCTTTTTATTTTTCCGTGTTATAATATGATCATTGGAGGTTAAAATGGTAAACTTCTTTGATCAGAATCAAGTGAAAGTTAACAAAGAATTCTTTCGTGAATCAGCAAGACAAATTGATTATACAATTGAAGATTTTCTTCAAGATGATATTCCACATTCTTTATTAGAACAAAATGTTTTAAATTCTGCTTACATTAATCACCTAACATCTTTATTAAAAATCAATTCTATTTTTGATTTAGCACAAGAGATTTTAGAGCTTGAAAAAAGCTTGGATAAGCTTGCTCATCGTCTTCCTGTCGATATTAATATCCCAACAATGAAAATTTTTTATCATCAACTAGGTCCTGTTTTTATTCAACTTTTTGTTGAAATTAAAGACCTTGAGGATCATAAAGAACTTGAAGGAGAGTGGCTAAAAGCCGTGAGAATCGCATTAGAGGAAGAGATAGTAGTTTGGCAAGAAAAAAACTTAAAATAAGCATTAAAATAAAAAAAACCTTCAAAAGTTAAAAAAAACGCTAAAAAGCCTTGTCAAAGCGTGTTTCAAACTTCATCCTATTTCTACAACAACTAAATAACTAACTATTTGGAGTTAAAATGAACAGAAAAGAACTTGTAGAAGCAATCTTAAAAAACAAAGAACTTAGCCACCTAACAAAGAAAGATGCAGATGCATTCGTTTCAACTACTCTTGAAACAATCAAGAAAGCAGTTAAGAAAGGTGACGATGTTTCACTAATCGGTTTTGGTACTTTCACTAAAGTAAGAAGAGCAGCTAGAACTGGTATCAACCCAGCAACTGGTGAAAAAATTAAAATCAAAGCTAAGACACTTCCAAAATTCAAGCCAGGTAAAGCTTGGAAGGAAATGTTCTAATTTTTGTTTGAAATTAGTTTCATAATAAGAAGCCTCCATTATGGAGGCTTTCTTATTTTTAGGGCAAATTTTGCCTATCAATCCTCCTAAGCGTCAAAAAAACGTCGACATTTTGACACCACCACTTTTTTACATTCCTCATAAAGTCTTAAAATTTCAAAATTAATGGGCAGAATCTTCCGGAACATACTTTACTATCTTGTAGAAAATGGCCGCTAGATGTATAATTTTTGACGAGGCACAGTTTTTAAAGGAATTTTTTTCTGTGTGAAGTAAAGGATTTATAGATTATGGCAGATGGAAGTGCTGACAATTCATACCAAGGAAGTGGAAAGAACCCTCTACTAACAGTAGCTCTACTACTGAATATCGTATTAATGGGTGTTATCGCTTACTTTCAGTACCAAACACATTTAAAGATCTCACAGCAGTCGTCTGTGGAAGATATTGTTAAGGCACAAATGGCCGAACAATCTCAAGATAAAGAGGTTGTACAAACTGGTGAAGCACAGGAAGAGGAAGGAAAGCTATTTCCACTTGATAGCTTCACGGCCAACCTTGCACAAGGTGACGGGCCACAACGCTACATCCGTTTAAACGCGGTATTAAAACTTTCTCTAGGTGCAAAAGAGGAAGAGTATAAGGCAAGAAAGCCTCAGATTAGAGATTCAATCATTAGTATTTTGAACTCTAAGAGGCCAAATGATCTTCTTAAAGTTCAAGGTAAGGAATACCTAAAAGAAGAGATTAAATCAGCTATCAACTCATACTTAGTTGATGGAAAAGTTTTAGATGTTTACTACGTTGGTTTCCAGATCAACTAGTTAATATAAAGTATTAAGTTTAATTTTTGGCAGGATGCCAAGATCATCAAATCCTAGGAGGGGAACGATGGCACAGGTTTTAAGTCAAGACGAAGTCGACGCTCTATTAAACGCTGTAAACGATGGTGACGCAGATGATTTTCTAGGTGAAGGTGGGGATTTCGATGATGAAGCTGAAGACGAGAATATTCAGCCCTATGACTTAACAAATCAAGACCGAGTCATTCGTGGGCGAATGCCTATTCTTGAAATCATCTACGAAAGATTCATTCGTTCATTTCGTGTATCACTTTCAAACTCTCTAAGAAAGATCTCGACGATTTCGATGATCTCAACAGACCTTTTAAAATTTGGTGAGTTTGTAAACACACTTCCGATTCCATCGTGTATGTGTATCATGAAGTTTAATGAACTAAGAGGTCCTGCTTTACTAGTATTTGAATCAAAGCTTGCTTACGCAATTATCGATTCATACTTTGGTGGTACGGATCGTCCTTTCACAAAGATCGAAGGAAAAGAATTCACAGCGATTGAACTTTCATTCATGAGAAAAGTTATGGATATGGCCATTGCTGACCTTGAAGAGGCGTGGGCGCAGGTTCACCGTATTGATGCTCAATACGTAAGAACTGAAATTAATCCACAATTCGTTGGTGTTGTTCCTCCATCAGATGTAATTATCGCAACAACTCTTGAAGTTGAATTTGAATCAGCTTCTGGAACAATTATGATTGTTGTTCCTTACTCAACGATTGAACCAATTAAGCAAAAGCTTTCATCAAATTACCAAACTGATAATGATATGGCCGATAGTATCTGGACTAGTGCTATGAATGAGCACATTAAAGATACAAAGGCCGAAATCGTTGTGAAACTTGGTGAAGCTGAAATGACTGTAGGAGACCTTTTAACTCTTCAAACTGGAGATATTATTCCTCTTAACCAAGAAGCATCAAGCGAGGTAAAGGGAGCAATTCAAGGTGTGGAAAAACTAAAGTGTCTCATTGGAACATACAAAGGAAACCGAGCGGTGCAGGTAACTCACGTTGATAAAACACCTAAAGTTTCTATGGATATTGAAGTCGAATAATTAAGGGAGATATAAATGAGTGATCAAACAGAACTAAATAACCAAACACAAGGTCTAGAGAATTTTAACACTATGGAAGTCGAAAAACTTGCTGATGAAATCAGAGCAGGTGACGATGCCATTAATAAGTTAAAGGTTCAAAACCTAGACTTTATTCTAGATATTCCACTGAAAGTAACAGTAGAGCTAGGAAGAACAGAAGTAATCATTAAAGATCTTCTACAGCTAGGGCAAGGCTCGGTATTAGAACTTGATAAACTAGCAGGTGAACCTCTTGAGATCTTAGTTAATGGGAAGTTAGTAGCAAAAGGTGAAGTTGTCGTTGTAAACGAAAAATTTGGTATTCGTCTTACTGATATTATTTCGCCGATCGAGAGAATTGAAAATCTAAAGTAGTAGAGAAACGTAGGAATTAATCATGGCCAGACAACTTAAATTATTATTTTTAGCACTTTCACTTATGACAACGAATGCATTTGCTAGAGTTGAAGTAGGGAAGGTTAAGTTAACTAAAAGTGGTTCAACAGGTATTGTTACTGTTGGGCTCAAAGGGAAGTTTGATACAACTCCTGAGTTAACAATTAAGGATGATATTATTCAAGTAGCTTTAAAAGATACAATCGTATGGCCAAAGATTGAAAAGCAAGTATCTGTTAATGAAAAGTTTGATACGAAACTTCTAGCTTATCAATTTACTAAGGATGTTGCTCGCGTTCGCGCTATTCTCCCGTATGACATTAAAGGTAATGAAGATAAAGTTAGTTTAGAAGTTAGTGATAATGAAATTAAGATGTACTTTCCTATCACTGCAAATAAGAAACAAGTTGCAGTAACAAAAGCAGCTCCTACTAAGAAGGACCCTGTTAAGCAAAAGAATGCTGAAGCTTATGATGAAGGCTATCTTGCTAAGTTGTTAAAAGATAAAGAAGAAGTAACAAATAATAAAAACAAGAATAATGTAAAGCTAGAAAAGACTAGTGAGTCTTTACTTGCTCTTGCTAAAGAGAAGAATGAGCAGATTGAAGACACTGTAAGCAATCTTTCTTCAGGTGTTGAAAAAGGTGGATTTCAGATGTCGACTTATATTTTTAAATTTATTGGGTTTTTTGCTCTATTTGCAGCAGGTATCTTTTTTCTAATGAATTTCTTTAGAAAGGGAATGTTAAAAAAAGGTGGTCTTGGTCTTTTCTCAAATGCAAAAATGGTTGAGGTACTATCGACAACTTATCTTGCTCCAAAGAGAAGCCTTCTTGTTGTTAGAGTTCAAAAACAAGTTTTCTTAATGGCCCAATCTGAAAAGGGAATGGATTTTTTAACTGAGATTCAAGATACTACAGAATTCTTTAAAGAGGGTGAGAAGGCTCTTACTGGATCTAATTTTGATACAAACTTAGATACGGCAAATTCTGGCTCAAAAGAATTTAAACTGAAAGAAGTTACTCAAAATATGAAAGAAGCAAGTAACTCGACAGCTTCTTCGCAACAAGACATTTTAAATAGTCTTGCAGGACAAGCTAATCAAGAAGAGAAAGTTAGCTTAACAGCACAAATTAAGAAAAAAGTTAAGGACATGAAGTCTTTACAATAATTTTATTAAAATCAATTCAATAGGAAGTTGGATGAATAATTTTTTAAGAGCATTATTAATATTTAGTATTGGGGGATGGCTAAGTACGATCTTTGCTCAACAATCAACTAACCTGGGTCTTCCAGGTCTTTCTGTTAATTTCGGACAGGGCGTTGATCTCGTTGATACAATCGAACTTACAATTCTTTTTACGGTACTAACACTTGCACCGGCGGTTTTAATTCTTTGTACTTGTTTTACAAGAATTATCGTTGTTCTGTCTTTCATGAGACAAGCAATTGGTACGCAAAGTATGCCACCAAATCAGCTTCTTATCGGCTTTGCCCTTTTCCTTTCTGTTTTTGTTATGCAGCCAACAGGCGAAGAGATTTATGCAAATGCAGTTAAACCATATATGGATAAGAAAATTACGACAACTTTAGCAGTTGATCGTATTGAAGGTTCTCTTAGAAAGTTTATGAATAAGCAGGTTCGTAAGGCCGATATTGGACTTTTCTATGATGTAACAAATCGTCAGGCACCACAATCAATTGATGATGTACCTATTCACTTTTTAATTCCAGCATTTATTATTTCAGAACTAAAGACAGCATTTCAAATTGGTTTCTTACTTTATATTCCATTTCTAATTTTAGATATGGTTGTGGCTTCTGTTCTAATGGCCATGGGGATGATGATGCTTCCTCCAGTCGTTATTTCACTACCATTTAAACTTTTACTATTTGTTCTTGTGGACGGTTGGCAACTTGTTACTGGATCACTTTTACGTTCGTTTAATTAGGAGTAATCATGGACTTTTTTTCTGACATCGCAAGACAAGCAATTACAATTGGACTGATGATATCTGCACCAATGTTGGCAGGTGCACTTATTATGGGTATTTTAGTTTCAATTTTTCAAGCTGTTACTCAAATCAATGAGCAGACACTTTCATTTATTCCAAAGATCCTAGTGATTGTTGGCGCGCTTGTTCTTACTGCTCCGTGGATGACGGATCAGTTAACAACATTTACAAAAGATCTAATTATTTCTATTCCAAGTCTTGTTACTGGAAGGTAGGCCAAGTTAGATGACAATTCAAATTACTGACATTGTCCCAATCATTGCATTCTGGTTAATTTTTACCAGACTGCTGGCTATTAATTTTCAGCTTCCTATTTACGATAACTTACCAATTCCTATGATTGTTAAGATCTTATCGACACTAGTGATGAGCTTTTGCTTCTATCCGTATATTCAGGGTGAAGTAATCAAAGATATTATGTTTGTGGGTAAGGACCAGTTCTGGGCCCTAACTATTATTTACACACTTATTGGATTGATAATTGGATATTTGGTAAAATCAATTATGGGTATCTTCCTGTCTGCAGGTAGTATTATTACCCAGCAAATTGGATTTGCGGCCATTCGCTACTTCGATCCTTCTTCTGGTCAGCAAGTAGGTCCTTTCGAAAGGCTAATACAATGGACTGTTCTCGTTATGGTTGTTTCATCAGGTGCTTTATTACCAATGTTTAAAGGGATTTTTCAATCTTTTTACACGATTCATATTTATGATTTTGGTGTATTTGCAAAGTCGCATATCTTCTATATCGAAGCATTCAAATCAATTTTTATTGCAGCAATTATGCTGGCGACACCATTAATTTTTACAAATATGCTCATCAGTACGGTTCTAGGAATTATTGCTCGTACTGTTCCACAAATGAATATCATTATGGTTAGCTTTGTCGTCAATATTGGACTAGGTCTACTAGTATTTACGGCAACAAGCGATGAGTTCTTTCAAGTAGCATTTAGAATGTATACGGAAAGGCTTGGCGAGTGGTTTAACTTTATCATTTAAGGGGTAAGTCGTGGCCGAAGATACAGATCAAGAAAAAACGGAAGACCCTTCCCAGCATCGAATTGACGAATCGAAAAGAAAGGGGGAGGTTGCATCTTCGAAAGAACTAACGAGTGTGTTAGTGCTGGCTGCCTGTATCATGACTCTGGCCCTTTCTCTTCTTTTTATTTATCAAGAAATGGAAGAGTTTATTAGATGGATTATGCACCTTGATCCTGCAACTGCTTTCACTGAGAAGTCTCTGAAAACAATTGCGAATAAAACGGCTACAACAGCTTTAGTTTGTGCTGCACCAGTTTGTATTGTCTCTCTTTGTGCTGGTATCATTGCAAATGTTGCTCAAATTGGATTTATCTACGCACCTGAAGTTCTAGAATTTAAACCAGAAAGAATAGATCCGATTAAAGGGACCAAGAACCTATTTTCGATGAAGGCAGTTGTTGAAGCAATTAAAGGTGTTTTTAAATTTATCATTGTTCTTGGAATTGTTTACTTATATATGAAGGATGATATTACGCAATTTGTAGGTTTTCTACACGTTGACTTTTTTCAAGCCTTTGTTATTGGAAAAGACATTCTGGTAAAACTTGGTTTTTCAATCCTTGCAGGTCTTGTCGTAGTTGCCGCTGGAGACTTCGCATATCAAAAGTATGCTCATAAGAAAAAACTTATGATGACAAAAGAAGAAGCAAAGAGAGAGTCAAAAGAGCAAGATGGTTCTCCTGAAGTGAAGCAAAGAATTCGCCAAATCCAACGAGAGCAAGCACAAAAGAGAATGCTTGCAGATGTACAATCTGCGGATGTTATTGTAACTAATCCAACTCACATTTCTATTGTCATAAAATATGACCAAGAGACGATGATCGCTCCTGGTATTGTTGGAAAGGGTGCAGATCATCTTGCGCTTAGAATTAGAGAAATTGCTAAAGAACATAATATTCCAATTGTTGAAAACGTTCCTTTAGCACGAGCACTATATAAGTCAGTTAAAGTAGGGGAAGGAGTCCCACGTACTTTATATAAAGCAGTCGCTGAAGTACTGGCGTTTGTTTATAAGCTTAAGAAAAAGCAAAAAGCTATTAGCTAATTAAATTTTAGGAAAGTATCATGGATGATATCTTTAAGAGATTAAAAGTATTAACAGAAAATTCAGACCTCGCAGTAGCGATCGGTATTCTAGCAGTTCTGGCCGTTATGATTATTCCGGTACCACCAGTGGTACTCGATTTACTTTTAGCAATTACACTATCATTCGCAATTATTATTCTATTGGTTTCTGTCTATACTAAGAAACCTCTAGATTTCTCAACTTTTCCTGCAGTTCTTCTTGTAACAACATTATTTAGACTCTCTCTTAACGTTGCTTCAACTCGTAACATTCTACTTCGTTCAGGAAGTGAAGGAACGAGTGCCGCCGGTGAAATCATTCGAAGTTTCGGCGAGTTCGTTGTTGAGGGAAACTTTGTTGTTGGTATCATTGTTTTTATTATTCTGGTAATTATCAACTTTATGGTAATCACCAAAGGTGCTGGAAGGGTTGCTGAAGTAGGCGCAAGGTTCACACTCGATGCAATGCCTGGTAAGCAGATGGCCATTGATGCTGACTTAAATGCTGGTCTGATTAATGATGAAGATGCAAAGAGAAGACGTGCTGAGGTTGCTGAAGAAGCAGATTTTTACGGGTCAATGGATGGTGCTTCGAAGTTTGTTCGAGGGGATGCTATTGCAGGGATCTTAATTACGGCCATTAATATCATCGGTGGGATAATCGTTGGTGTTGGTCAGTATAAAATGAGTTTTGGAAGTGCTGCTGAAACATATACTCTTCTAACGGTAGGGGATGGACTTGTTTCACAAATTCCTGCTCTAATTATTTCAACTGCTGCCGGTATTATTGCAACAAGAAATACAAGTGAAGATAATCTTGGTGCTCAAATGAGTAAGCAATTTAAGCTTCACCCAAAAGCTGTTCTAATTGCTGGATGTGTACTTCTAATCTTTGCAATGATTCCAGGTTTGCCTAAACTTCCATTTATCACAGTAGGCCTGGTCCTCGTTTATGTTTCAAATAAAATGGAAAATGAAATTGTTCAAGAGAAGCTTGCTGCTGAAACAGTTGTTGAAGAGGAAAAGAAATCAACTCCTGAGTCACTAGAAGATCTTCTTAATCTTGAGCTTGTTGAACTTGAGGTAGGATATGGACTAGTTAATCTAGTGGATTCATCTCAAAATGGTGACCTTCTTGAGCGTATCACTTATATGAGAAAGCAATTTGCACTAGATTGGGGTGTAATTATTCCTTCTGTACGAATTAAGGACAATCTTGAGCTTGCTCCTGGTGGATACTCACTAAAGATTAAAGGTGTGGAGGTTGCTCAAGGTGAACTTGTACCAGATCACTACCTTGCAATGGACCCTGGAAGTGTTATTGAGCCAATTGATGGCATTGAAACAATTGAACCAGTATTTGGCTTACCTGCTGTATGGATTACTGAAGACCAGAAGGATGATGCCGGATTTAACGGTTATACTGTAGTGGATCTGTCAACTGTTCTAGCAACTCACTTAACTGAGATCTTAAGAACTAATTTACATGAGTTATTTGGTCGCCAGGAACTTGTTCGAGTTATGGATAATTTTAAAGAACACTATCCTAAAATTGTTGCTGATCTTGTTCCAGAAATCCTTCCTCTTGGGGCAGTTTTAAAGGTGTTACAGAACCTTTTAAGGGAAAATGTTTCCATCAGAGACCTACGTACGATCCTAGAGTCTCTTTCTGAACATGGCACAAGAATTAAGGATACAGATCTTCTGACTGAAAACGTCAGACAATCGTTATACCGCACTATTACTGAATCTATAAAGTCTGCCAATGGTGATTTGCCGATATTTACGTTAGATCGTAAAATAGAAGAACAGGTTGCTGGCAATCTCATACAAACAGAAAATGGTCAACAAGTTTCTTTAGACCCAAGAATTACCCAATCGATTTTGGCCAGTTTAAATGAGAAAATAGAGGAGGCCACAAACATGGGAGAAAAGATGATTGTTCTTTGCTCACCAGTTATTCGCGGTCACTTTAAGAAATTGACAGAAAAATTCATACCAAACTTGATTGTAGTAAGTCATAATGAATTAAGTCCGGATGTGAATATTAGGTCACTTGGAACGGTGAGGTTATAGGATGTACGTGAGAAAATTTGAAGCAGATTCTTTAGATGAGGCATTAGCGAATATTAAGGCCGAGCTAGGACCTGACGCAATTATTCTTAAGACACAGACTAATAAAGGAATTAAAGGCGCTTTTAAAAAGAAGAAAATTGAAATCACTGCTGCAATTTCTGAAAAAAACTACACTAAGAAGGCCAAGGTTGATAACGTTCTTAATCCGGAACAAAAAGATTCATTTTATAAAAACAACTCATCTTATATTGCAAATATGATAAATTCACACGATCAAAATACTAATGGACAAGCACAAACTAACTCACTAAATGGATATGGAAGTTTAGGCCTTAACCGAAAGGTGAGTGCTGTTGAAGAAAACTCTTCTCAAGCAAACTCTGGACTTGATGATTTTCTAAATTCTATTGATCGTGAAGAAGTAAAAAAAGCCGCTGCAAATGCTGAGTCTGAACACTTTAATGATTTTTTAAATGGGGACTTCTCTCTTGAAGAAGAAATTCAGGAAGAAGTTATTGTTGAAAGACCACAGGTTCAACATGCAAGATCAGTTCAGTCTCAACCTCTTCATGAAACACGTGCAAATAGTGAAGAAGTAAGTGAGTTAATGGAAACTCAAAGAAATAAAATTGATGAGCTTGAAAAGAAAATATTTGAATTAAGCCAAAGTGTTCAGGTGATGACTAAACCTCAGGCCCTTGGTGTTAAAGAGATGGTAACAATCTTTAGAAGCTTAGATATCGAAGAAAGATATATTCAAAAGGTTGTACGTAAGGCAAATTTTGAATTATCTGATGAAGAAAAAGAAAACCCAGATACAGTTTTCGAATTTGCACTAAAAGAAATGATGGGGGAAGTAAGAACGGCAATGCCACTTTTTTCTTCTGTTGATAATGAAGAGTCTAAAACTGTAACAGTTCTTATTTCTGATGCTTCATGTGGTCAGAGCTCTATGCTAACAAAGCTTTCTGCTCTTAAGCAGGACTCTGTAATTATTAGAAATAAGGCCAACACAGGATTTAAAGATAATACTTCTTTTTCTGAAAAGTTTTTTAATGTTGAATCAAATATCTGTGAATCAATTTCTGAAATCGTTGCTCAAACAAGAAAATCAATAGAAACAAAGAAAAATGTTTTTATCGACTACAAGGCAACAAACCAAGAAATCAATGAAATCAAGAAGTTCGTTGATGGATTAAGACGTAGTTTTGAAAATGTGGAAGTTTTAATCTGTCTATCGGGAATCAATACAGAGTTGTATAATAGAAAAGTACTAAATCGTTATGCAAATATTGCAAATGGTTTAGTGGTAACACACTTAGATCAATGCTTGAATTATGGGTCACTCTTTAATCTTGCAATTGACTTTAACTCGTTACCTTATAAGTTTTTTGGAACGGGTGAGATTGTTCCTGATGACCTAGAAGCTGCAACCGCCGAAAGGATTTTGGCCGGTATTTTTAAGCTGTAGCTTTTTTTGTTATTAGATTAAATTTTTAAGTTTTGTTTAGGAGACAGGATGTCCAGAAACGATCTTTCAACATGGTTGTTGTCACACCGTAGTGATGATAGCTGCGAATTGAATGTTAAAACCCCTCTTAATTACCTTAATGAAGAATGTGAAATTATTGCAGTTGGATCAGGTAAAGGCGGTGTAGGGAAGACCACTACTGCTTTAATGATTGCCAACGAACTTAGTACTAAAGGCAAGAAGGTTCTTTTAATCGATTGCGATTATAACCTTTCAAATACTGCCGTTAAATTAGGACTACCTCTAAACGATAATTTTTACTCCCTTCTTTCACTAGAAAAATCATTTGATGAATGTCTATACAAACTTGGAAATATACACCTTCTAAGTGGTTGTAATGGTAATAGTGATTTATTCGATACTAGCTTTGAGCACGATAAATTTATTATCGATATTATTGCGGCACATAGAAGTGAATATGATCACGTGATTCTAGATTGTCCAGCTGGCGTCAACAAAGAGACGATAAATCTACAGGCGTACGCTGATTATCGTTTTATGGTTGTTAATCCTGACCGTTCTTCTATCACTGATACATACGCCTTAATTAAAATTCTAAATCAAAAATATCAAATTAAAAATAATCACCTCATTGTGAATAGAGTTGATTCAAATCAACAGTATCGAAAAGTAGTGAAATCTCTAGTGGATACTGTTGCTAGCTTTATGCAAGCGAACCTAAGTGTATTAGGAGGTGTGAAGAATTTAGAAATTCCATCTGACAAATTTGATCACGCTCTTTTGAAAACGGAAAAGAATTCCCTTTCGAAATATTACACTAATATCATTAATAAATTTACCGACGAGGACAGTACTAGTCGAGTCGCGCCTGCGTTGCTGAAGGGATTCAGTCGTGCTGGTAGTAACCCACAGCAACTAGCTTAATCAAGGAGTGAGAGAGATGTCATCGTTGGCCAAAAAGTTAAAGAATTTAAAAGATTATAGATCAACTGTAGATCCAAAAGTAAAAGATGAGATCGTAGTAGAATACGCTCCATTAATTAAGTATATTGCACAAAAAATTGCATCACGCCTACCATCAAATATTGAATTAGATGATCTAATTTCATGTGGTGTTATTGGACTAATGGATGCAATTGAAAAATTTGATCCTTCACGTGATAATAAATTTAAAACTTATGCAGAATTTAGAATTAGAGGAGCAATCTTAGATGAACTTCGTTCTCAAGACTGGGTACCTCGTTCTGTAAGAGAGAAGGCAAAGTTAATTGATCGTGCATATTCAAAGTTGGAATCTGAACTTGGCCGTCCAGCAACTGATGATGAAATGTGTAAAGAACTAGAGTGTTCTAAAGAAGAATTTCACACGATGCTAAATAAAGCAAAATCAGTCTCTATCCTTAACATTGATGACTCAGCGACATTTAATCGCAATGATAAGCGTGCAATGGCCGGACTAAATGAAGACAGTAAAGCAATGAATCCATTTACTGCTGTTTCAAATAAAAACTTCAGAGACAAAATTAAAGAGGGAATCGAACAACTTCCAGAAAAGCAGAGACTTGTTCTTTCTCTATACTACTACGAAGACTTAAACCTTAAGGAAATTGGTCAGGTACTAGATGTAACGGAGTCACGTGTTTCTCAATTACATACTCAAGCTGTAATGAAGCTTAAAGCTAAGCTGCAAAATATGTTTGAAGGTTATGAAGAACTAGTTAGTTAATCAAAATTTAAAACGAAAAAACATACTTTTTTACTCAGGCCCTTTAATATAAAGGGCCTTTGTTTGCCTATAAAATAAATTAATTAAGTCTTTAAAATTCAATTAAAAAATTGCATAATAAATGTAGAAATTTCTTACGTTCACAGGATGTGAAGGACCGTTAACATATGGAAGTGATTTTCCGATTCCGACATTTAGGAGACCTATAATGAAGCTTCGTTTCAGTAAGCCGTTGTTTATCTATTTCTCTGTTTCTCTTATTCTAACGACAGCACTTATTTCCTACGGGGTTTGGTCCTTTTGGAAGAATGGCCCTGCTAATTTTGATCGTATGACAATGGTGTACGAATCAACTTCTAAGTTTGAAGAAGTGAAAAATTCTAATACCCTTGAAGGTATTAAAGAGTTAGTAAGAGTTGATCGTACAAAAGAGGCAACTTCTGAATTTGAAAAATTTCAAAATTCTATTACAGAACTAAATGAAATCGTAAATATTACTGAATATGAGACTCTTAGTAATAATTTCTCTGATCTTAGAAAAAAGTTAGATGACATAACAACTTCTGCAAATAAATCAACACTTATTAATGTTCTTAGAACGAAGATGATTGGTTTCCAAAATTTTGTTGTCCATAATCAGTGGAGAACGCTAACAAGAATTTCGAATAAAATTAAAACGAAAATATCTGTTGGAACAACTAAGAGTTCTAATTTTTATAGTTACGGAAATTTAAAACGTCTACATGCATCGATAGCAGGTGATGTGGACTATATGGAAAAGGTAACAATGAGATCAGTTCTTTCGGATGAAGATAAGAACCTTATTGTTGTTCGTCTTGGAACTTTAAGAACAGAATTAAATCTTTTAGAAAAGTCTCTTAATACACTTCGTGATTTTGATAGCATTTGGAAAACTACAAATAAGAGCTATCTTGCGTGGAGTGAGAAATTTGGTCCAAAACTGACTTATCAAAAGATTGAATTAAATCAAACTTCACAAACAACTCTTTATGGACTTGTCGCAATTATTGGAATTCTAGTGACAATCTTTGCTGGTGGACTTTTTATGTTTGCTTACTCTGAAAAAAGAGCAAAGAAAATGCTTGAAGCAACTTCGCTAGATCTTATAAAGGATGGAGTAATACCAGTGAAAGCTTCACTCAAAGGGGAGTGGTCACATCCATTTAAAGAAGAGATTGAAAAATATCGTGGTTATATCCACAAGAGAATGAGTTTTGGTTCAATTTTTCAAGATGCAATGCCTTTCTCATCACTACTTCTAGATTCAAATCTAAATGCTGTTTGGGCCAACTCTTTATTTTATGAACACTGGAGTATCGATAGCGCTAAAAAAGATATGAGCATAACTTGGGATTATTTAAGTACATTTACAAATCTCGGTGAAAACGATCCGGTTATAAGTGCTGTGAGAGATGGTGTAGCAGGCATCTATCAGATTCAAGTTAAAACAGAAAATGACAAAGAAGCTGCTCCTTTCGAAATGTATGTTTCGCCAGTTGAGTACGCAGATCAAAAACGTATTATGGTTATCTTTTATCCATTAAGAAGTTTAGAGGAAACATTATCTAATCAGATGAAGTCGGTAGTTTCTCCTGTTTGGAAATCTCTCGATGCGCTTATTGATGATAAATTTAATGGTGATTTTAGAGAGAAGCTACAGCAAGACTTTTCTGCAGCAGGAATTGATAATGTATATGAGAAATTCACAAAGGTTAATGACCATTTCTTAATGCAGAAAGCTTCATTCTTAAAAGAAATTGAGCTTCTAGAAAATAATTTATTTGAACAATACAAGATTATTGATGACGTTAGAATTATTTTTGAAGGTCAAAAAGATTTACAAAAAGATGCGATTAATAAATTTAAAATTGCAAAAGATAAAATTGTATCAGTTGTCGAAATGAGAGCTAAGTTTGAAGAAATGAATCGATATATGATCGAAATGACAAACCGCTTATTTGATGAAGAAATTGAATTAGCAACACGATCAGGTGAGATTGTTGAAATTATTAATGAGAATAAAGCAGCTTATGCAGGGCTTGTAAGATCACGTGATCAATTTAAATCATTAAAGTCACAGGTTGAGCTATTTAGAGCAAGAAGTTCTCAAATTATTGATCAAATCCAACGTGGAGTAGCTAGTGATGTAACAGTAGGGAAGTTCGCTGGTGAGCTTAAAGAATTTAATTCAACACTAGGAAGTTTTTCAAAAGTTTCAACACAGCTAGATGTTGGCCTATCTAAGGTTCAAATTATTATGGATAGTAAAGAAGTACCAGATGTTGGTACTATTAAAGATACTTTCAAAGCAATTAGAAGTGAAATTAATGATGTGGCCACTCAAACTCAACATCTTTCACGATTTGCTCAAGAGGAAGATGAAGAACTTATCTCTTCTCTTCGAGGGCTGTATGGCAGTTTCCAAAATCTTCGTAGCCAAAATGGCGAGATAGAGCATACTGTTGCAGATAGTAATCCAATATTGTAAAAAAAGGCTCCTTATTGGAGCCTTTTTTATTTCTATAAATCAAAGTGATCTAAAAACATATTTAAATTCAAATCTTCAGGCTGACCTGAGTTATCGATGACAGTATCAGCAAGCTTTGCTTTTTCCTCGATATCTATTTGTTTTGCTAGAATTTTACAGGCCAAGTCTTTTTCAATACCATCACGGGCCATTAGGCGCTCAACTTGCTTTGCACGTGAGCAATAAACTACGACCTTGTGATCAATGAAAGAATCGAGATTCTTTTCAAATAAAAGAGGAACGTCGTAGATCACAACTTTTGGAGAGCCGAGATCTTTAAAAGCTTTTAAGAAAGCTTCGGGAAGCTGACGATAGATTAGGCTTTCGATATCATTTTGGATTTGTATGTCTTGAAAAAAATATTCCCGTAGTAGCTTAAAGTTAATTGTGCTATCTACTTCGATAACACGTGGGTAGTAACTCTGTAGGTGCTCAAGAGACTCTTGTGTTTTATATACTTCTTTGACAAGTAAATCTGCATCAATAATAGGGAAGCCTTTTTCATGTAATATCTTTGATACAGTTGACTTTCCTGTAGCGATTCCACCAGTTAGTCCAACAACAGGACAAGGCATTTGATAAAGACGCTTATCTTTTTTTAGAGTGATAAATTCTTTTTTTAGCTTAATAGATGATGCTTTCATAACTAGTTGCTTTTTTCGATTTCTTTAACGCGAGACCAGAGAGTTTCAAGTTCGTCCTGAGAGCTTTCACGAATGATAATGCCTTCTTCTCTGGCAATGTCTTCAAGCTGATTAAATCGCCTTTTAAATTTTAAGTTTGCTTCTCGCAATGTAACTTCAGGATCAAGATCAAGATGTCTTGCAAGTTGTGCAACTGAAAATAAAAGGTCTCCCATTTCTTCTTGGACTCTTTCTTTATTGAGCTCGCGCCCTGGAGTGAGTTCTTCTTTTAGCTCCTGCCACTCCTCTTCAACTTTATACATTACTTGCGTGTAATCTTCCCAGTCAAAGTTTATTTTATTCGTTTTCTTTCCAATTTTTGCAGCACTTGTAAGGGCCGGAAAAGAGAGGAGTTCATTACAGATTTCATATTTCTTAAGGCTTTCTTCGTTTGCTTTTTCGGCCTTTTTTATTTCTTCCCAACGTTGCTTAATTTCTGCAACATCTTTGGCCTTGTTATTAGTAAACACATGGGGATGGCGTCTTACCATTTTATCAGCGATGGTTTTGGCAACAGAGTTAAGATCAAACTTAGATACTTCACTTGCTAATTGAGAGTGAAGAACAACTTGTAGAAGAACGTCACCTAATTCGTCTTCCATTTTCTTGTAGTTACCGTCTTCCACTGCATGCATGAACTCATAAGATTCTTCCATTAAATACTTTAAAAGGGATTTGTGAGTTTGCTCTAGATCCCATGGACAACCATCTTTAGGATCTCTTAACTTTGCAACAACTTCTCTTAATCTTTCCATTTCGCTTAGTGACATAACTTTGCCTTGATAATATAATCTATGTAACCTAAGACAGAATAATACACCCTTAAAAAGAGATTGGAAATAATGGCCCATAGCGCAACTATTCAAGTGAACAAATCAAGACTTATTGTTAACTTAGCTGACAATTCTAGAAGTGATTGGGGACTTAAAGCCTGTGAAAATATGCTAAAAGACTCACTTGTTGTCATAAGTAATTTTCTTTACTCAAAGAACACTTGTTTAGATAAAAAAGTTCATGAAGAGATTGAAGTGGATCTTCATTTTTGTGGGGATTCTCGCATGAAGCAAATTAATCGCGATCATCGAGGTAAGAATAAAACAACAGATGTTCTATCTTTTCCTATGTATGAGAGCTTACGTCCAGACAGTACGGATTTCGTTCTTCCTGGGCCAGTAATGCTTGGTGATATAATCATTAGTCGAAATGTAGCAGCAAAACAAGCTAGAGAGTTTGATCTAGAACTTGAGCAAGAAGTTATTCACTTATTTTGTCACGGACTTCTTCATTTGTTAGGATATGATCACGAAATCTCGCAAGAGGAAGAAGAAATTATGGAAGCTCTTGAAAAAGAGATTCTAACTAAAATTAAAAAATCTAGGCAAAAGAAATAGGAAAGTAGAAATGGAAGAAAGTACTCGCATAGCCCTTGGTGAGAAAAAGTCACTGATGGTAAGTTACGATGATAAGCTTGCTAGTTTAAGGAGGTCACTTTGATGTTGACCAAAAGTCAGCACGCATAAGTGAAATTCAAGATATGGAGGCCATGCCTGGCTTCTGGGACGACAATCAGAACGCTGCCAAAGTTCAAAAAGAAAAAAACCTTTTAGAAGATGTCGTTAATACTTATACAAAATTAAAAGACTTATATGATGAATTCGAAATTTTAATAGAGTACGCAGCTGAAGGGGATGAAGACTCTACAACTGGGGCGATTGAGATTGCTGATGAATTTGTCGATGAATTTAATAAAGCAGAACTGAAGGTTCTTCTTTCCGATGATGCCGATTCAAATAATGCTATTGTTAGTATCAATGCTGGTGCCGGTGGAACAGAATCATGTGACTGGGCCAGTATGCTCTTTAGGATGGTTAATCGTTGGGCCGAACACAAGAACTTTAAAGTTCAAGTTCTTGATGTACAAGATGGTGATAGTGCTGGAATTAAATCTGCTACGATGCTAATTGAAGGTAATTACGCCTACGGAAATTTAAAGTCTGAAACAGGTGTTCATCGCCTTGTTCGTATTTCTCCATTCGATTCGGCCAATCGTCGCCATACTTCGTTTGCTTCAATATTTGTCTCTCCAGAAGTGGATGATGATATTGAAATTGAAGTTGCTGATAAAGATATTCGAATTGATGTTTATCGCTCAGGTGGAGCTGGAGGACAGTCGGTTAACACTACTGATTCTGCCGTTAGAATTACACACTTTCCTACAGGTCTAGTTGTTACCTGTCAGAATGAAAGATCACAGTTACAAAATAAAATTCAAGCAATGAAAGTTCTTAAGTCTCGTTTATACGAGTTAGAACTAGAGAAGCAAAGAGCAGCAGCTGCTGAAGAAGAAGCTAATAAGAAAGAAATTGGATGGGGAGCACAGATTCGCTCTTATGTTCTACACCCTTATAAAATGGTTAAGGACCACAGAACTAATTTCGAATCATCACAAGCTGAAAAAGTTTTGGATGGTGATATTGATGGCTTTATGGATGCTTACTTAAGATGGTCAGTTGATGGGATGAAGGAAGAGTAAATTGAGTTTTTTCTATCTGTTTAAAGATTTTCAATTACTTTTTTTTCGAGATCGATCGTCACGCTACTTTATAGCTGCCACAATATTAGGCTTAATGTTTTCATTAGCAGTCATTCTTTGTAGTTTAGCACTAATGGATGGCTTTGGAGTTACCCTTAAAAAATCGCTAAATGCAGGAAGTGGTGAAATTATTCTTACTGCCACAAATGGATTTTTTGAATTAAACGAAAACGAACAAAAAGACCTTAATAATTTTCCAATAGAAACAAAGATACCAATGCTTCGTACCCAATCGTTTGTTAATAAAGACGAGAAGGGAAAGGCTGTCTTTGTCGTTGGTGTTAATAAACAAATTAATCAACTAGATAATGGACTTGTTGAACCGAAAGAAAATGAAGTTATTATCGGTGATCTTCTTGCTCAGGATTTAAAAGTTAAAATTGGTGATACTCTTAAGTTTAGTTTCTCTGCGGGGAAATTAGGTGAACGTTATTTACCAACAAATGCAGTCTTAAAAATCAAAGATATAAAAACCTTTAAGATTCATGAGTACCGCAGTCGTTTTGTTTATGTGAATTTAAAAAAAATTCAAACTCTTCTTGGGGTTAAGGATCGAATCAATTTAATGAGTCTAAGGCTAAGGCCTGAATATCGTAGCTTAGCTAAGATTAATGAAGTCGTAGCCGATATGAAGAGTGTCTTCTATTATGAATACAGCATCGCTCCGTATTGGAGTGACTTTGCAACTTTTCTTAAGGCCGTCGAATTTGAAAAGTACATGATCTCAATTGTCTTTTCAATTGTGGTTGTTTTGGCCATTTTCAATTGTCTTGCTTTTATTATTTTCTCTAAGGAAAGACGCTCTCAAGAAATATTCTTACTCTATGCAATTGGACTATCTCCAAAAAAGTTTAGAACACTATGGCTAGTTCAAAATATTGGGATCTGGCTTCTTGCTTTTATAGGCTCGCTTATTTGTGTTGAAATATTTGACTATCTTTTAGGGACGCTTGATATTTTCTCTCTTCCAACAGATGTCTACCACTTAAACCGTATTGAGCTATTCTTATCATTAAGAGATATTTTTATTGTTGGATTTATTTCATTTATCTTTATTATATTTTTAACTTTTATAGTTCTTAAAAGACTAGATTCAAAATCAATGGCCCAAGGTTTAAGAGAGGAGTTTTCGTAAATGGCAGTTTTAAGTGTATCGAATGTTTACAAAGACTTTGGAAACTCACATATCCTAAAGGGTGTTGATCTCGAATTATCTCAGGGTGAACAATGTGTTATTAAAGGTTCATCTGGTTGTGGTAAGTCGACTCTTTTGTATTTGATAGGTGGCCTAGAAAATATTACTTCCGGTCAAATTACTGTCGATAACTTAAATATTGGCCAAATGAATGATGCGAAGCTAGCAAATTATCGCAACTCCAAAATAGGATTTGTTTTCCAATTTCACTTTTTACTCTCATCTCTTACTTGCCTGGAAAATATTTTACTTCCAGCACGTCTTGGAGGACATGATGTGTCAAATGTGAAGAAGTATATTCATTCGCTGGCCAAGACTCTAGGCGTAGCTGAATGTCTTAAGCGCTATCCTTATGAAATCTCAGGCGGTCAACAGCAGCGTATTAACCTAATTCGTGCGCTATCATTGCGTCCTAAGCTACTACTGTGCGACGAGCCAACAGGTAATCTTGACTCAAAGAACTCAAAAATTGTGGCCGACTTGATTTTTGAGCTATCTCGAGAGCTTGGTACAACTCTTCTTGTAGTTACTCATGATGAGGAGATGTCTCGAAAGTTTAGTCGTATTCATACGATGATTGATGGGGTTCTGCATTAAATTATCATTTTTTTGTGCAGGATGTTCGTTTTTCTTTTTGTAACTTTGTAAGATTATTGATATTTTTTTACTCAAGTATTTTTTGTCTGCACACACACATGACAAGATCGCTGGATCACGGAGACTAGATGATTAACTCTTTGAAGAGTTTTATATATATAATTGTTTTTTCAATTACCTTAAATATTCATGCAAGTGAAATTGGACCACGTGTACGTTTATTTAAAATCTCAAGTGTTGAAGTTCAAGGTTTGAAGAAAGTAGAGAAGGAAGCTGTACTCGATAAGTTACGTTCTCGTGCGGGCCTTACTCTAACGAATGAAACACTCTTTGATGATATCAAAACAATATATAACCTAAAATATTTCGAATCAGTAGAAGCACATCAAGATGGCAACAAGCTAATTTTTAAAGTTATTGAAAAGCCTATTATCGCTAAGATTGTATTTAGAGGTAATGATGAAGTTGATAAAGACGATTTGAGCGAAGGCCTTAAAACAAGAGAGTATTCAATTCTTGATGTTAACTCGATTCAAGCCGATGTTCGCCAAATGGAGAAAACTTATGAAGAGAAAGGCTTCTACCTAGCAAATGTTTCGTATGAAATTAGACAAGTTGATAAAGAGAATGTTCATCTTGTTTACAATATTAGTGAATACGATAAGGTTCGAGTTAAAAAGGTTACGTTTCTAGGGTTAACTGCTTTTGCTGAAGAAGAAGTTAAGTCGATTATGGAAACAAGAGAGGAGAGTCTTTTCTCATTCCTTTCAGGTTCAGGAAATTTCAAAGAACTTAATTTCAAGACAGATATCGAAAGAATTAAATACTTCTATTCAACGAAGGGTTACCTACAAGTTAATGTAGCAGTTCCTGAGGTTACAGTTTCTGAAGATAAGAAATGGGTTTTCATTACTGTTAAAATTAAGGAAGGTCCAAAATTTGATGTACGTGATGTGTACTTTCAAGGTGAACTTCTTTTTACAGAAGATGAGTTAAGAGAGAAGACTAAGCTTAAGGCCGGAGAAGTTTACTCCGAAGAATTACTTAGAAAAGATATCCAAACTTTAACTGAGTCATATCAAGACTTAGGTTATGCATTTGCCAACGTCATTAGAAATATCCAATTAGTTCCAGGTGAGAATAGAGTTGATATCCAATACTCATTTGAAAAAGGGAAGCTCGCTAAATTTGGTCGTATCTCGGTAACAGGAAATACAAAAACTCGAGACAAGGTCATCCGTCGTGAACTTAAGATTCATGAAGGTGGAAAGTATTCTGGTTCAGGGCTACGTGAGTCGAAAGAAAACGTAAATCGCCTAGGTTTCTTTGAGCCAGGAAGTGTTATTTTCAATACGGTCTCTTCTCCTGGGCAAGATGATGTTCTTGATGTTGAAATTAGTGTTAAAGAGAAGAGTACAGGACAAATCTCATTAGGTGCTGGTTATTCAACTGCCACAGGTGGTTTCTTCCAAGCTTCGATTTCTCAAAATAACTTTAGAGGTTTAGGACAGCAACTATCGTTTTCAACTAATATCGCAAAAGAACAGCAAAATTTCTCTCTTTCATTTACTGAACCATATTTTATGGATTCGAAATGGACTCTCGGAGGTGAGGTCTTTAGAACTGTTGATACTCAGCTAGACTCATATGACTATAAGAAGCATGGTTTTGCTGCTCGTATTGGTTACCCAATCTTCGATTATACAAGACTTTATACAACTTATAAACTTGAAGAAACTGAGTTAACAGATATTAAAGATCCAACAGTTGATGAAAATGAAGATGGTGTAACATCTTCAGTGCGCCTTGCTGTTGTAAAAGATAAGAGAAATAACCGTTTTGAACCTACAGATGGATACTACTGGAACCTTGCAACTGAGTACGCTGGTTTAGGTGGTGATAAAAAGTGGTGGAAAAATGAAATTGATTTACGCTACTTTTATCCTGTATGGAAAGAGCTAGTGTTTAGAAGTCGTTTCTACACGGGGAAAATTGAAGAAAAGCAAGGAATTCCAGTTCCTAGAAATGAAAAATTCTCTCTTGGTGGTGCTAGAAACTTACGTGGTTACGATATCGAAGATATTGGGCCAAAAGAGTCTGTGACATATGATCACGATAATGACCCAGGGACTCCTGATAAAACAGAGTCATTTAATATTGGTGCTCCATTTACAGCTTTTACAACTTTTGAGCTTGAGCACCCTCTTGCAAAAGAAGCGGGTCTTAAATTTGTAACATTCTTCGATGCTGGTACAGCAAAGAGAATAGAAGATATCGATAAGATATATATGGATTATGGTTTTGGTTTCCGTTGGTTCTCACCAATTGGTGTTTTAAGATTTGAGTGGGGGGTTCCTATTAACCCAGACCCAGATATGAATGACGGTACGAAATTCCACTTTGATATTGGACAATTATTCTAATTCGTAAGGAGACGATATGAAAAATTTATTAGTGATTGGATTACTTTTCTCTTCATTAGCTGCATCGGCAATGAATATTGGTCGTGTTGATGTTCAAAAAGTTCTATTAACAGTGAAAGAATCTAAAAAAATCAAAGATAAGCTGCAAAAAGAAATTGATAAGAAGCAGGCTGAGCTTAAGAAAGAAGAAGAAACTCTAGTAAAAGAAAAAGAGAAGTTTGAAAAACAAGCTCTTGTTATGAATGAAAAAACTAAGCAACAAAAAGGTCAAGAACTACAAAAGAAGTTCTTTGGTTTCCAGCAGAAGATGCAACAGTACCAAGGTGAGCTTGCTAAGATGGAACAAACTGCAAAGGGACCAATTTTAAATAAAATTAAAGGTGTTGTAGAAGAAGTATCAAAAAGCAAAGGTCTAGATTGGACTTATGAAACTTCAACAACTCCAATTCTTTACATCAAAAAAGTAACTGACATTACTGAAGATGTAATTAAAGCTTACGATAAAAAACATAAGTAATTTGCTAATAAAAAAAGACTCATGAAGGGAATACATAGGTATTCCCTTTTGTCGTTTTAAAGGAGGGGATAAAATGTCCATTCTGATTAAAAATATTATCGAAAACGATAGCGATATGAGTTTTCTATCTGGAAATTCTGATTACGAAGTGACGGGAATTTCTTCGATGGAAGAGATTATTGAAGGAAGAATACTCTTTATTGGTGCTAAGAAGTTCTTGAGGAAGTATCAAGAGGCCAAAGCTAGCGATAACCTTGCATTAATTGTCGATGCAAAACTCTTTGACTCTCTAGAAGATTCATTGAAAAAGGAACTTGAAGAGAATTCAAAGGTATTAGTCTCTTCAACGAATATTCCTATCTCAATTACAAAAGCATCAAAAATATTTTTCGACGATAAACTTGGTTCACTTAGCTATGATCTAGATGGCCGAAAAAGTGGCATGGCCACAATCCATCCTTCTGTAAAAATAGCTGAGAATACTTTTATTGGGGAAGGTGTCGAAATTGCTGCTGATTGCACTATCATGCCAGGTTGTGTGATTTTACCAAATGTTCAAATTGCCGAAAATTGTACAATTTATCCTAACGTGACAATTTATCCTCAAACTGTCATTGGAAAGAATTGTCGAATCCACTCTGGTACGACTATAGGTAGTGATGGATTCGGTTATAACTTTTATCAAGGTGTTCATCATAAGATTTGGCACTTCGGTGGAGTTGTAATTGGTGATGATGTTGAAATTGGTTCAAATTCTAGTATTGACCAGGGAACATTTTCACCAACACGTATTGGAAGTGGCGCTAAAATTGATAATCAAGTGCAGGTCGCACATAACGTTCAAATTGGTAATGGAGTTATTCTCTGTGGGCAAGTCGGACTTGGTGGCAGCACAAAGATTGGAGACTACGCTGTTCTTGGTGGAAAGGCCGCTGTCGCTGACAACTTAGAAGTCGGGATGGCCGCTCAACTTGCAGGAGGCAGTATCGCTATTGGAAACGTGAAGCCGAAGGAAGTCGTTGGTGGATATCCGGCAAGACCTATGCGTGAATTTTTACGAGGAATTGCTTTTTTACGAAAGAATATTTAACGGAAGGTAACGTATGCAATTAAACAAAGAACAAGTAATGCAAATTCTCCCTCATCGCGAACCATTTTTATTCGTGGATGAGATTACAAGTGTAGAAGCAGTAGGGGAAGTTAATGAGTTAAAAGATCTCGTTGGCGCAGTTGTAAAAGGAAATTATACAACTCGTGAAGATCACCCAATCTTTGCAGGACACTTTCCTGGAAACCCGATTCTTCCTGGTGTTGTTCAGGTCGAAATGATGGCACAATTTACTTCATTTCAATTAAAGCTTTATTACAAAAATTTAGAAGAAGGTGAATTCGAAGTTGCGCTATTATCAATTGAGGGCGCAAAGTTTAGAAAACCAGTTCACCCTGGTATGAAATTAGATATTGAAACTGTATGTACAAAAATGCGTACTGGTTTCTTACAAAACGATTGCAAAATCTTTCACGAAGGTGACCTAGTAAGCCAGTGTCAGGTTCTTGCATCTTTTAAAGTAAAAGAAAATTAAGAAGGAGCCTCCATGAGCGAGAGATTTCACCCAACTGCAATTATTCACGAGTCTGCTGAAATTGGAGAAGGAACAACTGTTGGTGCATACTGTATCATCGGCCCAAAAGTTAAAATTGGAAAAAATTGTGACATTCGCAATCACGTAATAATTAATGGTATTACAAGAATTGGTGATAATAATAAAATCTATCAATTCTGTTCAATTGGTGAAGAACCACAAGACTTAACTTATAGTGAAGATCCAACAGAAGTTGAGATCGGTGATAATAATGTTCTTCGTGAGTATGTATCAATTCACAGAGGGACAATGAAGGATCGTCAAAAAACGACTCTTGGTAATAACTGTCTTCTGATGGCAAAAGTTCACTTAGGTCATGATGTTGTTGTTGGTGATCGTGTTATCATGGCAAACTCAACAAATCTTGCAGGTCACGTAAAAGTTGGTAATAAAGTTATCATCGGTGGTGGAACTAATATTTCTCAATTTGTAAAAGTTGCAGAAGGTGCTTATATCGGTGGTGCTTCAGCTATTGATAAAGATATTCCTCTTTATTGTACGGCCTATGGTAACCGCGCAAAGCTTCGTGGAATCAATATCATCGGTCTTCGTCGTGCTGGGGTTGAAAGAAATGCAATTTCTGAAATTGTTGATTTCTTCCGTGATATGGAAGCTTCAACATACTCGCCACGTACATTCGTTGAAACTGAAGAGCTAATGAAGCCATATGCAAATAATGAAATTATCGCGCGCATTAAAGAGCATATTGTAACGACTAAAATGGGTATTGCGCCATTTTTAAGCTAATAGGAATTAATTATGTCTAAAGTAAAAGTTGCTTCAATTGGTTATGGACACTTAGGTCAATGGCATGCTCAAAAAGCATATAACTTAGATAATTGTGAGTTAATTGCAATTGTTGAACCATTTGCCGCTAACCAAGAGAAAGCAAAAGAAAAATACCCTGACATCAAGATTGTCTCTGATATTAAAGAAGTCATTGAAGATATTGATGCCGCTGTAATTGCAACGCCAACAAGTTTTCACTTCGAAATTGCAAAGTTCTTACTTGAAGAAGGTAAGCATGTTTTTTGTGAGAAACCAGTTACAGTTACAGTAGAAGAGGCAAGAGATCTAAAATCAATTGCTACAAATAAGGGTGTTAAGTTACAAGTTGGACATAGTGAGAGATGCCACCAAGTGTGGGAGCGTCTGGAAGAGTTTAAAGATATTACTGCAAGCTCTAGTGTTGCTACTATTGTTAGAAATTCTCCTTTTAAGGGAAGGGCCGCAGATGTTGGTGTTGTGGAAGACCTTATGATTCACGACCTGGATCTGGCCCTTATGCTTTTTGGAAAACCTAAGAGCATCAGAGCTTATGGGATGAAAGTTCTTACTGATAAGTTTGATCATGTTAAGGCGCTGTTAAGTTATGGCGATCGTCTCGTGACAATTGAGAACTCAAGAAACGATGTAAAGACTGAGAGAAGTGTACAAATAAATTCTGCGAAGGGAATTCTTAGAGTTGACCTATTAAATAATAAAGCTTCTTACTCAACAGATATTAAAGCTGGTGAGGAGCAAATTATTAATGAATTTGATTACGAAAAACGTGATCACTTACTAATCGAACAAGAGCGTTTCTATAACGCCATCTTAAATGACACAAAAGAGTTTGTAACAATTGATGATGGAATTGCTGCAATGGAATTAATTGCTGCCGTTAATGAATCGCTTGAAAAAAATATTGAGGTAGAACTTAATTGAAAAGCTGCTTAATTATTGCTGGTGAAAAATCTGGTGAAGAACATGCAATGACATTCCTTGAGACTCTTTCAAAGGGAGCTCCTGATACTCAATTCTACGGAGTAGGGGGTGAGCTTATGAAAGAGCAAGGAGTTGAGTTACTTTATGATCTTAAAGATTTTTCTACTTGGGGAGTTACAGAGGCAGTTAAGAAAGTTCCTTTTTATTATGGGGCCTATAATCGCATTGTTGATGAAGTAAAGAAGCGCGGAACTAAGGTTGCCATCTTAATTGATTTTCAAACATTCAATCTTAAATTGGCCATGAAGCTTGAAAAGCTTGGGGTCAAGGTTCTTTACTATGTGGCACCTCAAGCCTGGGTTTGGAAAGAGTGGCGTACAAAATACCTTCAGGCTTCTGTTGATACACTCTTTTGCATCCTTCCGTTTGAAAAAAAATGGTTTATGGATCGTGGTGTAAGTAAGGCCATTACAATTGAACACCCGCTACTCAAGAAAACAAAGCCTCTTCTTGAGGGATTTCAAAGACGTGAAGTTGATTTTAAGAATGGAGATTTTAATATACTTCTTCTGCCTGGAAGCCGACGCTTTGAAATTGAATTCATGTTACCTCAGTTTATTAGGGCCTGCCGAAAATTGAAAGAAAATTATAATTTTAGGCTTTCCATTGTTAAGGCCAGCTCGGTTGATGATAAACTATTTTCTCGCTTTGAAGGTGAGTTTGATAGGATTTATGAGGATCGTGAATTAGATACAGCTCTTAAGGAAGCGGACTTTTCATTTGCAACCAGTGGAACTGTAAACCTTTCATTGGCCTTATATCGCATTCCTAGTGTGATTGCGTATGACCTGAATTTGTTCAATATGTTTATTGCGGAAAATATCGTTAAGTATAAGGGCTTTGTTTCAATTCCAAATTTAATTCTTGGTCATGCAGTATATCCGGAATTATTAGGTGAAGGATTTAGTGAATATAATCTTGTTCGTAAGGCCAAGGACTTGTTTGATGACAAAGAACGCTATGGTTTTGTTCTTAGTGAACTTCAGAAACTAAGAGACTTAACAGAAGGTGAGGATATCGAAGTTTCTCAATATCTTCTCGAAAAAATTAAAAGTGCTTATTTATAATGAGGAATCATGAATAATATTAATATAAAACTCATTAACTTTTTTTCTGTGGCCTTAACTCCAAT
The DNA here is from genome assembly GCF_000443995.1 of Bacteriovorax sp. BAL6_X. Lineage (NCBI taxonomy): Bacteria > Pseudomonadati > Bdellovibrionota > Bacteriovoracia > Bacteriovoracales > Bacteriovoracaceae > Bacteriovorax > Bacteriovorax sp. BAL6_X. The sequence continues at coordinate 226,306 of NZ_AUMC01000010.1, forward strand.
TAGTTTTTTGTGGGAGTGGATTTATCGCTTAAGAAGATTTGCTTTTAAGATGGGTATTTTAAAATCATCATCATTTGAAGTTCCTATCATTAGTATTGGAAACCTCTCTCTTGGTGGAACTGGTAAGACTCCTTTTACTCTTTGGATCGGAAATTATTTAAATGACATTCTAAATAAAAAAACGATGGTCTTAACAAGAGGTTACAAAGGTGAACTTGAGAAATCGAGTGGAATAATTAAAACAGGTAAGAAAATCAGCGAGAATCCTTTTGTCTTTGGTGATGAGGCCCTAGTTTTGAGCCGTAACTTGAAAAATGCAAGTGTTGTTGTAGGTGCAGACCGAAGTGACAATCTAAGAAGATATTATGAGGAAGAAAAGGCCGATGTTGTCCTCCTAGACGATGGCTTTCAACACTTAAAGATCAATCGCAATTTGAATATTGTTCTTTTCGACTCACTACTTCCAATGTCAAAATATCATTGTCCACCAAGAGGATACCTGAGAGAAGGTGTAAGTGCATTAAAAGAAGCTGATATCGTTTTATTCGGTAGGGCCGATCTCGTTAGCGAAGAAAAACTAGAATCTCTAGAGTCATATATTTTAGATAATTGTAAAGCAAATACACCAAGTGGCTTTTTTAAATATGCACCAAGTGCAATTAAGAATCTTCTTCACGAAGAAGATTATGCTTTAACTGACCTAAAGGGCAAAAGTGTAATCTGTGTTTCCGGACTTGCTTCTCCTGAAGCATTCTTAAAATTAGTTAAGCAACTCGATGCAAATATAGTTGACGATTTTAATTTTCCTGACCATCACCTCTATAAAGTTAGTGAGTTAGATGGACTTGTCGAATTAGCACAAGAAAAGGATGCCATCATTCTTACAACTGAGAAAGATATTGTTAAAATGAAGAGGTGCTCAAGTAGTGATAAAATTCACTACCTACAAATTGGTATCGAATTTATAAAAGGCGAACAATTTGTAAAAGATAGAATCAATTCGGTTGTTAGAGGTTAGAGTGAAAAATATTTTTTCTTTAAGTCTTATTGCTTTACTTCTTTTCGGTTGTGCTGGTGCGCTTATGAAAAGTGATAGTGATGATGTGGACCTTGTGGAGATCTTCTCTTCTGAAGAAAGTGAGACCCTTGATAAATTTAAAACTACCGATTCTGAATTGGAAAAACCCACAGCTCCTCCAATTTCTTCTTCTATTGAAGAGAAAAGAATAGGTAGAGTTGAGAAGGCAAAAGAAAAAGTCGTTAAAGCTAAGCCTGTAGTTAAAGAGACTCCAAAGGTAAAAGTAAACCCTCAAGAAAGTGAAGACTATCCGAAAGTTTTTTTAAATTTTGATAAAGAATCACAAAAATATTGGGACTCTTACAGACCTATATTTTTTGAAGGTGAAGAATTTAAGTATGAAATTAGTTGGTCGATCTTTAAGGCGGGGATCGCAACAATCAGTACTCAACCAATGGCAAAAATTGGAGAAAAAGAAGTTCTTCATGTTAATGCGCTCTTAGAATCTGCTGAATATTTTGAAGGAATTTATAAACTTAAAGATACTTTAGACGTGTATGTTGACGCTGATAAGGGGAAGTTTTCTTCTTTAAAATATGAGATGAAGCAACGGGAGTCTGGCCAAATCGTCGATGATCTTCAGCTATTTGATCACGATGAATTAAAGACGTACTTTTTCTATAATCGATTAAAGAAAGGGAAGACTAAGAAAGTAAAAAAGGTTGAATATCTACCGCGTTACTTTACTGATTCTTTTTCGGCCCTTTATTTTATTCGAGGTATTCCTATGAAGATTGGAACAAGTTTTGATTTTCCAATCATTACAAGAGGTAAGGCTTGGCTTCTTAAGGCCACTGTTGATGATATCGAAAATATTACAGTCATGGAGAAGTCGTATAAGGCCTATAAGATTACGGCTCAAACAGAATTCCCTGGTGTATTAAAGAAGTCGGGCGATATTAATTTTTGGATATCAACCGATGAAAGTAGAACTGTACTTAAGTTCTCTGCAAAGGTTAAAATTGGAACAGTTAAAGGGGAGTTAATTTCTCACAAAGCGGGAAAGGATACTGGTAAGTAAAATTAATGGTCAATATTTTTAGAAAACAACAAAATATTCTCTACGTTTCTCCAACCTATAGTTCAGGTTCGAAGGAGCGTATGCTTTTAAGAGATAGTATTTTGTTAAAAGAAATAGGCCATAATATCTTTATCTACTGCCTAAAAGATTCATTTCTTCATCGTGAATGTAAAAAGGCCGGAATCGATTGTATCTTTCACACAGGGACAACGAAGCTTCGTGTATGGAATTGGTACAAGCTCTCAAGACTTAGAGGTATAATTAAACGCTACGATATCAATATCGTTCACTGCTACCAACTTAATTTCTTATGGCCGCTGGCCTCGTTTTTAAGAAAGAGAAATTTAACCGCACTCTTTTTCACTATAAACTTTGAAGTTAGTAAATTCTACAAGCAATTTTGGTATCGCCGTCTGATTGGAAGGATTGATCTTATCTTCATTCCTTTTAGAGAAATGATTGATTCAATTAATACTCATATGGACGTGCCAATTCGCAAAATTTACTCTTCAGGCCTTGGTGTTGATAAGATTAACTTTGAAAAAAAGTACACTTTTGACGAAGAAAACCTCATTCACCTCTCTTGTTGGGTAAATGACCATGAAGTTGAATTAAACGACCTTTCTGTATGCTTAGAATCTTTGTGGGCACTAAATTTAGATAATGAATTACCAAAGAGATTTAAGCTGCATATTTTCTCTAATCGAAAGTGGGAGAGAAATATCCTCTTTAATCCCATCAAGGATAGGATTGCTGAATTCAAACTTGAAAATTATGTTGAATTTCATGAGCATGACAATATTTATGAAATTCGCTCGGATATTTGGATTTCATATACATCAAAGTCGCCTATTGAAGATTATGCACTTCTTGCAATTTTAAAGGGAATTCCTACAGCTGTGCCACGAAATGCTACAACTGAAGAGTTGCATCGTATCTATCATGGCTCACTTGCAACCTATCGTCAGGGTGATGCCAGAGAGCTAAGGGCCAAGGTTAAGGATATTGTCCAAAATAATACTAAGTATAAGGAATCTTGTTTAAATTCTCGCGATGAGCTTTGGAATGAGCACGGTATTGATGGCTATAAATATAACCTATTTAAACTGTACGAGAAACACCTGAATAAACGCCTAAGGTTTTATAATTAATAAGTTTTTATTGTTGACGTAGGGCCCCGTAAATAATAAGATGCGCAAAATCATTTTAAAGTAAATTGTCTTCAGTAGAAGAGATTTACACTAAAGGCCTTGCCTTTAGATATCAAAAATTAAGGCACTGATTGGACACTTTCAGTTGTCTGCCGTGAGGTAAATTATGACAGATTTAAACAATCTAAAACAATCTTGGATGCAAGGTTACGAAGTTGTTCTTGGCGAAGACGTTGAGACAAGAGATGAAACAGAGTTTTCGAAGCTATTAGATTCGACAGAAACTCCAACATTTACAGAAGGTGAAGTTTTCAAAGGTAAAATTGTAAACATCTCACCTGATTATGTACTTGTTGACATTGGATACAAGCAAGAAGGTCTTGTTCCAAAAAGAGAATTCACTAACTACGATGGTTCTCTAAAAGTTGCACTTGGTGACGAAATTGAAGTTTATCTTGATAAACTAGAGTCTCACCTAGGTAACCTAGTTCTTTCAATGGACAAAGCACAAATCCTTAAAGCTTGGGATAAAATTTCTGAAGCATGTGAAGACGGTACTCCAGTTACTGGTACAGTTGTAGCAAAAGTTAAGGGTGGTCTTTCTGTTGATATCGGTGTTAAGGCTTTCTTACCTGGTTCACAAATTGATGTTAGACCAACTAGAAACCTTGATAAATTCATCGGTAAAAAGATGGAATTCAAAGTTATCAAATTCAACAAGAAACGTGGGAACATCGTTCTTTCTAGAAGAGCTATTCTTCAAGAAGAAAGAGGTAAACTACGTGGTGAAGTTCTTTCTCAAATTGAAGAAGGAATGGTTGTTAAAGGTATCGTTAAAAACATCACTGATTACGGTGCATTCATCGATCTAGGTGGAATTGACGGTCTTCTACACATCACTGATATGTCATGGGGACGTGTTAAGCACCCATCAAATATCCTTACTCTTGGTGACGAAATCGAAGTTAAGATTCTTAAGTTTGATAAAGAAAAAGAAAGAGTATCTCTTGGTCTTAAGCAAGTTCAAGAAAATCCTTGGGAAGCTGCACACGAGAAGTATGTTGCTGGTACAAAAGTTAAAGGTGAAATCGTATCTGTTAAAGATTACGGTATCTTCATTGAACTTGATGACGGAATCGAAGGTCTAATCCACGTTTCTGAAATGTCTTGGACAAACTCTATCAAGAACCCAACTAAGCACTTCACTGTAGGTGAGATCGTTGAAGCTCAAGTACTAGAAGTTGACGTAGAAAACAAGAGAATCTCTCTTGGGATCAAGCAACTTCAAGAAAACCCATGGGATGCTCTAGAAGCTAAGTTCCCTGTAGGTTCAAAAGTTACTGGTAAAGTTAAATCAATCGTTGAATTTGGTATCTTCGTTGACCTTGGTGAAGAAGTTGATGCTCTAATTCACGTATCTGATTTCTCTTGGACTAAGAAAAATATCAACCTAAACGACGAATACAAAGTTGGTGACGAGATTGAAGCTGCTGTAGTTTCAGTTGATAAAGAAAACCAAAAATTCTGTCTAGGTGTTAAACAACTTAAAGAAGATCCTTGGAAGAAAATTGAAACAAGACTTCCAGTTGGTACAATCGTTGAAGCTCAGATCGTTAGAGTAACTGATTTTGGTGCTTTCGTTGAACTTGAAACTGGTATTGAAGGTCTAGTTCACATTTCTGAACTATCTGAAGATAGAGTTGAGAAGCCAGAAGACGTAGTTAAGAAAGGTGACGTAGTTAAAGCTATGGTTATCTCTCTAGATAAAGACGCGAAGAAAATCGCTCTTTCTATGAAGTCTGCTCTAAACTCTGATACTCAGGGAATGCAACAAGAAGTAGTTAAGTCTGCAACTCTTGGTGATGTTCTTAAGGGCTTCAACCTAGGTAAAGAATAGCGTCATTGTTTGCCCAAAGGCAAACTATTGGACGCTATGCTAGCTCCCCATCTCTTTAGCTAGAGATTGGTGTCGAGAGCGAGGGTCCAAGCCCGAGCGGTTCGCAGCAGGAGCAAGTAATCACGAAGTGATTACAAATAAAATATCTTATATAAAAAGATATATGAGGCCACTCGAAAGAGTGGCCTTTTTTATTACCCCCCGCGTAGGCGCAGCCGATCGCGGAAAGGACTTCGCAAAACACCTCCCCCGCGTAGGCGCAGCCGATCGCGGAAAACCTACCCGTGAAAAGCTCAAAAACAGGGCCCAACTCAAACAATCACGAAGTAACTTTCATCCAACCCCCCGAAACCACTGCCATAATACGAACAAAAATTCATTCTTTCTTTAAATCCCAAATTCCCCTAAAATATATTTATGCATAGATTAACAAAAAATAACTCTGGTTTTACCCTGCTTGAAATTGTTATGGCCGCAGGACTCTTGGCCGTAATTGCACTTGGGTTCGCACGTTTCATGAAGACTCAGATGAAGTCGACAAAAACAGCAATTAATCAAACAGAGTTAAATAATTATGCCAGTGCTATTAAGGCCTATATGGGAAAGCCAGGAACCTGTAAGAGGTCTTTAGCTAAGCTAGGAAAGTTAGAGAATGATCTTATTTTGGATGAGATTGTAAGGGCTGATGGTAAGGCCAAGTACACAATAGGGGATAAGATCAACTCAACGAACTTCATTCTTTCTTCAATGTACATTACAAACTTCTATGTGAATAAAGTTGAGGGCCAGGATTTCCATCGTGCGGAGCTTAAGTTAAATCTTGAACTAAGTCGTATGAACGATAATGCATATGGTGGTAAGACTATTATTAAGCGCTTTGAGGTTGACCTCTTTGTTAATGATTCAAATCGTGTTGAAGACTGTGGAGTTCTTGGAGGTTTATATCTTCCTAAGATTCCTTTTATGAATACTTCTTCAAGCTCTTCTGAAACAGCTAGCTCAAATTCCACTTCTGGATCTAATAGTGATAGTTCTAAAGAGACCAGCTCAGCTGAGCAAGAGTCCGTAAAAAATGAATTGTCGACGAAGAGTGATTACAATAAAGCTTTTGAAGCCTCAGTTAATGAGGCCGCTCAAAAAACAGGGCAGTCTATAACACAAGAAGATATTAACAAGGCCGTGGATAATAATCCTGAGCTAAAAAAGGCAATGGAATCTCTTAAGTCTCTACAAGAGAGTACTAAGAAGATGGAAGAACTTCTAAATGAAGAATTTTAAGTAGTCTTTATTGTTGGATCTTTCCGTCGGGAAGACAAATTGAACAACCGCCATCTTCTTCATTGATATGAGAGGCAATTTCTTCATCCATCATTTCTTTTAACTTCTCAATCGTTTCACCTGAGGCGCCAAGGGATTCGATAAGAGTCTGTGATACAGAAGGGATAACTAGCTTAATATCAAGCCCCATTTCTTCTAGCTCTTCCGATTTTTGATATGCACGATCTGCGTCTTCCATTGAAAACTCATATAAGGTAGAATTGGATAGGTTATCAATAATTTTAATGCGGCTAGACATGTGAACTCCCATTACTCTTATTGTTTAAATGTAACATATGAAGGCTTAATCGTGAAAATTAAAAAACTATTCTTTTTGTCTAATAACCAAATGATGATTACTGCTATTGAGGCGTTAGGTAGGGAAGTTGGCGGAGATTTCTTCACTCTATCTAACGAAGAAGAAGCTTTTCATTTTATTAGAGATATTGTGCCAGAAGTCATTCTCTTAGACCTTTCAACGATCACTTCAGATACAATAGGGAAAATCGAATCGGAGTTCTGTCAGAATATTCCTGTGGTTCAGCTTGTGACAAAGGGAGAAGAGGGTGCTCAACGTGTTATTGAAGCACCATTGGACATTGCAAATCTTCTTTCAAATCTTGATCGAATTTGTGGAGACTTTAATGGAGAGGGATGAGTTATACATGTATCTTGGCCTGGCCATCATACTTCTCGTAATCATAGGAACATACTATTGGCGATTTCATTCTTAAAAAATATATTCAAAGGAAATACTATGTCTAAAATTCGTTGTGCTCATATACTTGTTGATCAAGAGTATGAAGCGAAAGATTTATTAAAGAAAATAGAAGAAGGGAAAACTTTTGAAGAGCTTGCAAAAGACTTTTCAAATTGTCCTTCTGGTCAGCAAGGTGGAGATCTTGGTGAATTTGGTAAGGGGATGATGGTGGCACCATTTGAAAAAGCTGCTTTCGCTCTTGAGGTTGGAGAGCTTTCGCCAATTGTTCGTACACAATTTGGTTACCATCTAATTAAGAGAATCTCTTAAGTATCTTTTACTTTTGTTCTGGGCACTTGTTGTCCAGAACAACAATTTGCCCTTCCTTATCATTTAATACCAAGCAAGACTTTTTCTCATTTTTGATATTCTTAATAATTTCATTATGAATGGCCATGCAGTGCCCATAACCTGGAAGTGTAAAAATATCATGTCCGCGAGAGCTATAAAGATTTAAACCATTGATAAATCCCTGGCAGTCGAGAATGACTTTATCGTATCTCTTATTTTTGATGGAAAACATGAAGTCCATATCTGTTTTAAAATAAGCTTCAACTTCGATTGTTTTTACGCCCGCAAGAGCAGACCAAGATAATATAGTAAGAATTAGTGCGAGTATGATTTTGTTCATACTCGCTCTTCGGAATAGTAAAATTTATATTTAGTTTTTTACTTAGACTTCGTCTAGAAGGGGATCATGAGGTCCTAACTCGAATTTTTGTAACCCTAATGGGTTATAAATAAAGTCAGGTACTCTTACCTGATAGTAGATCCCTTTTTCGTGATTACTAGTTCTAATAACGTTAGTTTTTGAAACGACGATTGAATGGGCCGCTCCTGCATCATATGGAATAAAGAGATCATAATTATTTTGCTTTTCAAGGAAGAAGTTAACGATATATTCACGTAACTCATCGATCTCCTCAGTATTAAAGCTTGAGATCACAAAACAATTTGGATGCTTTCTCTTAATAATCGTTTCAGTGATTTTATCATTTAATTTATCTTTCTTATTAAAAACGATGAAACGCTCTTTATCACTTAAGCCAAGTTCATCAAGTACGTTATTCGTAACTTCAAGGTGCTTTTCGTAATTAGGGTCACTGATATCACAAGCAATGATTAGAAGGTCTGCTTCAAGGGCCGACTCAAGAGTTGTCTTGAAACCATCAATTAGAGTGTTTGGAAGGTTAGATAAGAAACCTACTGTATCAATGAGAATCATTGGCGGTTTTGTGTCTGGGTTTAGCATCCTAAACGTTGAATCAAGAGTTGCAAATAACTTATCTTCTTCAAGTACATTGACTCGGCAAAGACGATTCATAAGAGAGGACTTTCCAGCATTTGTATAGCCAACAAGTGCCGTTGTAATTGCCTTCTTTGAACGTTTCTTCTTTTGTTCAATACGAGACTTTTCAACTTCTTTAAGTTCTTTCTTATAGAACTCAATACGTTCGCGAATGATACGACGGTCAAGCTCAATTTGTTGCTCTCCCTCACCACCGCGAACACCAATACCACCTTTTTGACGGCCAAGGTGAGACCAGAAACCAGCAAGACGTGGAAGAATATATTGCAGACGCGAGATTTCAATTTGAATACGTGCTTCTTTTGTTCGTGCATGTTCAGAGAAGATCTCAAGAATAATATGGCAACGATCAACTACAGACATTCCAGTTAGCTTCTTAATATTTCTAATTTGAGACGAGGTTAATTCACAGTCAAAAACCAGTAGGGTTGAGCCTTCTGCCTTTGCATCCATTGCGATTTCTTCAAGTTTACCTGTACCAAGGATTGTTCCCGGATCAACAGTCTTCTTATTTTGAATATACTGCTCACCAGTTTCAATATCGAGTGTACGCATTAGTTCTCTTAGTTCACCAAGTGAGCGGAGAGTGTCTTTTTCTGTCGCGTGTTCTTTGAACTTTGGACAAACTAATGAGACGAGAGAGGCCTTTGCCTCACGTGAAATAAAAAATTCATTATCAAGCATAAGTAATTTCCACTAATCTGTTATCGATAAGACGTGTTGGTTTACTTCCGACAAAGTAAGCACCTGCGATAACAACTTCTTTTGTATTTGATTCAACATCTTCTAGATTGGCGCTATCGAGAACTTCAAGATAGTCCCATTTAGTATCCTTTAGTGTCTCTTCAAGGATTTCATTTAACTGAGCTTGAGCATCGACCCAAGTTGTTCTTATTAGAAGATTTTCTAATTCATCAAGTTTATTAGGAAGAAGAAGAGCATATTCTTTTTCTTCTTTTGTTAAGTAACCATTACGAGATGAAAGGGCGAGGCCACTTTCTTCACGTTTAATTGGTACGGTTTTAATATCAATTTCAAGATTTAAGTCATGGGCCATTTTTCTAATGACACAAACTTGTTGGTAGTCTTTTTGTCCAAAGAAGGCCTGACTTGGCTTAATGAGTGTAAAGAGTTGATAGACAACTGTTGTTACACCACTGAAGTGAGTAGGGCGGCTTTGTCCACATAGCTTTTTTGTAATGCCTTCAACTGAGACTGTCGTATTAAATCCTGCTGGATAAACCTCTCTATTATCTTTTGGAAGAAAAACTACGATATCATTAGCACGTTCACCGGCAGTTTCTTTGATAAGAATTAAGTCTTGTTCTGGTGTACGAGGATAGCTATCAAGGTCTTCATTTTCTCCAAATTGTTTGGGATTTACAAAGATTGTCACAACAACTTTTTCGCAAGTTTCAAGAGCACTTGTCAGAAGGCTCATGTGACCCGCATGTAAGTTACCCATTGTAGCAACAAGGCCAAGTGAATCGTGAGACACTTCCTTCATTGTTGCCATTAAATCTGATCGCGTTTGAATTAACTTCAAGCTTTAATCCTTTTAAATATTTCTTTTGCTAACTCGATTTTTGATAGCTCGCCAGTAAAGGCAATTTCACCATCGTTAAGGATTGTGTAGTTAGCTTCATTATTTCCGAAGCCTTTTCGCTCAGTTTTACATAGGCCACTATTTACATGTGTACCCACTAAGAGCTTTGTTGGCTTGCGATTATACTTTGATTCTAAAATATCTTTTGAAAGGTCTGTTTCCGCCGCAAATCCAATGATCGTTTGGTGAGCGGATTTATTGGCAACAACATGTGCAAGAATATCTTGTGCCTTTTCAAACTCAAGGCTTGAAGAAAGGGCCTCTTTCTTAAGCTTAGATTCAGCTGTTTTAAACTTAAGATCACTAATGGCCGCCGTTGAGATATAAGTATCAAATTGATTTTCAAGACCAAGAACTGCTTCATACATTTCATCTGTCGTTCGAACAGAGATAATCTTAGTTCCTGGAAGACTTCTTAGGTACTTAAACTCTGGACATGAGTTTTGCCCCAGTAAAATGGTGGTTTTATAACCTAGGCGAAGGGACTCTTTCGCAATCTCATATCCTGTTTTTCCAGAGGAGGGATTTGTCACAAAACGAACTGGATCAATTGGTGCAACTGTTGCTCCAGCTGTAATGACCACGTGTTTTGAAGATTCATTAATTGAAGGATTTATAGCATCAAAATTTGCTAAGACCTCTTCAACTGCTGGAATCTTTCCTGCACCGACATCGCCACATGCAAGCTCACCTGAAGCTGGTGGATAAATAAAGATATTGCTTTGTTTATTTAGTCTTTCTAATAGATCGATATTTTCTTGCGTGATTGGATTAGTCCACATCGACGTATTCATTGCCGGATAAATTACCGTTTGAAATTTATCCCAGCCGGCCAGGAAAATTGAAGATAGTAGATCGTCTGCTTTGCCCATGGCAAGGTTTGCAATAGTATTGGCACTGGCAGGGTAGATATGAAGTAAGTCCGCCCACTTTGCCAATTCTATATGAAGTACTGATTTCGTTTCCACGCTGGCGCTAAAATCAGACTGAGCGCTGTAAACTTCGGCCGCACCAAGGTAAGTGTAGAGGTCTGCCTGAACAAATTTAATTGCTCCGCCTGTTAAGATAACTTTTACCTCGTGACCTTTTTTAACCAGTCCTCTTACAAACTCAATTGACTTGTAAGCAGAAACTGAGCCACATACACCTACTAATATTTTCATATATTTAACTTTCTGGTTGTTAATACTATGTGTCTATCTTATATATGTTTTTAAGGATTTAGGCCATTGAATTTGAAATATCTGAAGGTATTCGGAAGGCCTGTGTAATAAGTAACAAAGGTAAGTTTATGAAATTTGGTAAGTTCTCAATCATCTCACAACGTGACGTACAAGCGCTGGGTGATACGCTAGAACTAATCTACATAAATTACGATCATATCGTGTCAATGAAGCCTATTAATATCGTTATGGATGGTGATGTTAAGGAAGGTTACTGGCTACGTCTATCTAATGGCAAGAAGTATCGTGCCATTGAAATACCAGCAAATTTTAAAAAGAATTTTGTAGGCTAAATAGAGCTTGGTGAATGAGGTTGTTCTGAATTTCACCGCAATCTTTTAGCTTCTGTGAGTCTCCACCTGTGAGAATAATTCGATGTTGATTATATTTTTTCAATTGAGAAGTAATCATATCGACATAGGCAGCATAAGCGTGAGAGATGGCCTGCTGTGTATTTGTCATTTCAGTTAAGTCAATTTCTCTAAGTAGGGGAAGATTGGCCGAAAATTCTGGATATGACCTTAGGTAATTTCCTAAGCCTAAAAAAATTGGCCCACCAAGGTGTTTTCCATGATCAATTTCATCAAGTGTAATAAAGCTTCCTGTATCAACTAGCAGAAGCTTTTCATTTGGAAATTTCTTTTGCAGGTAATATGAAATGACTTTACGATCGATTCCTAATTTATTTTGATCATAAAATGTTTGGAAATCAGTAATAAGATCATTTGCATTCTTTGCATTTCTAGGAAGAAGTGATGTTATTTCTTTTGAAACATTTGAGTATATGACAGAAGAGTTCTCTTTAAAGATGAAGTCAAAGTTTTGAATACTTAACTTTTTAACATCAGTAAGAACGTTATTTTGAAAAACACCAATTTTTAGAAAAGTGTTACCACTATCAATGGTGTAGGTTTGCATCTTCTGTAATATCCATGTTCTTATTCTTTTGAATATATTCACTAATGAGCTTAAGTTTTTGATCAAAGAAGTTAGCAATAGGAGTACAGAAATTTGGATATTTTCCTGGTCCCATTTTCAGTAGGTCATTAATAACTAGAACTTGTCCATCAGTGTTCTTTCCTGCACCAATTCCAATCGTTGGAATTGAAAGCTCTCTTGTTATGATTGTGGCAATCTCATCAGTAACGCATTCTAAAACAATAGAAAAACACCCGGCCTCTTCTAAAAGCTTTGCTTCTGCTAATAGTCTTGCCTTATCTGAGTCATCTTTGCCATGAGTGTAGTAACCACCTTGTTCATGAACACTTTGAGGAGTCAGGCCAATATGTCCCATAACGGGAATACCAGATTGAGTTAATCTTTTGATAATATCGAGTTGGTGAGGATAGGCTCCTTCAAGCTTAAGTGCTTCAGCTTGAGTGTCTTGAAAGAGTTTCGTCGCATTCTCAAGGGCCATGTCAAAATTTGTATAAGTTCCAAAAGGCATATCAACAATAACAAATTTATTTGGAGCACCTCTTCTTACTGCCGCTCCAAAAATGGCCATCTCTGTCAGGCTAACTTGAACTGTCGTATCGTAGCCAAGAACAACATTACCGAGGCTGTCACCAACAAGGATCATGTCAAGCTCTGTCTCGTTTAACATTTGAGCTGTTTGATAATCATAGCAAGTAAGAACTTGAAGAGACTTTCTTGTTTCAGAAAGTTTTGATTTTCTAATTTTTCGAGTTGTTAGCTTCTTCATTCCCATGAACCAATTTTTTTCCAAAGCTATTGTAAACTTTGGTGATATCTAAGTTATTCCACTCACTTATAACCTGAGAGAGCTGCTTTTGGAAATCAGTATGAAGAATTTCACGTGCGAATGAGCCATTTTTAATATTTTGATAGATTTTATTGAGCTTGTTCTGGTACTCGTTATCAAATATCAAGGACTTGGCCATTTCTCCTCCCATGAAGGCATTAGGTGAGATAAGTTTCATGAACTCTGTTGGGCCAAACTTAATCATGGCATCAGCAATGAGTTTAACTTCATGCCAACACTCAATATAGGCAATTTCTGGGGAGTGACCTTTATTGATAAGAGTCTCAAAAGAGAGCCTTGCGGCCTGTGGAATAACTGAGCAGAGAATTGATTGCTCAGAGAAGAGATCACAGATTGTTTCTTCTTCAAAGCTACTTACGATTGGGCCAACTGTAATCCCTAGATCTTTTGCAAGACTTAAGAGGCCTTCATCATCACAATTTACAACTGCTGTTAGAGGGGCCTTCGTTTCGTAACCAAATCTTAACTCACTGGCAATGGCCTTTGGCGCTAAAAGAAAGTGTATATGTGTTGGAAGCTTTGATCGTAGGTCTTGGTACATAACACTATAACCGTGTCCGTAAACCAATCTTTGTTTAAAATTCGTATCAGAGAATTGAAGAGAAGTTAAGATTTCTTCATGGGTATCATCTGGTGTTAGGATGATGATAAATTCAAAATTAGCAATTTTACTATTTGTTATATCAATTGTTGGCAGGCCCATTTTATTTGCTAAAGAAATTGAGCTACTATTTTGGCGTAGGCCGATAGTAACTTCTCTACCAGAGTCTCTAAGGTTTAATGACCAAGACTTTGCTTGAGAGCCAAAACCAATAATTAAAATATCATTAGAATTATTATCGCTACTATTTTTCATCATAAAAATTAGATATCATGGATTGAAACAATAAGGGAAGTTATGGCACAGGAAGTAATCTATTTTTCTAAGAAAGGTTTAACTGCACGTGATGCATTAATTAATGAGGGAAATCTTTGGGGGAATTCTTTCTTTACGACAGTTCTTGTAAAAGGTGGCAAGGCGATCTTTTGGGACCAGCATCGTCAAAGATTGGAAAAGTCATTTCAATATTGTTGGCCAAAAGAATTTGACAGTTCAATTATCGATGAAGCTCAGCTGGCCACGGCAAAAATACTTGGAGATTTTAGTTCAATCCCTCATGCCTACCTAAGGATTACTTTCTATCGTGAGCTCTCTGGTGCAATTCAATATTGGATTTGGGCAGTTGAAAAAGATCAGCTTAAGAGTTCACTAAAGTTAAACTCTCATTGTTATTACCCTGATCGCAATTTTCCCGACTTTTTAAAACGAAGTAATTATCAATATCAATTTCAACTTAGGAAAGAAAGTCTGGCCCAAGGCTATGATGATGTTCTCTTGCTTGATCATGAGTCTTATATATTGGAACTTCCGACGGCAAATATTATTCTCAAGAAAGGGGATGATTATATAACTCCAATTGCAGAATTTGGTGTACTTGATGGAATCTCTCTCGAGAGGGTAAAATTCATGTTAGAAAAGCTAGGACGCCCCTTGAGAGAAATGCGTGTTCATGCGGCCGAATTACATGAATTTGATAGTTGTTTCACAACAAGTTCATTTAATGGCATTAGGCATATTTCAACTATCAACGAAGTAGCATATACTGAAGATATAGAAATTAAAAAATTAGTTAATGAGTTTTACGGAGAAATTTGGTGACAAAAATTTTAAAGGTTAAATGTCCTGAATGCTCAAAAGAGTTTAATTATTATTCAAGTGAATTCCGTCCATTTTGCAGTGAGAAATGTAAGATGGTTGACTTAGGAATGTGGCTTACAGAAAATTATACAGTTGCTAGTCAGGAGCCTCTTTCTGAGTCTGACTTAGAGGCCGTCATTAAAAAGAGACAGGATGAAGAAGATTACTAAGAGTGAACTTATTGCCATTGAAGGCGAATTAATAAAGATAGCACGTGGTGCCGGAAGAATTTTAAAACCTTTTCAAAAAGATCTTTCAAATCTTTCAATTAGTTACAAAGACGCTCAAGGAGCAGTCTCAGCTGCTGACCATGCGTCTGAAGGCTATATTATCAATCAACTCTATAAACTTCGTGCTGATATTCCTGTGCTGGCGGAAGAAGACTTCTACCATAAGTATCAAGGTGATTATAAGCACCTTAAAGAATACCAAGATAGTGACTATCTATGGGTTATTGATCCGCTGGATGGAACAAATAATTTCGTCCACGGATTAGAGCACTACTGTGTATGTCTCTCTCTTACGTACAAACTACAGCCTATAGTTGGTGTCATTTATATTCCTGAAAAAGGGGAGTTCTATTGTGCGACAAAGGGGAATGGAGCTTTTCTGATTAAAGGGAAGGACAAAACTCGACTTAAGAAAACACGTTCAAGAGAGCGTGGCTTTCTCTTAGCGACTGGATTTGCTACGGAAAAGGGAAAGCCATTCAATGATGAATTTAAAAAATTTAAAAAAGTCATGGTTAATATCTCTGCTGTTCGTCGACTTGGTTCAGCGGCCATTGATCTATGCTATGTAGCTCGCGGGATTTTTGATGGGTTCTGGGAAAAGGGGCTTGCTCCTTGGGATGTTGCTGCAGGAAAGATTATTTGCTCAGAAGCAGGTGCTAAAGTAACTGAGTATAATGGTCATGATCATAATATCTTTTCAAAGACAATAATTGTGGGCAGAAATCCACTTTTTGAGAAGTTAAATGAAATGGTTTCCGACTAAAAGACTCTATTTATGTCCTACATTATAGGTTCATTTTTGCTATTTTTTCATATCTTTTAAATGGCGCTGATTATGTTAAAATAATCAGAGGTTTATATATTAAAAGGATTAAAAAGTGACGAATTCTATCACGAGATTATCAAGAGAAATGATGTACGTTAGTGACAACGTTTTTTATATTTTATTCTCTATTCTTATACTTTTAATTTGTGTCATCGTCGTTTATTGGTTTTATACAAGAAAACGTATGCAGGAGTTACAACATCAAATTCCAGCGAATGTTTTAAAAAGCTATCTCGACTCAGTTATTCAAAACTCAAATGCTTTAAAGTCTTCTCTGTTTAGAGGTGGCGGACTAGAGGCTGGAGAAGGGATTCCTTCTGTTGTTCCTGGTGGTAGCCTTCCAACTGGAAATGTTGATGGAGCTCAGTTAGCAAGTAAGAATGCAGAAATTGCTGCATTAAACGGACAGATCGCAAATAAAGACTCACTTATTAGAGACCTTGAAGCACAGCTTGGTGCAGTTGAGCAATCAGGAGATAATTCTGACTCTGCTCAGATCATAACAAACCTAAATTCTGAAATTGCGGAACTTAAGTCACAGGTTGAAGTCTTAAAATCTTCAAGTGCCTCAGTTGGTGATAACAGTGCTGAATTATCTGCTCTTTCATCTGAAAGAGATGAGCTTCAGGCAAGACTTAAAGAATATGAAATGATTGAAGGGGACCTTGCTGATCTTAGAAAATTTAAGCAAGAAAATGAACAACTAAAGGCGCAACTAGCAGAAGGTGGAGGAACTCCATCTACGCCAGCTCCTGAAGTTGATTTAACTCCTGATCCTGAGCCTGAAGTCGATCTTTCTCCTGAGCCTGAAGAAGTGATTGCTCCAGATGAAGAACCTGTCGAAGCACCTGAGCCAGTTGAAGTGCCAGAGCCAGAGAGTTTATCGGATAATACGACTGAGTTTTTTGAAGAACCAATTGAAGAAGCGACAACGCAAGCAGCTCCTGAGCCAATTGAAGAAGCTGAGGCTCCTGCTCCAACTGCGGCTGCAGCTGAAGTTACAGGGGAGAAAGCTCCTGAGAATGAAGCAACAGAGCAGAAGTCGGCAGAAGAGCTTTTAAGTGAATTTGAGAAAATGCTCGGTTAAAATAAACCTTTAAAAAAAATAGAATAATTTAGACAAGGATGTCTTTTGAAAAAACTACTTCTTATTGCAACATTAATTGTTAGTTTTAACTCGTTCTCAGCTGTAAACCATAAGGCCCATCAAGCGGTGTTAACACAGAAGCTCGAAAGACAATTCAAGTACAATTTAAAATCAGCTGATATGGAAAAGCTTAAAAAGCAAGTTCTAAAGCTTAAAGGTAAGTCGGTTGCTGCTCTAATTAATGTAATGAAGGATGAAAAGTATCCTGAGAAAAACCGTTGGATGGCAACTTTCTTACTTGGTAGAGTTATGGGAAAGAAGTCAGCACCTTTTATTTCTAAGTTTGCAAAGCATCCTAATTGGGTCATGAGAATGGCCGCTCTAAAGTCACTACTGGCACTAAATCAAACAGATTATAAAGATGTATACAAGCAGTCTTTAAAAGACAATTCTCTAATTGTTCGCTATCAAGCACTTGAAAATGTAAAGAGAATGAACCTAACTGATCTTGCTCCAAATATTTGGGCTATGTTATATGATAAGAGAAATTATCATATTAATGAAAAGCTTAAATCGACTAAGAGGGCCCATATTGTAAAAGAGATTATTACGACAATAGGGGATTTAAAATTTGAAAAAGCTAAGAAGCCTCTTTTATCAATGATTCAAAAAGAAAAGTATTCTGATATTCATAGAGAAATTTCTGAAACTCTAGAGAAGATTACTGGCCGAAAAGCACCAAATGGTAACCTTAAAGAGAAGAAGCGTTTCTGGTCTAAGATCTCTCAAGCGACAGTTGTGATTCGCTAGTATTCAAAATGATTTATTTGAAATGATGGGTGATGAAACTTAAAGGCATGTCCTTTTGGTTTTATCACGACAATCTCTTTTTCTTCAATATGAGTTTTCTTCTGAGCGTCTAATACAGTGATAAATTGCTTTAACTCGTTTTGTGACGGAGTGTTTGGGATTGAGCTAAAGATGATATTGAGCTGCTCTCCATAGTTCTTCGAAAAGAAGAAGTGACTTGCCCCATCTTTAATTAGGTCTTTATTCTTTGATTTTAAAATTCTTTCTTCCAGTGTGCCATCAACTAGGTGATTGATGGCCTCAAGTACTTGGGACGAACTCTCTTGTTGTTGATCATAAAGGCAAATGACTGCGCCAATACTTTCATTTATCAATGTGAAGAGTTCGTGTTTTAGTGCCATTGTTATTGTGCTTTACTGACCTTATCTAAGATACCGTTAACAAAGCTCTTTGATTCATCTTTACCATAACTTTTTACAAGATTGATATACTCGTTAATTGCTACGTTGTTTGGAGTTTCTTCAAATTTGATTTCGTATGTACCAAGACAAAGAATAGCTCTTTCAATAGCATCGACAGAGTCAAAGCTTCTTTTTAAAATATAAGTTGAAGCAGTTTCTTTGATCTCTGGGAAGTTTTTAATAACACCAGTAATTAGCTTGTTTCCAAAGTTCTGAACACTTGGATTGATATCATTGTCATGGTGTTCTTCATCTTCTTTCATATAAGATTCTTCAAACATTTCAATATCGGCCTTTAACTTTCCAATATCATTTTTGTATTCTTCAAGCTCTGCTTTAAAGTCCTTTAAAAATAATTTGTAAATAAATTTAAAAGCAAAACGACGTGCCGCTGATTTATTGTTGAATGCTTGGTTTTTCACTAGTTGAATCCTTATTTAATAAAAACTTTTCTTTCAAATTTCCAAATTGTCCAATGCTCTTTTGTAAACTCTCAATGAACCCATCAATATCTTTGAAGTTCCAATAAAAAGAAGCATATCTAACGTAGGCAACAGGATCTAACTCATAGAGCTTTTCCATAACAACTTCACCAACGATCTTTGCAGGAACTTCAATGTTGTTCATTTGCGAAAGAGTCATTTCGACATCGTCAATTAATCGGTTGATTTGCGCCGTTGTTAAAGGTCTTTTTTGACAGGCCTTATTTATCCCTTTCGAAATTTTTTCGCGATTATAAGGCTCACGTCTTTTATCGTTCTTAACAAGTGCCGGTACTTGAAGTTGGAGCTTCTCATATGTCGTATAACGAAAGTCACAGTTAAGGCACGCTCTTCTTCGACGAACAGCTAGTCCATCGGAAAGGTGTCTCGAGTCAATAACTTTTGTGTTTGGTGTTTGGCAACTTGGGCAATACATATCTATTTTTAGCATATTGTGAATGCATTGCATATTCTCATTTTAAGGGTATGAATAATTATTGTAGGGAAGAAATCTGCCTAAAGTTATCTTCAAGATCTTCGAGTACCTCGATACCATCGCGATACAGCATGACAGTAAAGAACTCTTTATCTTCTCCTGTGCGCTGTGTAACTTTATAAGGAGAAACAGCTTCTTGCTTATAGGCATAAGACTTATCCCATTTTATTTGTGGAAAAGACTCAAAGACGAGTTGCGCAAAAGAGATACGACTTATATCTGAAGGGTCCATCTTATAATCATATGGCCTGCCAATATAGCTAAGGGCCAAGACAATTCCTTGCGTTGTTTCTTGATATGAGAGTTTTCTCTTTCTGATAACTGCAAGATCATCTTGGTTATACATCGAATCGATACTTTTAATTTTAATACCTTCTCGTGTTGTCGTAATAAAATTAAGCTTCTTAGATTGAATCTCTTTTCGATATTTAATGACGAGAGGATGCTTAGATAGGCCAAGCTTTACAATTTCATCCCAAGAGCCGATCCAAATACCAACATTATCCCAAAAGCGATCGACAACGGCGTTATTAAAGCTATTTTTGTTATGGGTAAAGACAATATCCATTGGTTTTAATTGATAGGCTAAGTGTGCCTTCTCCGTTTTCCCAATATAGGTAACTTGGCCACCTTTTAGATTCTCAAACTTTATGGCCTTATTAAAATATCCTACATAATAGCTCTTATCTTTTAGTGCCATTGAAGAAATAGTGTTTTGAATTGAAGGTTGAATTTCATTCCATCTCTTCTTTTTATTATAGGCTTTGATTAATTCGTTATAGACCAGTGTTTCTTCAATAAGTGGATTGATGTAATAAGAAATTCTTGTTTTATTTTTTACCTCTTCAAAAATTTTAATATCTCGATAAATTATTGCAAGTCTAGCTAGTTTTTTGTGAGAAGGTGATTTCACAAGTTTTTGTACGAGGTGCTTATAATAATCACCTAGCTCTTTGTGTAGTGTTATATCTTTTTCATTTTTTAAGGTTTCACGAATTTTATTCTTCAAAAGTAGATGGTTTTCATAGATTGCAATATTGGCGATATACCCAACTTTTAAGGCCTTAATAATTTCACTCCCTTTATGGTCGTAAGGGTTAATAATGGCATAGTCCACATCTCGTTCATGTCTTTTAAGTTTACGATTTCCTGTGAAGTAAATTTCACGACGTTGCTCAACTTGAGTCATTTGATTAGTACGGATCTCAAAACGAGTTGTTGGATCAGTTACCCATGAAATATTTTTTAAAAATGTATTAAGTTCAGTAGTAATCTTTTGATTTGAATCAAAGTATGGAGAGATAAACTTTAAGGAGTTCTGACTTTTCTTCTTCTTGGCCTTAGCAAATTCCATACGCCATACAAGGTTTTTTTCAACAGATTCTTGTAGCTTGTATAAGTTGTCTTTGTTGATTTCAAATTTAGACGGATTGTAATCTGTTGCCGTAGAAGCGATATAGCGAGAAACAGCGGAAGAGTATTGATCGTACGTCATTTCAATTTGATCGAGCGTTGAAGCACAAGACGACAAAAGAGTTGAAACTAAAATGGCCGAAATAAATCTTGAATGAAACTTTCTCACAATATCCCCGTAAACTAAATCTCATTTAGTTATCGGAAGATTAGTAAGATTTTATTAATATTGGAGGATAGCAGGAGACTATCCTCCGTAAAGTATTGAAATTAATAAACAGGAAACTCTTTACAAAGTTTTTCAACTTGGCCTTTGATGTCTTTTAGCGCGGCTTGATTTTCAGCATTTTTAAGTGCCTCAACAATCCAAGTTCCAATTTGTATCATTTGTTCTACGGCCATCCCACGAGTTGTAAGAGCTGGTGTTCCAAGACGAATACCACTTGTTACAAATGGAGACCTCTTGTCACCTGGAATCATATTCTTATTACAAGTAATCCCAGCTTCCTCTAGGGCCTTTTCAGCAACCTTTCCAGTAACACCGGCAGGATCTGTCTTCATTAGGATTAAGTGGTTGTCAGTTCCCCCTGAAACAATTTCCATTCCAAGGTCAGTAAGCTGCTTTGCTAGTGCTTGAGCATTAGTAATAACTTGTTTTTGGTAATCCTTATATTGTGGATCAAGTGCTTCTTTGAATGAAACTGCTTTTGCTGCAATAACATGCTCAAGAGGGCCACCTTGAATCCCTGGGAATACATTAAAGTTGATTTTTTTTGCAAGTTCTTCATCATTTGTCATGATAATTCCACCACGTGGTCCACGTAATGTTTTGTGAGTTGTTGATGTCACAATATGGGCATGTGGAAATGGTGAAGGATGTAGGCCTGCAGCAACAAGTCCTGCAATGTGTGCCATATCTACCATTAGGTAAGCTCCAACTTCATCTGCAATTTCTCTAAACTTTGCGAAGTTGATTGTTCTTGGGTAAGCTGATGCACCAGCAACAATTACTTTTGGTTGATGCTCTTTAGCAGCTCTTCTTACATCATCGTAGTCGATCATTTCTGTTTCTGGATTTAATCCATAAAACTTCACGTCAAAATACTTTCCTGAGAAGTTAACAGGAGAGCCATGAGTTAAGTGGCCACCTTCAGAAAGATTCATTCCAAGAATTTTATCTCCCGGAGCAATAATTGAAAAATATGCTGCCATATTCGCACTAGAACCAGAGTGTGGTTGTACGTTGGCAAATTTACAGCCAAAAAGCTCACAAAGGCGATTGATTGCAAGTTGCTCAACTGAGTCAACAACTTCACAACCACCGTAGTAGCGCTTATTTGGCAAACCTTCTGCATACTTATTTGTCAGTACTGAACCTTGTGCTTCCATGACAGCTTTTGATGTATAGTTCTCTGAAGCGATAAGTTCTAGGCCTTCCTCTTGTCTTGCTAATTCTTTATTTGTTAATGAGAAAATTTCCTCATCCATTTTTTCTAAACTATTGGCGTTTTTATGAAACATTCTTTTAGTCCTCAATTTTCTTCAATACAAGTGAAGAGTTAGTTGACCCAAAACCGAATGAGTTATTTAGGGCGTATTTAATATCTTTCTTAACTGCAGTATTTGCAGTGTAGTTAAGATCACATTTTGGGTCTTGATTGTCTAAGTTAATTGTTGGCGGGATGATTCCGTGGTGAAGAGCAAGAGCTGTAAAAACAGTTTCAACACCACCTGCTGCACCAAGAAGGTGGCCAGTCATTGACTTTGTTGAAGATACGTTAATTTTCTTAGCGTGCTCTTCTCCAAGAACTCTTTTTATAGCACCTGTTTCAGCAACATCCCCAAGTGGAGTAGAAGTTCCATGTGCATTTACGTAATCAATATCTTCTGGCCTTATCCCAGCATCCTCGATTGCTTTCTTCATACAACCATAAGCACCGTCTCCTTCTGGATGTGGAGCAGTAATATGGTGAGCATCAGAAGTAGCTCCATGACCTACGATCTCAGCATAGATCTTAGCACCTCTTTTTACAGCGCTGTCATAGTCTTCAAGAATTAGAACACCAGCACCTTCACCCATAACAAAACCATCACGATCTACATCAAATGGACGAGAAGCTTTTGTTGGCTCATCTGTACGTTTTGAGAAAGCTTTCATATTAATGAAGCCACCCATACCGAGGTTACAGATAACAGCTTCAGTACCACCTGTAATCATAAGGTCGTGACGTCCTGAGCGAATCTCCTCAACTGCATTTGAAATTGCATGACATGAAGATGCGCATGCTGAAGAAACTGTATAGTTAACCCCCATAAAGCCGTGTCTAATGCTTAGAACACCAGAGGCCATATTTGGAATAATTGCTGGAATGAAAAAAGGTGAGATACGACGAGGCCCACGCTCAACGAATGTCTTTGCTGTGTCTTCAGTGATCGGGAAACCACCAATACCAACACCTAGGATTGCACCAACTTTGTACTTGTCAAAATCTTCTAGGTTCGCACCAGAGTCTTTTAGTGCTTCTTCTGTGGCGTGAAGTGCGAAGTGAATGAAGCGGTCATATTTCTTTGCTTCACGAGCTTCCATGATACCTTCATCAAGTTGGAAATTCTTAACTTCACCAGCAATCTTAATTGCAAGATCTGGAATAGGGAAGCTTTCAGCTTCTGAGATTCCTGATTTTCCTTCAATTAATCCATTCCAAACTTCTTGAGTGTTGTGACCTAGTCCACAAATTGTTCCAAGGCCTGTGATAACAACGCGCTTACTACTTTTGCTACTCATGTATATTCCTTTATTTTCTTTAATACTTCTTAGTTTTTTTCCTAGTATTTGATAATTTTGCAGGCATTTTGACAAGGCGTAGAGGGTCTTAATTTTTACGCTTTTCAAGGATTACTGTTTAATACTTAACGCAATTTCAGTAAGTTGAACATATTATTCATTTTAAGCATTAATAACTTAATATTTTTAGAGACTTATACGATAAGACTGCCATGAAAAAGCTTAACCTATTAATTCTGTCAATTTTATCTGTTTACACTTTCGGTGCTAAGGTTTCGGTAGAGTTTGCCAATGATATGCGCTTTGATAGTTGCAATGCCCCAGAAGAAGTTCCAGTTGTTATCTGTGAAGACGGTGACTCTCAAGTTGTTCTTCAACGAAACCAAAGTGGCCACTTATTTGGAATCTACCGAAATGGGAGTAGTAAAGAAACAGAACTTTTTCCCGTTAGAACAATTAGTGATGGAAATGAAGTTATTTTTCATAATGCTAATAGTAAGCAATTTGTTTCTCAAAGAGCGGTTCAGGAGTTTGATACACCGGCCGCACGTATACAATCAATGGATGAGGCAAAAAAATCGATCTTCTCGCTGATTAGAAATATTGATCCTTCTCAAGAAGAAATTAGAGATAGCTTACAGAATATCTTAGAAGGTGTTGAAAATGATATTGAAAAACAAAATGAAAAAGTAACCCAAGCGTACACAAAAATGTGGGTCCAAGATAATAATAACAAAAATCATCAGTGTGAGATGGCCACTAAGTGTACTATTAAAAAATGTGGTGATAATCACTACATCATTTTTGATCCGGCCCGAAATGTTTATATGCCTATCAATTACTCTCGTGACACGAGAGGAAATGCTCAGTTCACTAAGAACGATAGTTATATCAAGTATGCTCGTACTTTTGGTGGTGCTGTTATTGAAAGAAATGAAGAGTATGAGAAGTCACGACTTACTATTCAAAGAAAGGCACCTGAAGCGATGGGGAACAACTCTACAACTTTCTTTAGCATGCAGGATGCTGGGTTTAGTGACTATCTAAAAAAAGTTCTTCCACATTGCCCAAAAGAGATTCAGGGAGATATTATTGGACTTGGTAGGCAATCAGTTCGCGAAAGAGACAATTTAGATTTCATTCATCTTGTTGATGTCGTAAATGGAAATATTAATAGTCAGTATATCAATCGCCAATTTTTACCGAAGAATAGCTGTCGCGATGGTGATAGTTACTATGCTTCTGATTCATATGAGAAAGTTCAAGACTATCGTCCACGTGCTAGTGGCGTTATCTCAATTCAAAAAGCAAATGAACTTTTTAAGAAGGCCCGTGCAATGAAAGGGATGGCCTGGGATTATGTACAAGACGGATGCTATGCTCGTTCAGAACTTATGGTTAATATGTTTGAAGAAGAAGGTGTTGTTGCAGATAAGGCCTGGGCATCAGGAAAGCTTAAAATTCCTAACCAACAATATCCTTTCTGGAGTTATCATACGGCACCTGTTGTTTATGTTGATAATGGAAGAGGCGGAGTTTCCAAGATGATCATTGATCCGGCAATTGCTTCAAAACCGATTCTTGTTAATGAGTGGCTAGAGACGATGGGGGCGGATGCTTCTAAAGTCGATCATGTGGGGTTTCCTCCAAGCTTAGATGCTGTGAGTGTAGGGAAGACTGCTTTTGGAATTGCTAGTAGGGAGTCATATCATCCACAAACTGCGTCCACTATGATGAGTCGCGAAGCTAGATCTAAGGCAGCAAAGGAATTACTAGCAAATTATGAGAAGAGAACTCTTTAGGAATAATTGAAATGAAAAAAATAATTCTTTGTATACTATTAAGCCATGTATCTGTTCATGCGGCCAACCTGGCAACATCGCAATATCATGTTTCAACTTTTAAGCTAGAGAAAGATCAAATTACTCTTAGTTTCGTGGAGAGTGCTCCCTTTTATCGAGCGAGCAAAAAAGATGCGAAGTGCTTTCAAATGGCAATAAAATCAAAAGAGAAGGTTGAAATTAAGTACGATTACAAAACTTTTCAGATTAAAAGTTGTAAAAATTTATAAAAAGAAAGCCTGCAATTTGCAGGCTTTTTTATCTAAGTATTAATTTTTGATTATTGCTTAGACTCTAGGTACTTAACAACGTCTTGAACAGACTTAAGACCTTCTGCATCTTCTTCTGGGATTTGAATATCAAATTCATCTTCCATTTTCATCATAAGCTCAACGATGTCTAGTGAGTCTAGGTTTAGATCGTCTACGAATGAAGTTGTAGCATTGATTTTTGCGATATCGATTTTTGTTTGATCCGCTACTAGTTGAATTACTTTTTGTTCCATATTTGTCTCCTAATAAATATATTAAGTTATAAACTCAATTTCTCTCTCTTATTATAAAAATTTAATTTCAGTATATTAATATTTTTCTAGATATAAAGTCCACCGTCAATTTTAATAACTTCACCTGTAATATATCCTGACGCTTGGCTAAGTAGAAAGCACACAAGATTTGATACATCTTCAGTTGACCCAAAGCGTGAAGTTGGAATCGAAGCAATATAGGCTTCCTTGGCCTTTTCTTCAAGAGCATCTGTCATATCTGTTTGGATAAAGCCTGGACAAATTGCGTTACAACGAATGTTGCGGCTAGCTAATTCTTTAGCAATTGACTTCGTTGCACCAATTAAACCTGCTTTAGAGGCCGCGTAAGCCGTCTGAGAAACATTTCCCATAAGTCCAACAACCGAGCTCATATTAACAATTGATACGTTTTCAGCTTTTAAGAATCCACGTGAACAGATACTTGTTAGCATGATAGCGCCTTTTAGGTTCGTATCAATTACTGCGTCAAGATCAGTTTTTCTAGTTCTTAGAAGAAGGGTGTCTTTTGAAACACCTGCATTGTTTACAAGACCTTCAATTGGACCAAATTCCTTTACGAAGTCATTTACGGCCGTTTTCATTTGTTCTTCATTATTAAGATCAAACATAAGTCCTGTAACATTTGAAGCACCAAGCCCTTTAAGTTGAGCCTCAACTTCTTTAGCTAGATCTTCTTTTCCTTCACGGTAGTTGAAGATAACGTGAGCACCTTGAGCAGCCAGTGATTTTGCAATATCTAGCCCAATACCACGGCTTGCACCAGTTACTAATACTCTTTTATTTTTTAAATCATTATAAGTTGCAATCATATTTGCTCCTATGAGTTTAAAGCTTCCCTAAGCTCATCAAAAGCACCTTCTTTATCTAGTGAGATAACTTTGATGTTACGGTTAATCTTTCTTGCTAGTCCCATTAGGACACGTCCTGGCCCAACTTCGACACAAAGAGTGTCATCATCTAGGCTTGCAAAACTTTGAGTCCAAAGAACTGAACCATCTATTTGTTTGATTAGGTTCTCTTTAACAACTTCACCGTCTGTACCAATTTGATACTTTTTGGCGTCAATATTGGCAATATAAGGAATTGTCGTTTTATTAAAAGTTACGTCATTAAAAAATGCTGCCATATTCTCTCTGGCCGGCTTCATAAGACTAGAGTGGAATGGTGCACTAACTTTTAATTCAACTGTCTTATGTGGGTCTGAGAAGTTTTCTGTGATCCAAGCAACGGCCTTATCACAGGCATCTGCATGTCCTGAAATAACGATTTGCCCTGGCTCATTAAAGTTGGCAGGCATAACCTCGTTACCTTCAGTTGAAACTTCCTTGCATGCCTTTTCAACAATTTCAGCAGGAACTCTCATAACGGCATACATTTTTCCCATTCCCGCAGGAACAGCTTCTTGCATATATTTTCCACGATTATGAACAGATCTTAGAGCGTCTTCAAAGCTCAGCGTTCCAGCTGCAACGAGGGCAGGATATTCACCAACAGAGTGTCCAAGTACACATGAAACTTCTACGCCAGCTTCATCTAGTAATTCTTTAGCCTTTTGGAATAGACCAATTGAATAAGTTAAAATTGCTGGTTGTGTATTTTGAGTAAGCGTAAGCTCTTCTTCCGGGCCTTCAAGCATGATATTTGAAAGGTTATAGCCGAGAGCACTGTTTGCTTTTTCAAGTAATTCAAATGATGGGTGTCCTTCAAGACTCTTTCCCATTCCTACGTATTGTGATCCCTGACCAGGGAAAATTAAAACAACTTTTTTCATAATATAAAACCTTAATTAATACCTAAGTAGAGTTGCTCCACTCGTTAAGCCCGCACCAAATGCATCTAGCAATAATAGCTGACCACGTTTGATTCTTCCATCAACAATTGCTTCGTGCATTGCAATTGGAACAGTTGCTGCTGATGTATTTGCATACTTATCAATATTAACAATAACTTTCTCAGGATTAATTCCTAGAAGCTTACCAGTAGTTTCGATAATTCTCACGTTTGCTTGGTGAGGAATTAGCCAATCAACTTCTTCGAGATCTTTACCTGCTTTTTCTAAAACTTTTTTTGCATTTTCGGCAAGTGTTCTCGTTGCTACACGGAACATTTCTTTACCTTTCATTTGCATATAGTGAGTTCTTTCGTCTAGGTGTTGAGTTGTAATTGGATCAACCGCTCCACCAACTGGTTGGTCAAAGAATTCTTTACCTGCACCATCTGCACCGAGTTCAAGTGATAAAATATCTGAATCATCATCATCTTCGTTTGCACCAACAATCGCAACACCACAGCCATCCCCAAAAAGAATACAAGTGTTTCGATCTTCCCAGTTAACTTCTCTTGATAGCATTTCAGAACCAACGACAAGTGCATTCTTAATAGCACCCATGCGAATTAGTCCTGTTACCATATTTAATCCGTAAACGAATCCCGAACAAGCTGCTGCGATATCAATGGCCGCACACTTATTTGTGATTCCTAATTTTTGTTGAAGAATACAAGCTGTATTAGGAAGTTTGTAATCTGGAGTAACCGAAGCGAAGATAATCATATCAATATCATTCGGTTCAAGGTTTGCTGCTTTTAGTGCATCTTGAGTTGCATGGTAGGCCATATCACTTGGCCATTCGCCACCTTCTGTTGAGCAAATATGACGTTGACGAATTCCCGTCCTTTCATAAATCCATTCATCACTTGTTTCGACCATGCTTTCTAGGTCGACATTTGTTCTAACTTCTTTTGGAGCGTAGATTCCAGTTCCTTTAATCTTTACTTTAATATCCATTTAAATTCCTAATCTTGGTAATAAAAAATTGCGCCTATTTTATTGAGTATAACAATGATGGGGAAGGGCAGGGGCGTTATTATTTGACACTGTGTGTTTTTAGGTGAAATTTACATAAAAAGGCCACATTTGTGGCCTTGCGTTCATTTTAAAAGTTTTGAAGCTTGTTCAAGCCTTTGTAGACGGCGTGAAGCCAATCCTGTCTTTAGGAATTGAACAAGGTCTGCCTTTTCATCCTCTGTTAGTTGCAGAGGACGTCTAATATCGTCATCGCTTATTAACTGATATCGCAATTTATTGTTAATAAAATTTTCATCTTTAACGATTTTTTCTTCGTAGTGACCTTGAGTTACTTCGTTAACAATATAGTTTTTTATGGCCACACGAGTGTGATTATAGTGCTCAACAACCTCTTCTAGGGTCTCATAGGCACCATTGTGCATATAAGGAGCAGATAAGTGTATATTTCTAAGTGGTGGTGTCCTGAAATTATATTGATCTGCTTTTTTACCTGTTACTTCAAAACGTCCTTTGTCATTCAAAGTTGCCGTAGCGCTAATTGGTCCAATTTGCGGTAACCCAATTGACTTGTAATCCCAGTCTGTTAAATGTTGGCCACTGTGGCAATTGATGCATGCGCCTTTATCTAAGAAAGTCTTAAGTCCTCTTTTTTCAGACTCATTTAATGCACTTAGATCACCGTTTAAGTACTCGTCATATGGTGTATCAACAAGATTGAAGTTTCTTGTAATGAAGGCAGCAAGTGAGTTAGCAACGTGTGAGATATCGATCTTTCCGGCTTCAAAGTCTCTAGGGTATGCCCTCTTGAAGAGGTTTTGGTACATGGCACTTTTAGATCCATTTAGTAGGCGATGAACATATGCATCCCATTTTGCTAGATCTCCTTTTTGAGAAGCGATTTCATTATCCTTTCCTAGCATCTCTTCAACCGAAAGAAGAGGAAAGATAACTTGCGCCGCAAGTGCATTGCGAATCTTCTTATTTAATTCTGTCTTAGCGTTTAACTCAGCACTAGGTGTTTTAAATTCTCCCTTGGTCCTGTCTACATGAACTCTTCCGTCCCAAAACATATCAGTGATTTCATCATAACCAAGGTTGATTAGTGCTGGAGCATGGCGCTTGATGATGGGCCCTTTGCCATCTTGAACACGACTTTTTCCAAGTCCGGCACCGCCTGTTCCAATCGAGAATGGAATATTGTCACCTGTTCCCAACATTGGGTGATGACAGTGCATACAGGTGATATCTTTATTTCCACTAAGACGAACCTCTGCAAATAATCTTGAGCCTAGGATGACTTCATTCTGGTTTTGTAATTGTGATTCAGGTAGGGAAGTTAAGTTGTGTTTTTTGATGAGCTTAGAAAGCGCTTCATCTAAAGGTGATAATGCAAATGTGTTAAATACGAATGCTATTGTTAAAAGTAATCTCATGCGTCTCTCTCTGTTTGTGTATCTAACTTATACTAAAAGAGAGTTTGATGGGTCAAACTGATTTTCGTTATGTTTTTGTTTAAATCAATTAAAACGCAAAAAGCCCACTCGAAAGAGTGGGCTTTTTTATATGAAAAATAATGAATTATCTTATTCTTCTACTTCTTCTGCGTCTGCTTTTGTAGCGAAGATTTTCTTACCTTTCCAGTAACCAGATGGAGAGATACATCCCTTCTTAGTTAGTTCACCAGTTGTTGAATCAGCTACAACTACATTGTTCGCGTAAAGCTTGTGTGTTTGTCCAGCTCTTCTTAGGCCTTTTCTTGAAACACTTGTCTTCTTCTTAGGTACTGCCATTTTCTACTCCGTTATATTCAACTTCAATATTTAACTACAATTGTGAGCTTACTTTATTACCTTACTCACTTCATTATTACAAGCCTAAAAGTTAGGCCTAATTAATTGCTATGTCCGCAACTGTCTGTATTTAGGTCGACTCCACAAGTTTGGCAAAGACCTTTGCAATCCGCGTCATGAACTGGGTAGTGATTTATGGCCAAAAAGCAATTTTCAGCTACTGCTTCTCTTAGATCTGCCTTACCTCTTTCATGAAAAAACATATCGGCCGTTTCATCTGAAATATAAATTTCGTCGACTTCCTCATACACTGGATCATCTTCATATCTCTTATTGATGAAAGCACATGTAAATTCAGTTTCAAACTCTTGGGGAGTGTCTAGTAAGCAGCGAACACAAGTTGCTGTATAGGCTCCAGAAGCTTTTCCTTTTACAATAAGGTGCTCGCCAAAAGTATAGTCACGAGCATTCTTTAGTTGAAGCTCAACATTTAAGTGCTCAAGGCCTTCTGGCTTAACTTCCGGATCGAAGTCTTTTGTGATGCCATCAAGAATTGATTTTACCCATGCATTATCCTTATCAGTTAGTTGGTAAGTTTCAAATTCGTCACCAACACGAGAGATAAGGATGGTTGAGTCTTTCAAGAATGTATTATCTTTATTTACGATTTGCATTTTATCCTCTGTCATTTGAACTCTCTGTTTATATTGCGAAGGGCCAAAAGGCAAGAAAATTGGGACATTATGAACGTAATCGTGTACTTTTTTACTTATGAGAATCTTTCTAACGGGCTTTTCTGGAGCCGGCAAAACAACATTTGGTGAGAAGTTATCTAAGAACGATCAATTTCAAGTATTTGACTTAGATGAAGAAATCTTTAATCGCATGGGTACTGGTTATGACACGTTAGCTGGGTATATCGAAGACATTGGAATCGATGAGTATCGCAAAGACGAAATTGATATGATTAAGCTCCTTCATCAAAATATGAAAGATGACTACCTCATTTCACTAGGGGCCGGAGCACTCGATGAGCAAGATGTTGTTGATTTCATCTCTGAAGTTGGTGGAAAACTAGTTTATATTCAAAGTACTTTTGAAGAGTGTTGGGAGAGACTTAAAAAAGAAGGTAATCGCCCACTAGCAAAGAATGGAATGGATTTCATGAAGGATCTTTATGAAAAACGTGTTCCACGCTATGAAAAAAGTGATCTATTTCTAACTCAGTCCCAAATTCAAGAAATAAATACAGTAGAAGAGCTCTTAAAATTGCTATAGCCCTTGTATTTTGATACGATTTTAGACGATGTTATGTCCTTAGAAGGAGTTTTTGCGCCATGACAATGATTAGTCCAAAAGTAGCCGTTCTTTCTTCAATGATTGAAGATTGTAAGGGATTTTCTAAAATCTTTAAAAATATCAATATTCTTATCGATTCATTTGATGATGCTAACACATTTCTAATATCTCATATTCAAAGACAATATGACTTAGTTTTAGTGCGCGCTCAAGATGTGGACTACGAAGGCCAATCTCTATTTGATCGCCCAGAGCTAAAGAAAGTTGAAAGAGTGTTCATTGTTAACTCAAATTCTGATCTTAAGTCTGTTGCAAAAATTGAAAGCCTTGGCTCAATTTTCACGGGACTCGATTTACTTGTTCAAGTTCGTGGTGTTCTCGATCAATACAATCGCAAAACAGCATTAATGAGACAGGTGAGTCAGTTTGAAGCTTTCCACGATAAGTATCGTCATAAGCAAGAAGCACTAGTTGCTAGTCTAGAGAGTGAAAGAACAAAGACTTTGTATGGAAAGGACTTCTTTGAAGTTTGTGATTCGATAAACTTTAATAAGGATAATAGTGATTTTAAATCATTAGTTGCAAATGTATTTGAGCCACAAGAATTCGTCGCAAGTATTACGGTCTTTGAACTTAATCGAAAAACAAATAAATTATGTGCTGTTAAGTACGATGGGATGAAAAATATCAATGTCCCTGATATTTGGCTAGGCCATATTAGACTAAATGGTGTCAATGAGAACGGAATGAATATGGTTAAAAATATTGTTTCTAACCTTGTTCATAATCCTGTTGTCACTCTTGCAATGTCGGCTAACGCAGAAGATATTACAGCTGTTGTCGCACTTGAAGTAGACCGCGATTATTTATTTAATTTTAACTGGCAAGTTGTAGAGTCTCTGCTTAGTGGAGTTTATTCACAACTCGTCAATGCAAATACTCACTCTGCAGCAGTTGCAAGTGTTCAAGGCCCGTTTGAGCTCCTTGGAGAAATCTCTCAAACTACTCACGGAAGAAATTTAATTGCAGTAGATACGTCTGAAATTACAGACCTATTAGAGTTAAGATCTGACTTTGATTTTGATTGGGAAACTTTTTGGCGTGATATGAAGATCAACTTATCGCAGGTAACTAATTTATCAAATATATATAATATCTCTTTTGAATCAATTATTTTAAATGTTGAAAATGACTTCTTTGATGAGAGTTTTGAGGCAACGAAAGATCTTTGTAAGAATATTCGTTTAGCAAAGTATTTCTCAGGGAAGGATAAGAGCTTAATTCTATCAATGTCTTTAAACGTATTTGAAGTTCCGTATTCTCAATACTCAATGGTAACAACTGCAAGAAAATTGAAATCTAAGAGATCGTTTCAAGAAAGAAC
This sequence comes from Bacteriovorax sp. BAL6_X, assembly GCF_000443995.1. Taxonomy (NCBI): domain Bacteria; kingdom Pseudomonadati; phylum Bdellovibrionota; class Bacteriovoracia; order Bacteriovoracales; family Bacteriovoracaceae; genus Bacteriovorax; species Bacteriovorax sp. BAL6_X. The sequence goes on from NZ_AUMC01000010.1 coordinate 259,452, forward strand.
ATTATGAGAATAAAAAGTTGCATGGAGATTAACGTCTCAAATCTTGCAAGTAACTATCAACTACTAAAAGAAATTTGTCCAAATAATGAGGCCCTTTTTATGGTTAAGGCAAATGCCTATGGCCATGGAATGGTTCCTATCGTTAAGTTTGCGTATTTTGAATTGGGAATAAAGGAATTTGGCTGTGCTAGTATTGGTGAAGCATTAAGGCTTCGTGAAGAAATACCAAATGGAGAGTTTGAAGTTTACGTTTTCTCTGATGTAAATCTCGATCTTCAAGAAGCAGCCGACATCTATCTAAATAACCGTATAATTCCTGTTTTATCAAATGAATCAAATTTGAAGTATTTTTTAGAGCAGGAAGACTTTAGATTTTTCCCACTGTGTTTAAAATTTAACACGGGTATGAATCGCTTAGGCTTAAGACTTGATCGAGTTGATGAAGTCGTTAAACTAATCAAGGCATCTGGTAGGAACAGTATTTATCATCTGATGTCTCATTTCTCGAGTTCAAGTTTATCAATGATTAAGAATAAGAGAAATCTTGCGCAGAAGGAAAATTGGCGAGAATTAAAGTCTCAATTAACTGCCGCAGGAATTGAAATTGATAAGTCTTCTCTAGCAAATTCTGGAGCTATTGAGCAAAAAGTAGGACTAGAAGAAACACATATCAGACCGGGGCTTATGATGTATGGGCCAACATCACTGCTTCCTCAATATAGTCATTTGAGCTGTTGGCAAGGAAAATTAATTTCAAGACTCGAAACAACTTTTATTAATAGTTTTAAAGTTGATCGAGGTACGCCAATTGGATACGGAGCAACTCCATGTCCAACGGATGGGGTCGTCGGAATATTTGCTCTGGGTTATGGTGATGGGTTTTCAACTCGCTACCAAAATGTTCACTTGAGACATGGCAGTGAAGTCGGCCAAATTGTAGGACGAGTGAATATGGATATGGGACAAATTTTATTTAATAATCAAAGTCTTGAAATAAAAAATGGGGAGAGATTCGTGGTTTGGGATCAGGAAGGTGAAAACTTTTCAAATATTTGCCTTGAGTCTAAGACAATTCCTTATGAAGTGTTTATTCACTTAACAGAAAGAATTCCCAAAATTTATCGCCAGTAAGTAGCAGTTTCACTCTTTTTCATTTAAAATTTCAGTAATGAATTATTTACTTAAAAGTTTTGTAATCTTTAATGAAAACTTAGGCCGTATCTTTATTAAAAATATTGCGGGCCTTGGTACGATAATGAATTTTATCGTTAGCTTTTTCTATTGGGCAACTAGAAGGCCTTATCGCTTTAAATTATTTTTTGAGCAGATGGATTTTATTGGCAATAAAAGTTTATTCATTATTTTTTTGGCCGGATCATTTACAGGAATGGTTATGGCCTATCAGACCTATTTTGGCTTTAAGTTAATAAATGTTGATTCATTAGTTGGGCCAGTTGTTGCTATTACTTTAGCAAAAGAGCTTGCACCTGTTTTAACAGGACTTATTGTTGCTGGACGTGCAGGAGCAGCAATGGCCGCACAGATAGGAACAATGAAGGTGACGGAGCAAATTGATGCTCTAGAAGTTATGGGCATTAGTAGTGTTCAATTTCTTGCCGTTCCAAGAATCGTTGCAGGAACACTTTCACTTCCACTACTGTCTATTTTCTTTTTACTTGTTGGAAATATTGGTTCTTATATTGTTGGTACGATTGCATTAAAAATTGATGATGCAATCTATCTCTCAAAGCTTGGTCAGTTCATGTACGTCTCAGACATCTTTCAAGGGATTATTAAAGCAACAGTATTTGGTTTTGTTATTTCTGTTATTGGTACATACTTTGGCTTTTCTGTTACAAAAGGGGCCCAAGGTGTAGGTAAGGGAACTAATTTAGCTGTTGTTTGGGGAATGATCTCCGTACTCGTTCTTGACTATTTCTTAACGAGCTTTTTAGTGCAGGTGATGTAGAATGTTACACTTTAAAGATTCGTCAGTAAAAATATCTAATTTAACTAAGACTTTTGGTAAGCATACAGTTTTAAATGATCTAAGTTTTGATATTGAAAGAGGAAGTATTACTACAATTCTAGGATTCTCAGGAGCAGGTAAGTCAACTCTTTTAAAACATATCTTAGGACTCCATCATCCAACTTCTGGGAAGATTGAAGTTTTAGGTAAAGATCTTTCCCTCTTAGAAGAGGATGAGCTTAGAAGATTTCGTCAAAATTACGGAATGCTTTTTCAATATGCAGCGCTTTTTGATTCTAAAACTACTTATGAAAATGTAGCCTTTCCATTAGAAGAATTTACAAAAATGAGTCCTGAGGAAGTTGAAGAGAAAGTGTTCGGTTTACTTAAGTCAGTTGGACTTCAAGAAATTTCTTTTGATAAGCTACCAAGCGAACTTTCTGGTGGGATGAGAAAAAGGGTTGGTCTTGCAAGAGCACTTGCCTTGAGTCCACAAGTAATGCTCTATGATGAACCAACTACTGGTCTGGATCCAATTACGACAAAAATGGTCAACGACTTAATTGTCGATACAGGCCATAAACATAAAAATATAGGATTAACGTCAATTATTATTTCTCACGATGTAAAAGCAACGCTGGAAATTTCCGACTACGTTGCCTTCCTGAATCGTGGTAATATTGTTGAGTACTTACCTGCAAAAGAGTTTAAAAATTCAAAGCACCCGCTCGTGCAAGAGTTTATAAATCTGTAAGTACTAAGCCTAGGGAAGAGGGTTAAAAATGAATGAATTTAAAGTAGGGTTGATGGCCCTTACTGCCATGATAGCTGTCGTTGTCATGTCACTTGTTGTAACTTCGAATCAATCAGGGTTTGGAACTTATAATGAGTATTACACTACGGTTAGCGATGCTTCTGGTATTTTTCCAAAAACGCCAATTAAGGTTGCCGGTATTAATGCCGGTAGAATTAAGGATATTCGTCTTATTGGGAATAAAGCAGAAATTACTTTTGAAGTTCTTTCAAGAGTAGGGATTACAAAGGGATCTAAGCTTAAGATTCGTTCAGTTGGTTTCCTAGGGGATAAGTATTTAGAGATTTATATTGAAAACTCAAAAGAAGTACTTCCTGATGGCTCTGAGATTATTGCGGAGGAAAAAGCAGGAATTGAAACTCTCTTAAAAGATGCAACTGAAGTTATGCAAGATGTGAAAACTCTAGTTGGTAGTATCAAAGAGTCATTTGTTCCTGAAGGTGGTGAACCGGCCATGAAGAAGATTATTCGCGATGTTCAGCTTACACTCGAAAATACTCGTGAGATGACGTCGAAGCTAAACGATATGGTTGGGCGAAATAATGAGAAGATTCAAAATATTGTTAATAATTTAGAAGCTTTCTCTGATCAGATTGCATATCAGACGGATGCTAATGAGCCAGAAAGTGCTGTCGCGGACGTTAAGGAAATCTTAAAGAAAACAGATCGCATGATGGCAGACCTCCAAGACCTTGTAAGAGATATAAAAGATGGGAAGGGAACTGTAGGTAAACTTTTAGTTGAAGAAGAGATAGCTGATGAAGTTAAAACGACTCTAGCAAGTGTACAAAAAGTTATTGGACGTGTTGATAGTATCCGTACACAGTTTTCTGTTTATACAGGTGCTAATACTGGAACAGGGCAAACGGACACAACTGCTGAGCTTAGAATATTTCCTTCACCAGGTCGCTTCTATTTACTTGGTGTAACAACGACTGAGTTTGGACCAGAAAGAAGAAAAATTACGGAAACAACAGTTGGTGGAACGACAACTACCGTTGATGAAAAGAAGAGAAAGTATAATGATGTGCTTCTTAATCTTCAGCTTGGGCGACGAATTGATAATTGGACGTTTCGTGGTGGTCTAATTGAATCATATGGTGGATTTGCTGTGGATTATAATTTTGATGATTATGGTCTGGTATCGACACTAGAAGTTTTTGATTATCGTGAAGATGTAGGGCCAAATATTCGTGTTGGTCTAGATTTACAACTTTGGAATGTACTTTATGGTAAAATCGAAGGTGAGGATTTAATTAATGACCCACATGCGGTCTACAGTCTTGGTCTAAAGTTTAATGATGAGGACTTAAAAGGATTTATAGGAATCTTTCTATAGGATGTAGTAAATAGATGATGGACAATAGAAATTGGCTAATTCGCACAAAATCAAATAAGATTCTTGGCCCACTTTCGAAACAAAAAGTTATCGAATTTGTTCAAGATGGAACTCTTACGGATGAAGATGAAATCTGTAGTGGTAATGGTTATTGGTTTTGGATTAAAGAAGACGACTTATTGAATCGTTACTTATTTGGCGAAGAAGAGCAGAATTTTAATCCGGTTTCTGAAGCAAAAACGAAGGTGGCCTCTAGTGTAACAAAACTAGTAAAGACTACTGGTATCGTTGATAAGATAAAGGATTTTAAAGAGGATGTTCCATCGACACCTCCAACTCCTCAAGTTGAGGCTTCATCGAGTGGAGCGATTTCGATTAGTACAAATGAAGATGATGAAGAGATCGTGTTACCAGAAGATGGTGACCTCGACTTTCCTGAGCCCATAGATTATAGCAATAACACTCTTCCACAGCACGATGCTCCTGTAAACGCAAGTCCTCTAAAGGATCTGGACTCTGGTGTAAGTATGTCAGAAGTTGCTTTGGCCATGAATATTGAAGAGGAAGAAGAGATAATTCTACCATGTAATGATGATTTAGATTTTCCTGATGTTGGTAGTACTCAAAATACAATTTCTCTTGAAAAGGAAGAAGAGAGTTCAGCAGGTAGCCAAATTGACCTGCTAGTTGCAGAAGCGGAAGCAGAAGTTAACGTACAAAAAGAGGAATCTGAGGCTAAACCTGACCTCGATAATATTGCTGAAGATGCTAGGCTTATACTTGAGAGCGAAAAATTGGCCGATCTACCAAAGTCGGCTCCAGTTTTAAATGAAGATGAGGATAGTGTTCAGCCTATGAAGGTAGTTGAAATGCCTCGACCTAGAAAAAAGAAAGTTAAGAAGAAATCAGGAAAATCCAAAAAGAAGAAAAGAAAGAGTGATTATAGCTTCGTTTATTTGGCAATTGGTGTACTCATTATTTTACTTTTCTTTATCTCGAAATTTTATTCGAAATTAGTTGGGAAAGATCTTTTCTCTAAGATGCAATTCAAGATGCCGACAACAACTGTTCTTGCTCAAGAATTCCAAGTTGATAAAAAAAAAAGATATTTTTAAACTTTGTTAATATATCTTATAACTTATCTTTGAGTGGTGTTGAATATAAGCCGGAGTTTGTAAAATCACCACCTACTAATTGCTCTGATATTTCTAAATTTGAATTTAATTTAATTTATGCTTTCACAACATCTGGTCAATCTTCAAATCAATGGATTGAATTCCAGACTAAGTGTCAGGAACTTTTTTACTCTGATATAGTTTTAAAGAATAAAAGTGAAGTCCGCTCAATGAAGCAGGTTGAAGAGCTGGAAAGTGCTCTCAAGATAAAATTCGATAGTAAGAAAATAGCTCATCAAAAGTTATTAAAAAAATTAGAAAGAAGCAACTTTCATCAGCTTGTGTTAGAGATTGTTATAGCATCTTCTCTTAATAAGGGAGAATGGCTCACTGGCATTATCATTGACCTTCTAAAGAGGAATATTGAGCTTTATCCTGTTTGGATAAATAATAATATTCCAAAACAAGCCAGAGCTCGATATGAAGCCGCTCTAATTAGAGTATTTAATATTATAAATGACTCAAGTATAGACGAAGTTTATAAATTAATGCTTTTTAAAAAATTTACTCATATCTCTACAGGAGATAGTCGATTAAAGTTAACACAGCTTCTAAATCAGACATTTGGATCTGCTCTAGAGTTTGATCTATCAAGTTATAAGTTTGGAGTTAAGCTCGCACCGTTTTGGGTCCAAGAGCTTGATGATTTTAAGATGAAGCAGAAGCTAGTTGAGCGCTATTTTAATACACCTGCTATTCAAGGATTCGATGCTTATGGGAATATTCTATTTGAGTATAATATTCCTAATATTGGAAAGAAGAGAGATGATTTAATTAATAAAGTAGCGACTTCATATAAGTCTTATAATTTTGAGAAGATGATGGCCTTAATTGTTGGGCTAAGAAATCCTGTCTTTAAGAGAGAGCTTATTAAGAAAGACTTATTTTTTGAAAGGCCAATCTTTAGTATTGAAAGAACATACTTGGCGAATAAGTTAAGTGAAAAAAATAGTAGCTGGATTGCGTTTCATTTACTATATCTAGGTCAAAGGGACGAAAATATAATTAAGAATATAATGGTCGATCTATGAAAAATATCTTTATCTATCCAACTGATACCGTATGGGGAATTGGTGGAAATCCATTTGAAATTGAAACATATGAGTTAATTGCTAAAATTAAGGGGACTTCTATAAATAAGCCCTTAAGTATCTTAACAAATGATATACAGAATATAGTCCAAAACTTTCGTGGATCTGAAAGTTTAGATGAATTATTTGATGAGCTTTTTAAGTATCAAATTACAGTTGGTATTCCTAAGGCCAGCTTGAAGATTAGCTTTCCATCAGGGCCATTTGATGAAACAAATTATATCTGTTTTCGCGTAATTCAAAATGAGATTATCGATGAATGCATAAAGGATTTTCCTGGCTTTATAACTTCTACTAGTTTAAATCTAACTGGTGAAGATCCGATTAGTGACTCTGATGAGGCGAACCTCTTTTGGCAAAAGCATTGTCCAAAAACAAATTTTATTAGTTCTGAGTACTTAGTTCCAAGTGGTAAATCTTCGACAATTGTATTTATCTCTGGTCTTAGTGCAAAGATTATTCGTGAAGGTGAGGATATTCAAAATATTCTCAAAACTTTAGATAGGCATGGAATTAATTACTAATTATTCTCAACCTGAGTTTTATCGTTTTTCACGTGATTCAATTGAACTAGCAAATCTCGTCGTTAACTATCTTATTGAAAACTTTATTAGTCCTGGAAGAGTTGCAGACCTATGCTGTGGCAGTGGTGTTATCTCTCTTGAGATTCTTCAAAAAATAATGGATGACCCTTCTCTTAAGGTGAGCTCTATTGATTTCTATGAACGACAAGAGGATTACAGAAAGCACCTTGAAAATAATATTGGCCAAGTAAGTGAATACTTTCCTAATACAGATTTCAATATCAATATTTGTAATATTCTAAAAGATTTAGAACAGTCTCAAGATCGATATGATCTAATTGTAATGAATCCTCCTTACTTTCATCACGCCAGTGGCCGTTCACCAAAAGATGAAAGAACAAGAATTTGTCGAGAGTATAAGGATGGACAACTAAATGGCCTTTTGAGTAGAGGTGTTGAGCTTTTATCTGCTAATGGAAGACTCTTCTTTGTTTGCCGTGAGGATAAAGACAGCATCAGAGTTATTAAAGAGCTTTCACTTAAGTATCGAGTTGAGAAGGTAAGTGAGGCCAGTGCCTTTTCAATCTACTTACTTCTTCGTTCGTAATTGAAAGTATAAAGACTTTAGTGATTCTTTAAGGTCCTTATCACCAATATCTCTAAACTCATTCTCTGCTGCCTGCATAATGGCCTTGTATTCGGGCGATTGAGGGTGAAGTCTATTTTCAACTTCTTTCTTTACTTGCTCTTTCTTAACAACGGCAGACTTCTTCTTTGTGAAATATTGATTATCAACTTGGAAGAATACTTTTGTGATATGGCCTTTTGTTTGTGGCAGAACATTACCAATCGATTTGATAATTTCTGTTTCCATATATTTTAGTTGTTGAGCATAGACAGGGTGAGAAGTTAAAATTGTCAGAGACTTGTGCTTAAGCTTTAGTGGAATTGTAAATTGTGAAAGTCTTGGACCAACAATTTTATCCCATGAATTTGACAGATCGAGGAAGTCAAAAAGATCCACACTTCCAAGTCCTTTTTTCTTTGGAGCATAGTTCTTGTAACGTGCTAATTGCCCGTCAGTATCAATATCTTTGAGGATGTCTTTGAGGTTTTTCACAGCATGCATCATATATTAAATAGGCTCTTACAGTCAAAGTAATAGACGATTCCATTAATCCTAGGCATATTAGTAATATGAAGTTTCTTATACTTATCAGCGTCCTTTTATTGAGCTCTTGTGCGGGGTATCGTTTTAGTGACTCAAGTAATCCGTTTGAAGCACAAGGTGTTCACAGTGTAACAGTTTTTGTTGTTAAGAATCACACGGGAATTACTGGCCTTTCACAAATTTATACTGATCAAATTGTTGAAACCTTATCTTCATTTAGTAACTTAAGAGTTCGTACTGGAAAGAACTATCGCAGTGACGCTATTTTACTTGCTGAAATTACGAGTAAGAAAATGGCCGGTAAGGAAGTCAGAGAACAAGGTGATACCCTGATGAGTGATGATCAAAAGAATCAGCTTAGTGGGAATAGGAATGCCTTCTATCTTTCAACTGAAGGTGCCTATGATTTTGAAGTTGAAGTTAGTGTCTTTAAAAAACCAAATTTTGAAGAAATTAAATTTTATGAATCATTTTATAAATTAGATCATTCGCAATTTCCACGTAGTATCTTCTCAAAGAAGTTCTCAATCAATAGTTCATATATCATTGAAAATACTGTTGGAGGAATCGATAGTTCTGCGCCTTTAAGAAGTGTTAAGAATAGAGGAACATTTAAAAAGTCTCTAGCAGATGATGCGAAGGATTTTGGAGAAGATTTTAGAGAGGTGCTTCTTTATGCCTTCTAAAAAGCAAAGCTTTGAACTTAGCGGAATTGATAAGATTGTTTCTATTTTGGAAGCTTTTGAAGGTGTCTACCACTTAAGTGTCCCAGATGAATTTACCTCAAAAATTATTTGCGACAGTTTGGCCAAGAAAGCAAAAAAACTTTGGCCGCATGAGTTTAGTCTCGACTTTATTGAGCAAGAGCTTTTAGCTGGAGGTGGTTTATTTGGCCCTTCTGGCCCATTCATCATTATTGATGCTCAAGATATTAAGGCAAATGCATTCGAAACTTTTAATAATAATCGTCATTTAATTAATGAATCGATTATTTTTATAACGAAGGGAAGGCTTCCAAAAGGTTTTCCAAAAGATGACTTAACATCACTTTCTTTAAGTGCTCCAAAGCCGTGGCACTTCGGCCAATACCTCGATGTATTCGCAAATTACTTTGGTTTTCAAATCTCACCACAAATTAAAAACTTTATCGAGAAGTCGGTTCCAGATAATGCCAGTGACTATTTCAATTGTTGTCATATTCTTTCTCACCATGTTGATGAAAGGGGAGCAATCTCTCTTGAAAAGGCGAAATCATTAATTAAGGTTAAGAAGTTGGACTTCTTTGATCAGGCCGATCTATTCAATCAATCAAATCTTAAAAGGTTTTATTTAAACCTACTTCTAATTGAAGATGATTTTGGACTCTATCTCGATTTTTTCCGTTCTTTTCAGGGGCATGTGAATAAGGTTATAGATCCTTCGTACTTGGCCGCTAAAAAGTCACCAAGTAAGTATGATAGGGGAATTCAACTCGCTTCTCGTAAGTGGGGCTTTGATGAATTAATAGCTTTTCAGCAAAAGATGATTAATTTTGAGATTATGGCGAAATCTAAGGATTTTTGGTTAAGGGACTGTTTAAGAAGAGAATACTTAAGTATTTAGAAGTATATTAAGAAATATTAAGAAGTAAGTACAAACACAAAAAGCGGAGAAAAATCTCCGCTTTCTATATATTCAAACTTTCGTAAAAGATTAAAGTTTGTTGATTTGGCTAGCTAGTCTAGACGTTTTTCTACCAGCAGCGTTACCTTTGATAACACCATGCTTAGAAAGACGAGAAAGAAGCTTTTGTGCAGTTACTAGAAGAGATGATGCTTCTTCTTTTTTTCCTGCTTCAATAGCGTTTCTTACGTTCTTAACAGCTGATTTAACAGCAGTTTTTCTTGCAGTATTTCTTTCGTTTCTAACAATTGATTGTCTAGATCTTTTCTTTGCAGATTTGTGGTTTGCCACAATCGACTCCTACGTTTAACTTGTTCAACATCTAATTAATAAGCCCCTTTTTATAATCTGACTAGGGCCCTTTTGCAAGGGAAAAGTTAAAATTACACGACAAGTCACTATTATTTATTGAATGTACTAGGTTGGCCATAGGACCAAATAAGGCCCTATTTACCAGTAATTTAATGGACGATCCCTTTTAAATTAGGTACTTTCAATGCCAATACAAAGGAGACACAATGATTAAACAAATTGCCGTTATTGGAGCAGGGCAAATGGGCCGTGGAATTGCTCAGGTTGCCGCCATGAATGACTATAAAGTTTTTATGTATGATATCTCGGCCGATGGCCTTGAGTTCGGCTACAACTTTATAAAAAAGCAATTAGACAAAGGTGTTACTAAAGGAAAGTGGGAGCAGTCATATGTTGAGACAACTCTAGCAAACCTTACAGCAACTTCCGATATGGCCGATCTTAAGGATTGCGACTTATTCATTGAAGCTGCAACTGAAAACAAAGAAATTAAATTTAAAATCTTTAAGCAATTAGATGACATAGCAAAACCTGAAGCAATCCTTGCTTCAAACACTTCTTCAATTTCTATTACAGAAATTGCAGCTGCGACTTCTCGTCCTGAAAAAGTTGCTGGAATGCACTTCATGAATCCAGTTCCTGTTATGAAGCTTGTTGAAACAATCACTGGTCTTGAGACAAGTGCAGAAACAATCGATGCTGTTGAAGAAGCTGCTACTAAAATGGGAAAAACTGTTGTTCGTGCAGATGATGTAGCAGGCTTTGCTGTTAATAGAATTCTTATGCCGATGATTAACGAAGCATTCTACACACTTTATGAAGGTGTTGCGCAAGCGAAGGGAATTGATGATGCCATGAAGCTTGGTTGTAACCAACCAATGGGACCACTTGAACTTGCGGACTTTATTGGTCTTGATACTTGTCTTGCAATCATGGAAGTTCTTCACGATGGACTAGGTGATACAAAGTATCGTCCATGTCCACTTCTTAAGAAATATGTAACAGCTGGGCGTTTTGGACGTAAAGTTGGGAAGGGTGTTTATGAGTACTAATTTTGAAACAATTGCATTTGAAAAAATGGGTGACTTTGGTGTTTTAAAAGTTAACCGTGAAAAGAAATATAATGCTCTTAACTCCCAAGTTCTTCATGAGCTAAAAGATTTTCTATCTTCGCTAAGTGAAGGTCATGATCTAAAGGGGATGATTTTCACTGGTGCTGGAGAGAAGGCTTTTATCGCCGGTGCAGATATTGCAGAAATGAGTGATATGAGTGTTGATGAAGGACATGACTTTTCAACTCTTGGCCAAGATGTAACGCTTCTACTAGAAGGTCTAAACATTCCAGTTATTGCTTGTGTAAATGGTTTTGCGCTTGGTGGCGGTTGTGAAATGGCCATGGCATGTGACTTTATCTACGCAACTAAGACTGCTGTATTTGGTCAACCAGAAGTTAAGTTAGGTCTCGTACCTGGTTTTGGTGGAACTCAAAGACTTGCTAAGCTGATTGGTCGCAATCGTGCTAAAGAAATTATCTACACTGGACGTAATGTAGATATAAATGAAGCAAAAGAAATTGGTCTTGTTGTTCGCTCATTTGAGACGCAACAAGAAATGCTTGATGAGGCAATGAATACTTTAGAAAGTATTGCTAAGAACTCACCAAATGCTATTGCAATTTCTAAACAAATTATGAATGAAGGTAATGACCTTACAATTGAACAAGGTCTAGATATTGAAGCACGCCACTTTGGTGATATTTTTTCTTCTTACGATATGAAAGAAGGGACTGCGGCTTTTGTTGAAAAAAGAAAACCTGTATTTAAAGGGGAATAATAAATGATGTTAAGTGACTACCAAGAACTTAGAGACCTAGTTTCTAAATTTGCAGACAGTGAGGTTGCACCACTTGCTGCTTCTATTGATAAGAATGAAAAGATTCCAACTGAGCTTGTTGGTAAGCTTGGTGAAAATGGTTTTCTAGGTTCATATGTTCCTGAAGAATACGGTGGAGCGGGTATGGACTATGTTTCATACTCAATTATTGTTGAAGAGATTTCTCGTGCCTGTGCTTCAACTGGTGTTTTAATTTCGGCCCACACGTCTCTATGCGTTTACCCAATTTTAAGCTTTGGTAATGAAGAGCAAAAGAAAAAATATCTTCCAAAGCTTGCTTCAGGTGAGCATATTGGTTGTTTTTGCCTATCTGAACCAAACGCTGGAACAGATGCTGGTTCATTAACTACTTATGCAGAGGACAAGGGCGATTACTACGAGATTAGTGGGACAAAGAACTTTATTACAAATGGTAAAGAAGCCAATATTGCAGTTGTTTTCGCAAAGACTTCAAAAACAGATAACTATAAAGGAATCTCTGCATTCATCGTTGAATGTGATTCAGAAGGTTTCGAAGTTATGAAATGTGAAGAAAAGCTTGGGATCAAAGGATCTTCGACAGCTCAAATTGCATTCGATAAAGTAAGAGTTCCAAAAGAGAACTTACTTGGTGAATACGAAAAAGGTTTTAAGATTGCTATGAATACTCTTGATGGTGGCCGTATTGGTATTGCTGCTCAAGCACTAGGTATTGGTGAAGCAGCTTTCCGTTATGCTAAGCATTATTCAAATGAAAGAGTTCAGTTTGGAAAGCCATTACATGCTCTTCAAGCAATTCAGTTTAAACTTGCTGATATGAGTACTAAGCTTGCTGCGTCACGTCTTCTTATTTGGGAAGCATCTCGCAGAAAAGATAACGGTGAAGAATATTCACTACAATCAGCTCAAGCGAAGCTTTTTGCTGCTGAATCTGCAATGTGGATTACGACGCAAGCGATTCAGGTTTGTGGTGGTAATGGTTATACAAAAGAGTATCCGGTTGAGAGGTTCTTCCGTGATGCTAAAATTACAGAAATTTATGAAGGGACTTCAGAGATTCAAAGAGTAGTTATTGCTGCTAATGAGCTTAAGAGCTTAAAGTAGATAGTTGTTCAATTGAAAGAGAAGTGATACGGTTTTAACTTGTTATGTTAAAGAAAATCTTGGAGAAAGTAGGCATGGCCAAAAAAACTACTAAGAAGAAAACAGCTAAGAAAGCTGCGAAGAAAACTGCAAAAAAAGTTGCGAAGAAGACAGCTAAGAAAACTACAAAAAAAGCAGCTCCAAAGACAGCTAAAAAGACTGCTAAAAAAGTAGCTAAGAAAACAGCAAAGAAAGTTACAAAAAAGACTGCTAAAAAAGCGGCAAAAAAAGTAACTAAGAAAGCGGCCAAAAAAGTAGCCAAAAAGACAACTAAGAAAGCTGCCCCAAAAACAGCAAAAAAAGTAGCCAAGAAAGTTACAAAAAAGGCAGCTAAAAAAGTGACTAAAAAAGTAGCCAAGAAAACAACAAAAGCTTCAGCAAAGAAAGCAGCAAAGAAAGTGACTAAAGCACCTGCTAAGAAAGTTGCAAAGAAAACAACTAAAAAAGCTGCGGCAAAAACAACTGCTAAAAAAGCAACGACGAAACCAACTAAAGCAAAAGCTAAGAAGGAAGAAGTTGTTGAAGAAGTAGTTGAGGTAGAGGAGGAAGCTGTTGAGCTTCAGCCAGAACTTTTTGAAGAAGAAGTAGAAGAGATTGAGGAAGCAATTATTCCTGAAGAGGAAGAGGTTGTTATTAAAAAGACTCCACTTCCATCGTCAGAAGAAGAGAAAGTAGAAGAAGTATTTAGGCTTGCAGAAACTTTAGACTACTTCCTTGGAGACACAGATGAGTGTTTAGCAAAGGGATGTGATAATCCTGCAACAACTGCTGGCTTCTGTCGTCTTCACTATATTGGATATTGGAAAGAGATCAAAAATAAAATCTCTATTCTTGAAGAAGGAATGCTTCAAAAATATGTAAAAGAGATTATTGGTAAATATCCTGTAAAAGTAATCGATGAGGTCTTAAAGGATCTTAGTGACGATAAATCATTCGTTGATGTTCTTCGTGAGATGGATATCGAAGCGGATGAGAGCTTTGACGAAGTTGATGACATTGATGCAGAAGACGATCAAGATATCGCTTTCGAAACTAAGTCATCTGTTAAAGCTATTATGGACGAAGAATAGCGTCATTGTTTGCCCACAGGCAAACTATTGGACGCTATGCTAGCTCCCCAATCTTTAGCTAAAAAATTATTTCAACAAGCCGGGTTCAAGCCCGGCTTTGTTGCCTCAGGAGCAAAAAAACTTTGCACTTAGCGACACTTTAGCGAAGCTAAAGTTAGCAAAAACTATCTCATATAACCAAGAGCGACACTTTAGCGAAGCTAAAGTTAGCAAAAACTATCTCATATAACCAAGAGCGACACTTTAGCGAAGCTGAAGTTAGCAAAAACTATCTCATATAACCAAGAGCGACTCTTTAGCGAAGTGAAAGTTAGCAAGAAACCCCAGTTGTATTGGAAGTAGGATATAGTGCAGTGCTTACGTAAAAGTCTGCTGGAACCTAAAGAAGGAACCTAAAGAAACTACTCACCCTTAAACAAGCTTAAAAGGTAAGTGTTAATGTCACCAACATCAAGTGTGGCATCATCATTTGAAGATTCAGAATAGTCCATACCTGTTGATGCAAATTTCTCATTTAGCTCATCAGCAGAGTAGCCGATTGATCCTAGGTCAACTCCCATCTCTTGATACTTTTCACGATTTTCTTCTGATAGGATTGAATTTTTCATTTCCATAGCAAGTGCACGAGTATTTCGTTGCGTGTCTTCATTTTCATCACCACTACGGATTTCAAGGTATGAAGAAACAATATTGTTGAAGTGAACGAGCTTTGAGAAGTTCTCCGCTCTCTTTTGAGTTTTTTCAGCAAGTGCCGCTATTGTATCTAGGTCTTCGATTTCGCTAAATTCATCACCCTTAGTTGTATGCTTCTTTATTTCATCACTTAGTGATTGAAGGATAGCATCTTTTTTAGCTTCGTAGCGTTTGGCGATTTGGTCTTTTACACCTTGGACTGTAGCAAGGTTCTTTGCTTCATCCTCTGTGTATCCTTCTTCTATTAATAGCTTTGCAACTTCTTCCGGGTTGTCTTCGATATCCTTTAGTTTTTGTAGTGTAACTTCTTCTTGAACTTTGAGTTCTCCAAGCAAGGAGTATTGTTCTTCTCTATTTGATGATAAGAACTTCTGACAAGCTTCGCTATCAACAATTTTACCATCTTTGTAACACTCTTCCATTGCTGCGATTTCTTCCTTTTGACCTTTGGCCATCGCTTCCATTGCATCCCCAGAAGAGATTGTTGTGAGAGCATCAATACTCTCGTCAGGATTTTCTCTAGAGTCGTACATTTTTATATTTGATAAGCTATCGGCTCCTTGAAATTTTTCAAACTTTTTCGCAATTCCATCAGTTGTCGTAATGCTCTGTCTTGCTAACTCAATATATTGAATAACATTACACGCTCTAGGGTAGGAGTAGCGAACGAGGGCATCACATCGATCAACCTTTTCATCACTATCTTTACCTGCAACATGTTTGGCACATTCGTTAACGATATCTGCGCGTACGACTTTACGGCCACCTTGAGCATTATTTGGGTCGGGACTAAAGACTTTGAATTCTCCGCCGGCCGCACCTGCGTAGCAGACGGCATTTATATTACCAATACAAGCTTCCCAATTACTGGCCGATTTAAGAACTTGTTTTTGCTCACCTGTATTAGGGTCAGTTTTAACAACAGTTTGATTAAGGCCTACTAGGTTTTCATTTTTAATCTTTTCTCTTTCTGTCTCATCTTCAGAGATAAGAGGGTAGCCGTAGTTCTTCGATTCAATACAGTAGCTTGTTGCTGCTGAGATAATATTCTTACCTAATTGTGTTTTGTATAATTCAAAGAAAGTTTTTTGGCCGGCAATCTTATCAAACTTACCTTTTGTACTATCAAATTCTCCGTAGAGGGCCTTTTCAAGTTTTTCGATAAGAAATTGTTTTAATGTTTCAAGGCCCTTAGATGTTCCTTTCGTTGTATCCATTGTTGTACGATAACGTCCTGATCCATCTTTACCACTTTGCTTTTCAACTAATTTATTAATCTGTTTAAGGGTTCCTTCATCTGCTTGAATTTTACTCCATAGGCAGTTTCCAACTTCAATTCCGTTGAATGAACTTCTTTGTGCTTCTTGTTTGTAGCATTCAGAGTACATGTCTTGTACGCCTGGTACGCTCATAGCACTTTCAAACATTGGGTTTTGACTTGTTAGAATTTGTAGGTAGCGTGCCTCTGCGTTGTCGTTGCTATTTTTGGCAACGGCACTAAGGCTTAAGCTAGTAAGAATAAATAGGGTTTTTAACCTCATAACCATATTATACTAGTCGGTTATTTAGGCAGAAAACTTTAATTCAATTTGATTTAATTTAATGTGATTTTAGTAATTTAGGACGGATTGAAAAAGGAGAGCGTTGCAAAGAAATTGAGGACTTATCCGTCCTCTCCAATTGCTTCAACTGGGCATGCCTCAAGAGCTGACATACATTCTTCAAGTTCTGCGTCGTTTGAAGGTTGAAGTTTTACGAAGGCGTGTCCTTCATCATCATTCATTTCAAAGAAGCGAGGGGCCTCCATCACGCAAGCATCACAGGCGATGCATTGGTCATCAACATAGAATTTTCCATCTACATTTTGATCAAATTTTGCGCTTTTGTCGGCCATCTCACTTCTCCAAATTATTTATAATTACTGTGGTAATTGTGCGTATTTATTTTGCTTGAAAGTATATTCTTTACCTAACTTATCTAGCAGAGTTTTTAGAGTTTGTTGAGCACTAATATTAGTAAGTGCGTTTACGTCATAACCCTTTGAATCTGTTGACTTAGCCGGAGTCGTTGCAACAATTGTTGTTTGTGTAGCATCCTCAAAAGTAAATAGACCTGAGTCTTTTGTGAATACTTCAGCAACTTGTTTTTCATCAAGTTCACCTGTTGGCCCAGCACCTTCAAGTTTATTGATATTGATCTCTTTGATACCAAGTCCGTATTTTTTTTCAAGTGACTTAAGTGCCTTAGAGTTTGAAGCAGCTTTTTGTACTTCTGTGATTGCTTTCTTCATTAGAGGAGTAACATCTTTTTCTTTTTGTAGAATTTCTTTTGCGATATCTCTTTGGTGATCTGCAAGTTTTGCTGTAACAGCTTCTTTGCGATCTTCAGCGTAGATAATGTGATAGCCGTAAGAAGTCTTAACTGGCTGTGAAATTTCACCTTTTTTAAGTGTGAAAGCTGCTTTTTCAAATTCTGGAACCATTTGACCACGCTTTACCCAATTAAGGTCTCCACCGTTTGTCTTTCCTTGTGGCTCTTGCGTGTATTTCTTTGCAAGTGCTACGAAGTTCTTCTTGTTAACTTCTTTTCTAATTTTATTTGCTTCTTTAAGAGCATCAGCTTCGTTACCATTTTCAAAAGTAAGTAGGATATGTCTTGTTTTTACTTCTTCTTGTTGGCTTAGTAGGGGAAGTTTGTCTTTAAAAAGAGATTCAACTTTTGCCTTATTAGCTTCTTCTTTTAAGAACTCAGTGATGTCAGAAGATGAAATTGTTACAAGTTTTCTAACGTTTGCATTCTTGATTGTGATAATCTTTGCATTTCTTTTTTCATTATATAATTTGTTCAGTTCTTCAGTTAGTGCCTTTGAAACAGGTACATGTTGAACAATATTTTGAAGTTTTTGTTGTGCAATTCTTTCTTTTGTTTCTTCTTCATAATTTTCTGGAGTGAACTTATTGTATGAAAGAAGAGTCTTATACTTATTGATGTCGAATTGCTTATTTGTTTGAAAGTATGAAGTATTTTTAATGTCGTTAACTACTTCATCCTTTGAAACAAGAATACCAAGGTCTTCAGCAAGGACGACTCTTAGTTTTTGGAATACTAAATTTCTGATCGCGTTGTCATAAACTTTATACTGGCTCATTTGTTGAGAAGTAAGAGGTTGTCCTCCACCGATAAACTTAGAGTAAAAATCCGACTGTCTTTGAACTTCCATGTTGAAGTCACGAACTTTGATATCATGACCAGCAACACTACCAATTGAGTCTGGTGTACCAGTGTTAAAGAAAGGGCCTGAAACCATAAATGAAACAACGATAATTCCGATAAAAAGAGTCAGGAATATCTGCGATGATTTTTTCTGAAAATTAGATGACATTTTACCACTCCATGTAATTTTAATTTTCGTTATTATCACTTAAATATGCTACTCCGTAAAGAATATTGGCAGTTTAAATAATCCTGTGTACTCTTTTAATATAAAATAAAAAAGCAACTTAGGATTAGAATGAAGCTAATTGCATCGGAAGGATCTCGAACCAAATTAATCATTAACCTAGTTGTCCTATCACTTGCATTTTACGGCGTGTCAAAACGTAAGGCCCCTTATAAAGAAGCCTCTATTTTTGAAAATGTTATGATGGACACCTTGGCCCCTCTACAAAGAGGTATTTCAAATGCATACAAGAATGTAGCGTCATTCTTTGAAGACTATATGCTTAATGTTAATGCGTCGAAAGAAAATGTATCTCTTAAAGAACAAATTGGTTCTCTAAAGCAAGAAGTCTTTGCGTTAAAGCAGTTAGAGCAAGAAAACCAACGTCTGCGTCAAATCTTAAATTTTGGTAAAAAAATTAAACATGAAATGATTTCTGCCCAAGTTGTTGCGTGGGACTCTTCAAGTGACTTCAGAGTCATTCGTATCGATAAAGGTTTTAAAGATGGGATCAAGCTACAATCAACAGTTGTTACTTCTGATGGGATTGTTGGTTACGTTTATCGTCTGACAGATCATTTTGCGGATATTTTAACTATTCTTGATCCAAGTAATCGTGTTGATGTAATTGTTAATCGTACTCGCTCGTACGGGATCCTAGAAGGTTACTCTGGTTGGCGTACTGTGATGAAATATGTTGTTCGTACAGACCCTGTTCGTCTAAATGATTTAATTATTACTTCGGGTCTTGGAAATATTTATCCTCGCGGAATTCCGGTAGGAATTATTACAAAGATTGAAAGAGAGAGTTATGGAATTACTCAACACCTTGAAGTAACTCCAACAGTCGACTTTTCAAAACTAGAAGAAGTTGCTGTTCTTGTTCCTTCTGAGGATCAAGATAAGAAGCGAGTGGAGTGGGAAGCTCTAGAGAATAATGCCCAACAAGGAGATGGGAGATGATTAAGTCTTCAGATATCCCAATTCGATTACTAATTACTGTATTAATCCTAATTGTTTTAGAAGTACTGGCCAGTGCGTTCTTACCACTGTTTGGACTTAATAAATATATGATTCCATTTAATGTGCTTCTAGTTTTGTATATTGGATTTAAATTAGAAACTCCATACCTTGCAATTATTATCTTAATTCTTCAGTTAACACACTCCTTATTCTCTATTGAAGGTTGGGAGTATGGGACAATTTCAGGAATTCTAATTTGTATTGTTATAGGCTATCTAAGAGACCTTTTACATTTTACAAGTAGCTTTATTACAATGCTTACAGTTTTCCTCTTCCAGGTACTTTGGTTTTTAATTAGCTCATCATTACTTTATTTAAAGTTTGATAGTTTTGATTATATTGTACAGAAATTTTGGCGCTTTATTCCTGAGAGTATTATTTTATCTTTACTAGCTCCAATTTTCTTCTCATTACTTGATAAGGTTTGGAGAACGAAGAGCGAAGGCCTTATGGGGAATAACGTCTAATGTTTGCTGAAGAAGAAGTAGTTCGGTCCCATAAAACTAGGGCCGACATTCTATTTACATTAATAACACTTGCATTCGCGGTTATTTTAATACGTTTATGGTACTTGCAGATATACCAAGGTGATCTTCTTTATCAATATTCAATTCAAAATCGACTAAGGAAAGAAACAGTTAAGGCCCCGAGGGGAATGATCTTTTCTCGAAATAACCAACTTATGGTTGATAACGTTCCTCGCTTCGACTTAGTTATTATTCCACAATATCTCGATAATAGAAAAGAGACGATTAAAAAGCTTTCTAGGATTCTTGATATGAATGAGAAAGAGATTTACTCGACATTAAAAAAATATCGTGGACAAGCACGCTATCGCCCTGTTCGTATTAAGAAAAATATTTCTAATAAAGAAGTTGCAATTATTGAGACTGAGAACGAAAAGCTTCCAGGTGTTCAGGTTGAAACATTTATTTCACGTGAGTATCGAGATAAGGAAGTTGGCTCTCACTTGCTAGGGTATATTGGTGAGATTTCTCAAAATCAACTTCCGCGTTATCGCAAAAGAGACAATATCGATTATAAGCTTGGAGACTTTATCGGACAAGCTGGTATTGAGGAAAGGTTTGATCGTGATCTTCGTGGAGAAGATGGTTATCAAATTATGGAAGTTGATGCCAGAGGACGTATGCGTCGCTCGATTGGAACGAGTAATATTCTTGCCGGAATCGAAAATAAAAAGGCGACACCTGGAAATAACCTAAGGCTAACTATTGATCGAGATATGCAAAAGACAGCCTATAAGTCATTAGAGGGGAAAGTAGGTGGAGTTGTTGCCGTAGACGTTAGAAATGGTGAAGTTCTTACGATGGTCTCTCGTCCTTCTTTTGATCCTGGCCAATTCTCGAAAGGACTAACTTCGGAGTATTGGAATTCTCTAATTAACAACCCTGATCGTCCTCTTCGAGATCGTACTATTCAAGATCACTATGCACCAGGTTCTACATTCAAAGTTTTTACGGCCATTGCTGCTATTGAAGAAGGCATTATTAAAGCTAAAGATGAAGTTATGTGTGGTCCTCGCTTTCGTCTTGGCCGTCGAACATATAATGACTGGAAAAGATCAGGCCACGGAATTACTGACTTATATAAATCATTAAGAAGATCAGTAGACGTTTATTATTACAAGATTGCAGTTGAGCTTGATATTGATATTCTTGCAAAATATTCGAGAATGTTTGGCCTTGGTGAAAAAACTGGAATTGCACTGCCACGAGAAACAACGGGGCTAATTCCAACTCGTGAATGGAAAGAAAAACGCTTCGGAGAGAAGTGGCAAGATGGTGAAACGGTAAGTTGTGTTATCGGGCAGTCATATATGCTAACGACACCTCTTCAATTAGCTGTTTCATATGCGGCCATTGCTAACGGTGGAAAAGTTTATAAACCGCAAATTGTTAGAGAAGTTTTTAATAATAAAGGTGATATTATTAAAAGCTTTAAAGAAGACCTAGTTCAAACGGCCAAAGTAAGTGAACAAACTTTAATTGATGTAAGGCAAGGCCTTTATGAAGTTGCAAACCATCCTAGAGGTACAGGTTGGTGGGTAAGAGGTACTGGTGTTAAGATGGCCGGTAAGTCAGGAACCTCACAAGTTATTTCAATGAGTACAACTGAGCTTTTCTCTCGTTGTGCTGATAAGCCATATAACCAAAGACACCACGGTTTATTTGTAGCTTTCGCTCCTTATGAGAATCCACGTGTTGCAGTTGCCGCTGTCGTAGAGCATGGCTGTTCTGGTTCTGGCGCGGCGGGCCCAATTGTTCGAGATGTTCTTACAACATATATGAAAAAGTATATGCCTGATCTTCATAAGATTTACGCTAAGGAAGATCGAAAGATAATGTCTGATTTCTTTGCTGAAAGAAGAAAGAAAAGACAGGAAGCTGAAAGGCTAAAAGCTGAGAAAGAAAAAAAGAAGGAAGAGTCTGACGGAGATGATGAAGGTCAAACGGAAGATTAAAAAGCGAGAACTTAATGGATTTATCTAATATTAAAGAATTTTTTAAAAGGTATGATTTCTCGTTCTTTCTTTTAAGTACGGTGATTTTTTTCTTCGGAATTCTAAATCTCTATTCGGCAACTCATGCATCAGCTTCGACTGCGCATGCTAATTTATTTAAGGTGCAGATCGGTTGGTATGCTCTTTCAATTGTTATCGCTTTTGTTATAAGCTTTATTAACCCTCAAAATCTCTATCGCTTTGCTTGGCCTATTTATTTGTTCAATATTATTCTACTTATCTTAGTAATTGTTCTTGGTCACAAAGGTATGGGTGCAAGACGTTGGTTAATGATTGGGCCTATTAGGTTTCAACCTTCAGAACTAATGAAGATATCTGTAATCTTCGTCTTAGCAAGGTACTTTAGAAATTATGCTCCTGATAACGAATTAGGTCTGAAGGATTTAATTAAGCCTGCCATTCTCGCATTCATCCCAACAATCTTAATTATTGTACAACCAGACTTAGGGACAGGACTTCTTATTCTTTTGATTTTCTTTACAATGGTATTTTTTAGAAAACTAAAGTGGAAGACACTTCTTATTCTCGCTCTTGCTGGCCTTGTTAGTGGGGGAGTGATGTATCAGTTTGGTCTAAAGGAATATCAACGAAATCGTATTAGAACATTTATTAATCCGACTGCTGATGCAAAGGGGACGGGGTACAATGCCATCCAATCAAAAATTGCGATAGGTTCAGGAAAGATATTTGGTAAAGGTTTAAGAAAGTCGTCTCAGGCTTCTCTTAATTATCTTCCAGAGAATCACACAGACTTTGTTTTCTCAATTTACAATGAAGAACATGGATTCTTTGGAGCAATCCTTCTCATTGGACTCTATCTCTTTTTATTCTTTCGATTTGTCTGGCTATCCGTGAACGTCAGCCGAATATTTGAGTCCGTCACGATTATTGGAGTTATGAGTATCTTCTTCTGGCATACCTTTATCAACATGGGGATGGTTATGGGTCTACTTCCGGTAGTAGGGTTACCTCTTCCTTTAATGTCATATGGAGGTTCCTCTCTTTTAACCTTTGGGGTTTGTATAGGGGTCGCGACTTCAATTTCAAATACGAGACGCTTCTTTTAAATAAGGTGATTTTTGGCATCGATAATGCATCTCTATAGGTAATACACCTTAATATGGAGCATATATGCCAAGAAAGATGATTAAACTTTTAACACTTGTCCTATTACTATCCGCACCGCAGGCTTTTGGGAGTGAATTCGAGCTATTCGATCGTCTTAAGGAAGATATGTGGAATCTTGGGCTAGATTTTGAATATGTGCACACTGCTGACTTAAAATTACCTAATACTGACGCCATTCACGAAGGTGGAGAGATGGAACAGGGACAGTTACTCGTAAAATCAGTGCCTTATGAATTGATTCATCGTTTTGAGCGCTCATTTTAGAATTTGATTTAAATAGTACTAATATTTGACTATGTCTTTTTACTCTCGCTACAATATTCGTGTTAGTGAGGTATGCAATGAAGAACGTATCTGCAATTGGAAGTTTACTGAAGAAGATCTATCGTATCTACAGTAATCATATTCTTAGTTATCTACAAGAGAAAGGCTTTACAGACTTAAGGCCGAGCTTTCTTGAAATTCTTATTTATATTTGTGAAAACGAAGGCCCAACAATCAAGGAGATTGGTTCTGCTTGTGGCCTAAAGAAGCAAACAATGACGAGTCACTTAAATGAATTACAAAAACGTGGCTATATCATTCGTAAATCTTCTGAAGTAGATAAGCGTGAACAACGCGTTTATTTAACAGAATATGGTGAGAAGTTTAAGTTTTCTCTCTTTGATGTTCTTGAGTTAATTGAAGGAAATTATTCGAGAAGAATTGGAGAGGTTGAGCTTGAAAGAATTCAATCAACTCTAGAAAATATGCATAACAAATTAAGTAATGTTGAAAGGCATACATTAGAGTCGAGGATTCAACTCAACCTATCACTCGACTTTTAACAAATAGCTTAAGCTACTTTTACGACAACCGAACCTTGTGTTGCAGGCCAAAATTTGTAGCCACCTGATACGTTATTCACGTTAAAGAAACCTTTCTTTACCAGCTTTTCACACGCTTGAATTGACTTTAGCCCATCTTCGCTGATAACTAAGATTGGTGTTGTCTTATTTGTGATCTCAACATAGCGATGGTCGAGATCTTCATAAGGAATATGGATTGCACCCTCTAGTTTAACAGGCCTCTCATAATCTTTTGGAGTGATATCTAAAATAATATAATCCATATCCTTATCTTCGTAGACATCAAATGCCTTGCGTGGGGATAGATCATTATATGGAAGACCCATTAGAATCATATTATCATCAATGAATTCACCATTCTTTACGCGAATTAAATGATTTCTTTGAAGTGAAACGGAGAAGTCGACTTTTTCGTCAATTTTTGAAAGGTTGCGCTCAATATTAGTTAGTCTAGTATTGATAAAATCAAGCATTTGAAAATATTTTAAATCCACGAAATTCCTCCTCGTTCAAACTCCATATCGGCAAAACAATAGGATGAATGAGGAGTGGTGCTTCCAATTAGAAGAGCGGGTAAAAATTTCCGTAATAGATATTCCCAGTGATAACGGTAGTTAAGAAGCATGAAGTGAAAAGAATAGCACCTTCATAAATTCCATATCCGAGCTCTACACTTAGGTTTGCATCGTCAGTATCATCCTTCTTAATTTGGAGATCATCTTGGATTGAGAAGACCAGAATAAGCCCCTTTCTAATAATAGGGATGATGATAATGGAAAGTAGGATTTTTAGAATTACTTGAATTGTATACCACTTTATATCCTGAAGAGAGTGATCAAGAGAAGAGGAGATAATTGTACAAAGACCTAAGATAAATCCCATATATGAGATTGCAATTGCAAGACTCTTTTGAACAAGAAGCCTATTAAAAGATAGTTTAGAAATAATTTGAAAAGTCTTGGAACAGAATCCTATGAGAACAACGGCAAAAAGCCATAGGAATAAAGTCATAACTAGAGAGCTATTTGATACCTTGATAACTGTTTTTAAAATATAGGCCAATGAAATAGAGTGAGAAAAACATATGATAGCGTAGGCATAATTTTTTCGTCGCAAGATTTCATCAGCATATTCAAAGTTGTAAAGAACAATACTTTCTAAGATATATAATGAAGCAAGGTAGAGAGCGATAACCATTATCGATTCTAAGAAAAGTTGTCCTAGTGCAAAGTACATCCCATCTGAAACATTGATGACTATATTTGAATATATAATTCCAATACCAATGATCCGACCAAAGAGGTGAATTGTGTCAGTTGAGTTTTTCGATGGAGAGAATTTTTTTAAAATTTGGTGCTTAATTGATGGAAAGAGAATTAAATGAGCTTGCTTATAAATATAAATAATAAAGCAAATAATTAGTGCAAAAATAATTCGAATAATTAATTTATCGTATAACTCATTCATTCTTTTGTTCCCACTTAGGTAAACTAGTATATTTTTTTAATATGTCATTTATTGTTGTTTTGTTTTCACTTTTCTTCTTAAATACGTAATGTGTAGAGGTTACAGAACCCTTTGTTCCAAACTCATTATTTAGGCCATAAAAAGGAGAGTTTGCCTTTTCTAGAACAATCATCCTGCGATAGAACTCATAGGTTGGAGTGAAGTCTCCCCAGTGGAAAAGTTGAGGGAAGTTTTTGTATGTTCTGTGAAAGCGCCATACTTTTTGTCCTGAATCAGATGTTCTCCAAGTTCCATAAGCAGGTGAGCCAATATAAATTGAGCCAGGAGGCATAGGAACAGTTGAGCTTACATCATTTTCATATCTTCTAAAAAGTGACATTCCAATATTTGCTTGATTCTCA
Organism: Bacteriovorax sp. BAL6_X; assembly: GCF_000443995.1. Taxonomy (NCBI): domain Bacteria; kingdom Pseudomonadati; phylum Bdellovibrionota; class Bacteriovoracia; order Bacteriovoracales; family Bacteriovoracaceae; genus Bacteriovorax; species Bacteriovorax sp. BAL6_X. Next base: position 285,135 of record NZ_AUMC01000010.1, read on the forward strand.
AGAAAGAACTCACGAGAGATTCTGACATTAATTCTTTGTGGTGCTTTAAAGGCATGAATGATTTGATAGCGATGGTGATAAGTTTTAATGAGGGCACCAGTTGAAAAATCTCTTTCAAGAATAACTGAAATAGGGGAGCCCTTAAAAATATTTGCGTATGCATTTGCGTTTGGAACAAAGATTGTTTTTTTCTCAGATGGAGAAAAGCTCTTCGAAATACCGAGATAAAGCAAAATTAATAGCACATAAAGTGAAAACTTATTCATATCTATTTATTATAGACGACCTTGACGAGCCTAGTCCAAAGAATCAAAGATTAATTTGAAGAAATAATTTTATTAATTTCTGCTAAATTCTCTTTGCTCAGTTTTTCCATATCACAATGAAGTCTATTAATAGCATGGGACTTCGAAAATTTGTGGAATAGATCAGTTGCTTCGTTAATATCGAAGTACTCTGTTTTTCCACCCATTTTTGAATTCCTTACAACTTTCATCGTGTATTGCCCCTTGTTCTTTGGCCTATCTGCTGCGTAGTACTTAGATAGTCGTCCAGTCGAAGACGAGCGAATCACTTCTAGATTTATAGACTCTAGGTAGGCTTGAACCTTCTCAAGAGTTGCCAATTGTGAAGAGTTAAATGATTCAAAAATCTTTTCAGGCGTTTGATTATTAACAATCGCCTTTGCATATGGATTATTAGAGTGTCTTAAGATCTTCATAAGGTGATAATCATCGTGCTCAATATACTTTTCAATATCGGCCGGAATTAAGTACTCATATGGAGATGTTTTAAAATAACGTTGTAAAAGTTTTTCAAGGCAAACTGCACGGTAATGGAAGTAAACCATGATGAACATGTGATAACGGCTTAGTAGGAAGTCATCGAAAGTGATTACTGCTCTTTCAGAGATTCCTAACGTAGCTTTCCCGTCAATAATAGCAGCTTCAAGATTATCAAGTAGCCAATCAAGATCGTAAGAACCGTAACTAACACCACAAAAGTAACTATCTCTTAAAAGATAGTCCATACGGTCACAGTCAAGCTCACTTGAAACAAGCTGATGAAGAAGAGGGAAGTAGCTAATACCATCAATCTTAAAATAGTCATGATCGTTAGTTTCACCACGAATTAGGTCTGCGATATACTTTCTTTCAACACCAAAAGTTTTTTCAACTTCTTTCAAGCTGTGTGCAAGAGAGCTATCAGCGATGGCCTTAATTGTATAATCTTCATGTGTTGCTTGTCGATCACTTGTTAGGTCACGGCCAAGAAGATATTCTGGAGGAATTTTTAGATCTTTAAGCTTTGGCATTACAACTTCAGTCGAGTGACTTAGTGGAGCGTGGCCAATATCATGAAGAAGACATGCTAGCTTGAAAGTTTCTTTGATTCTTAAATGCTCTTTTGTGATGATTTGGTTTTTAAAGAGGCGATCAAATGCCATCTCTCCAACTTTCATCACACCAATAGAGTGGATGAGACGAGTATGGGTCGCACCAGGAAAAATATATTCAGAAAAACCTAGTTGCTTAATATTACGCAGACGTTGAAAAAAGTCTGCACGAATAATTGGTTCTTCTTCTTTTAAGATGTGAATTGATCCGTGGACCGGGTCTCTTACTTCCATTGAATAACTTCCTCAAAAAATTACTTAAGCTTGTCCTTATTTTGAATGAGCCAATTTATGATATCTTGTGATTCAAACATTGGCCTACCGTCAATATAGAGACAAGGTACTGTACGTCTTCCTGTTGCATTAATATGCCTCTCTAGGGCCGATGTGTCATTCATTATATCGCAATAAGTTAAATTAATTCCTAATTGATCAATAACGTCCATAACGCGATGGCAAAATGGACAACCTGTATAGTAAAAAAATTCTAATTTCATAATATCGTTCCAAATAGAAAAAGCGGCAAAAGCCGCTTTTTGTTATTTATATTTTATCTCAATAGATTTTAGTATAAATCTTCCTCATCTTCATTTTCATCAGATGTATCAAGGCCTAGGGCATATCTTTCATCTTCATCAAGATCATCTGTTGATACTTCTTCTTCTGGAGAGTCAAATGCGTCATTGTATCCCCATCCAAAACTCATATCATCTTTTTCATCTTGTTCATCATCAGGATTATATTCTTCTTGAAGATTTGGTCCTGGTTCACTGTAGTTTTCTGCAGCTTCAAGTCCAACACTATCTTCGCTTTCTTCAATTGTTTCAAGTTTAGTTTCTTCGGCCACTGCAAGCTTGTCTTCAACTTCATATTCTTTTAGTGAGTCTGCTAGTTGAGAATCAAGAGTATCCTTGTGTTTCTCTTTATACATTGCAATTGCTTCTTCTCGTGAAAGACCTTTAGTTGAATCATTTTTAGCTTCAGCTTTCTTTGTCGTTTTCTTAGCCGCTTTTTTAGCTACTTTCTTCGTTGCCTTTTTTGCCGCTTTTTTGGCTACTTTCTTTGTTGCTTTCTTTGCCGCTTTTTTAGCTACTTTCTTTGTTGCTTTCTTTGCCGCTTTTTTAGCTACTTTCTTTGTTGCTTTCTTTGCCGCTTTTTTAGCTACTTTCTTTGTTGCTTTCTTTGCCGCTTTTTTAGCTACTTTCTTTGTTGCTTTCTTTGCCGCTTTTTTAGCTACTTTCTTTGTTGCTTTCTTTGCCGCTTTTTTAGCTACTTTCTTTGTTGCTTTCTTTGCCGCTTTTTTAGCTACTTTCTTTGTTGCCTTCTTTGCTGCTTTTTTAGCTACTTTCTTCGTTGCTTTCTTCGCTGCTTTTTTAGCTACTTTCTTTGTTGCCTTCTTTGCTGTTTTTTTGGCAGCTTTCTTTGCAACTTTCTTAGTTGTTTTTTTCTTAGTTACTTTCTTTGCCGCTTTTTTTGCAACTTTCTTAGTTGCTTTCTTTGCTGTTTTTTTGGCAGTCTTCTTGGCTACTTTTTTCTTTGCCATATATACCTCGCGAAAAAGTTATAAATACGACCCTAGTATATAAAAGATAGTTAAAATTTCGCAAGTTCTTTTTTATTTATAATGGCCCATTACAGGCCATTTTAAAGGGGAATCGGTAAACTTAAGTAAATTGATTAGAAGTATAAATCAGAACCAAATTCTGAGAGCTCTGTTTTTGGTAGAGGGTTTGATATAACGTCTCCAGTGGCCTTAACATCTTCCGGGCTTCGAGGTGTTTCTCCTTCTGGTGAAAAACCTGCCTGAAACTCCATGTAATTTGATTCATTCTTTGCATAACCAGATGCAGTATCTGTTATTGATACGAGGCTAATAAGCTTTGTTGAATAGGCGTTTCGACGATGATTCTTAGCTTTATTAGTAAATGGGTTCACCGAACGGCCATTATTTTCACCACCATAATCCTTACCTGGAGCATAACCTGTCCTAAGTGAATTATTATTCAACGAAGGAGAAGGCGGATTAGCCTCATTATTTTGACGATATGTCGTAATATAATAGAGGTTAGACTGATCTCTTTGGGCCTTATCATTAATAAAGGTTTTTACGGCCCCAAGAAGTGGGATCGTTTCACAATTATCTGGTTTTGCTTCTTCATCTTTACCGAGAATGAAGTATGTGAAGCGTGAGGCGATACTTTGTTTTTGGCACTGCGGAATTGGTAGAGCGACTGTTGTTGTCGTTGGGTCCCCATCAATATCTGGATCAAATATGGCCTTTGATGCATCAATATAAGCGGTAGGGTCTTGAGCACTCGTATTCCTAACTTTTGTAGCATAAAAGCTTAGGGCCTTACGAAAAACAATAACAGCATCACTTAAAGTGTCGATATAGTCAGTTAGAACTCCAGTTAGTGCCTCACGATCTTTGTAGAGAAGAGTCCCGTGAAAGAGTGGAGCAAAGTAGCCAATTGTCTTGGCCGACGTATCAATATAACGAACAGAAGGAAAGTGATCAGATGATGTATCTGTCTCTAAACTATCAACTGTAGGAACCATGTAGTTAAGGGCATCATAATTGGTAGGAGCACGAACATTTTGAAAGGCCTCCTGAAGATTCTGGGCCGTTACACCAGCTTGATTAACTGTATAGTTTGGAATATTTGCTCTCAGGTCAACAAATTGCTTCGTTGTAAATAACCCGGCATTTTCACCTGTAATATTACTTGGATTTGGATTGTAAGCAAGGGTTGGGAGATCTGATTCAGAAGTCGTTTGCGAGTTTAAATTGTAGATCATATTTGGAATTGTAAACTTAACATCGACATTTGAAGGAATACCACCAATTGCTGCTGTCGTATCTGCTGCATCAAGGAAGAAATCTGACGTTGCCGGAAGAGGAAGCCCTTGAACCTTTACACCATCAGTAGGATCACTAGTTGTCCTCGGGTCACCTGTTGTCGTAAATCCCATAATAAAATTGGCACTTCTAGAACCAGAAGCATTAGCGATACGAGCAGAGTTTGAGCTTGATTCAGCGTAGTCTTTTCCTACTGTTGGAGAAACAAGTGCTGGCCCAATACGACCACCAAATGGCTTTGCCGCTGCGTATGCCGCCATATCGATAACTTGGCCAAATGGATTTAAAAGTCCTGTGTATTTAACTTTTGCTTTAACCGCATAGTAAGTCACAACCTTTGGATTCTTATAGAAACCAAGAATATAACCAGGTACTGGAAGGGCCGTTTTAGTCGAGGCACATGAGGCTTCAGCAGCTGTTCCACTTGAGTCTGGAACGGCAATTGTTGAGATACCTTCAGTGGTTGGTGCAAAAGTTGTAAAGAATGTCGTGAAGTTCATGATCATTGGAACAAGATCAAGGTAGCGTTTTGAAGAAGCAACAAGCTCTCCACCGTTGTAACTGGCATCCTGTGGAATAAGAAAGCTTGAAAGAGACTGTGGTGAAGGAGTAAAAGTTTTTGGTGCTAGTTCATAAAGCACTAAAGAGTTCTGTAGTGAAGAACCAAAGCTTTCATTAAAAATTCCACCGCCTACAGACTTAGATGCTGCAAAATAGGCTTTAAGTGGTCGGTCATTAATCGGAATACCTGTTGACTGATTTTCCATATTTAATTGTTGTGGATTAATACAACCTGAAGCTGCTCCTCCACCGCAAATTCCTTGAGTGATAGGTGGGCGGTTAACAATCATCTCTAGATTTCTAATTCGAAGAGCAAGCTCCATCGATTCAATCCAAGCACCTGTGCGGTCTGCCGCCGCAATTGGTACGTCATTTTGTGAAACTCCAGCGGCAAAGGCATAGTTCTTTGCGGCCGAAAAATTATAAGTCGAACGAACCATACAGTTCTTGGCCTTTAAGTTAACAAAGGCGTCCATAGTCTTTTCAAACTCTTCACTTACATCTGGAATACCCGCAACGTGAAAACGCGGAAGGCCTGGAATTTGATAAATTGTACAAAGGTTTTCATTATTACCTGTTCCAAAGTGAAGGCATATAGAAGGAACGTTATAATGGTCGCCTTTAACACCGCTACTAAAGTCAGACCCTGTTTCATCAAATCTTTTTAAAGCAAAATTCATTGTCGCTGTTGTATTAGCGTGAGTATTTTCATTAGCAAGCTGGCCTAGAACGTAGTACTTAAACATCCACTCTTTATAAGTATTTCGCATTTCCCAGTTTAGGTGAGCGATATTTGTTAGCTGTCTGGCCTGAGAAGCTGCTCCTGACCAAGCGGCCGAATCAACTGCATTCTGCAGATTAATTTTGGCCTTTACAAAGAGTCCCACATTCACCACGAATGCTATAAATGAGAAAATGGCCACGAGGGTAACTCCAAAAAAGATACTGATTTGGCCTTTTTTATTTTTTACTAGTTTATTTGAATGTGAATGTTGTTCTTGTGTCATAGTGCCTTACTTTTCCGGTAACTTAATGCTACCGAAAGTGGCATTTATGCGTCAATTCATATGAACACTTTCTGTTTTCAGTTAGTTGCACTGAGTTATTTTGGCATTGAACTTGTAATAGTAATAGGTACCAAGGATATGGTGCCTGATCCCTGGAGTAGAACGTTTGTGCAGGCAAGGCTAACCACCTTAACCATGGCCATATCGGTCATCTTTAAGTGCCTGATTATTGGGTGCTTATCTCTACCAGGCTTATGGTCTTGTTCGACTCATGGATGAATAAGAACAGGGCCTGGTACCTTTTTTACCTGCTTATAACAAGGGAGTTAAATTGGTAAAATTAAGGAGTCGAAGTTTGTTAACTTTGTCGATGCTTAGGAGGGCGATAATTGAAGACATTGAATTCATTTAATCCATTAGAGAAGCGCACTTACAAATTTAAGAAAGCGCATATTGAATTCTTCTGTCCTCTTTGTCGCACTCAAAGGGCAGTTATCACAAACCCTCACATGAATGCTAAGAATTATCTTCAGGTGTTTATGCTAACTGTTGCCACAACGGGAATACTTTATCCATTTGTGAGTTTTGCAGGAGTCTTCTCATTCTTTTTATATTGGGCCGGTTTTGAAGCAGCACTAAGATTGAATTTCAAAAAAGAAATTCCATGTCCTCACTGTGGCTTTGATGCAGCTTGGTATAAAAAAGATGTTCGTATGGCCAAGTCGAAAGTAAAAGAGTTTTGGCAGACCAGAGGTGGCCATGCTCAAATTGCTCCAGAGAATGTTGAGCAAGCTTTTGCAGACATGAATTAAAAAAATTTACAATCTCAATTTTCGCACTTTTATCATTTCAAGCTCTTGACGCAGCTTGCTCTTTTTTTTGTATTTGCAAGGCTATTTATGACTTCTCGATAAGGGAAAGTCGTATTATTGTAGTAAAGTATTAAGGTAATACTCAACCTTGCGGTTATAGCTGAATTCTAAAGTATTGTTTCAGTTGTACGCGATGAAGATTGGAGGAACAAATGAGTGTAAACAAGGTTATTTTAGTAGGACGTTTAGGACAAGATCCAGAACTTAAGTACACACCATCTGGGATGGCAGTATGTAACTTCTCACTTGCAACAGGTGAGTCTTGGACAGATAAGAACGGACAAAAACAAGAAAGAACTGAATGGCACAGAGTTGTTGTTTGGGGAAAACTTGCTGAATTATGTGGTCAATACCTAGCAAAAGGTCGTCAAGCTTATCTAGAAGGTCAACTTCAAACAAGATCTTGGGAAGACAAAGACGGTAACAAGAGATACACAACAGAAATCAATGCAAGAACTGTACAATTCCTTGGTGGAGCAGCTCCATCTGCAGGTCAAGGTGCTTCAATGGGTCAGTCAAATAATAACTCATTCAACCAAGAGCCACCTCAGCAAGATGATATGAACCAAGGTTACGATATTTCATCGAACGCTTCATTCACAGCTGATGATATCCCATTCTAGAGATTAATTTTCTAAATAAATTTGAGTACTTAAGGCCACTCTTATGAGTGGCCTTACTATTTGTTAAAGAAATCTTAACTTCTTGGCGATAAGTGAGTTGATGAGTCAGTTAAGATTTTTAACATTAATTGTTGTTCTAGCTTCATGTGGTTCCTTTGAGAAACACGGGGGACTTCTTCCATTGAGTAAAGTTGAAAGTAATGAAATGCTTTTAACAGAAAGTGAAGAGGCAGAGTATCGTTACCTTGCTGACCTTTATGGGATCTCGGAAGAGAAACTCGATCTTAAAGGTGATGCTCCCAAAAGGGTTGTCCAAACTGAAAAGGATTGGCAACTTGAGGATGTAAATCTGAATGAAATTGAAAATAGCTCATTTGTTATTAGTGACTATGAAGTAAGTTTTGTTGAAGATAAGTTTAAAAATGAGGCCCAACTAGTTGCTGAAGCCAAGGCCGCTGAAGCGGCCAAGAAGAGAAAGTCTCGTGGTATTGCTTCTGTTCCAGAAGTAAGCCTAGTCCATAAGAAAAGAAGACCTGCCTCGCTTTTTGCTATGGCAAAGAAATCAACTCCGGAATCAATTCGTTACTATATTGCTAAAAAAGGTGCTGATGTAAACGAGAAGAATAAGAGAGGGGATACTCCTCTTCATATTGCGATCAAGAATAAGCGCTTTGACAATGTTCGTGCACTATTAGGCATGAAGGCCGATCCAAATATCCCTGATGCCAGTGGCAAGACAGTTGCCCAATATGCACAAGAGATGGGGATACAATCAATTATAAAATTAATGAAGAAGAAATAAAAAAAGCTCCCGATGGGAGCTTTTTTACTATGTAATTTCTTTGTTTGATTACTTTGCTGCTGGAGCAGTTTCTTCAGTCGCTGGAGCTGTTTGAGCTGGAGCGGCCGTATCAGAGTTAAGTGGAGCTGCAATTGGTGCTGCACTATCAAGAAGTGACTTAGACTCTTTACCTGATTGAATCTTTGCTAGAAGAATACAGTTACCTAAGAAAAGAACAGTAAGAACAACTGTGATTTTGCTAAGGATATTACCTTGTTGGCTACCTGTGAATACGGCTTCTGAAGCACCACCTAGAAGACCTGCTTCCGCACCTTTACCAAATTGTAGAAGAACTACGATGATTAGAAGTACTGAAACAACACCGTGAAAAATCATTAAACCAGTAACCATAATTTATTTCCTTTCAATATAAATAGATAAATTAACAACAATTTATATCAACACATCGAGGCCATGACAAGTACTTACTGTCTATGACCTGATGAGTTATATATTGAAATTGAGCGTTTATTTAGTTTGGACAACCTGTGAAGATCTGTTTTTCAAGATTGAAAAGATAGCAGTCACGCTTCTTATAAGCATTTCTAAAGAATTGAGGAGCTGCTTTTGCAACGGCCTTTCTAACCTTGTAGATCTCTGGCCAAGTAAGAGAAACGGGCATCTTTGTGTGAAGATAGATATTTCCATTATAAGGTTTTGCAACTCGATCCCAAGCTTCTTGAGTCGGTCTGTCATCCTCGTCTCTGTTTAAGAACCAAAGGTTATCAAATTCACCTTTAAAGTCTTTAAAGAGTTGAGCGAAAGTTTCGCCTTTATAAGTGAACATATTATCAAACTGTGTGAGCTCAGCTGTTTCCGAAATATTATATGAACCACTCATTAATTTTGTTTGTGAGAAATCTTTCTCATCATAATCAAAGAGCATATACTTGTGGTGATTCAGGGCCCAGTGGCGTGGAGATGGTGCGTGAGAATAGTACTTTATTCTTACTGGTGCGACCTTATTCTTATTTCCAGGAAGTTTCTTCCAATTGTAAACAAAGTAAGGAGTCATCTCTTTTGATTTCGTACTTGTTTTGTATTCTTGATTATCGGCAACAATCTTTACATCAACACCTCTTTTAACTGCATCTAAAAGTGCATCAGCAACTTCTTTGATAACAAGGTGATTAACATTAACTAAAATATTCTTTTGCGATTCATTGATTAGCTTAATCATGGCATCGCGAACTAACCATGTCTTTTGTCCATTTAATTTACGAGCAGTCATCTTAATATAGCGTCCCGAAAGGTAGCTCTTAGAAGATGGTTTTAGCTTTGTGTATTTAAAGTTCATTGAACTTGAAACAAAGAAAGGATTTTCTTCTTCGTTTGGATCATTCTTTAAACTTTCAAGATCAAGAGATGCTAGGTTTTCTTCTTTAGTTTCAGAAGTGTAGATATCTTTCCCTGAGTTCCATAGAAACTTGAACTCACGATTAAGGGTATTAATTGTTAGGCGGCCCTCTTGTGAAGAGTCATTGTTGAAAATAAAATTCTCAGAGTAACGAGACTTTGCCCCACCTGATAGATTGGCACTTGAGTTGAAGGCCCACTTGTCATCGACAATAGAAAATTTCTCATGCATTTTCTTATAAGCAAACTTTACACCACAACCAGCATCTTCGATTGCTGTTGCGTAATCATTAACTCGAGAGTTCTTCCTAAGGTTAGGGTGAAGGACTACTTTTACATCAACTCCTGATAGACATGCGACTTCTAGACTTTTTGCAACTTTTGAATCTGACCAGCTATAGACGGTTAGCCAAACCTTTTCTTTTGAACCATCGATTGCAGAGTATATCTGATTAAATGCTTCCTCTCCTTGATGTGGTGAGAAGAGCGCCCAAAAGCTTGCGCCAGCGAAGATATTACTTGCAATTAGTGTCGTAAATAGCAGTTTTTTCATTCAGTCTCCCTTCAGATTTGAGCATTATGTATCTCGCGCAATGCAAAATGAGAAGGATGTAAGAAATTATTTCAATAAAAAAAATACTCAGAAAGTAATATCAGTAACTTAAATGGATTATTTCTTTGACCTTCGGCAATCGCTTCTTTACCATTTTTATATGGGAAGACTTAAGAGACTTTGGCCATGGCTGGCCTGTACTGCAGCAGTATTTTCAATTTCCGGAAGTAGCTTTGCAAGTAGTTTAAAAATTACAACATTTAATTTACGTTGGTATGGACTGGGGGGAGAAATCTCAGGACAAAGAACTGATGAGTACCGTGATCCATTTATTACAGAGTTTCTAAGTACGAAGTATATCAATACTGATATTTTTCTCTTCCAAGAGGTCATCGACACAGAAAGACTAGGGCAACTAATGGGTGGCCTTGGTCATCATTGTGTTTCCTACCGTCATGAACAATTTAATCACCAGCACTTAATGATTTGCTTGAAAAAGTCACTTGATATCATTCCTGAAAAAGGTGATGACGACTATACTTATTCACTTATGGAGAACCGTCCTTACTTAAGGCCGGCCCTTTATGGACAAGTTATCGATCGCTATTCAAAGAGGCCATTAATTCACTTAGTCGGTCTTCATTTAAAGGCCGGGCCAAGTTCCATCGATGCACGCCTTGAGCAGGTTAATAATTTAAATAAGAGGGTTCTCGAATATCGTCAGGATAATCTTCCTGTCGTTATTGCGGGGGATTTTAATACTTACCGAAATTCTCGATATGAAGACAAAAAGTCAGACCTAGTTGTTTTAGGAGATGCCTTTAATTCGATAAATGTGACAAGAAGAACTAGTGACTACGATTATACTTATCGCAATGGTAGCTCTGGAAATGTTTTTGATCACTTCTACGTTTCTGATAATACTGAAACGAAGTATGTTGAAATTTGGCGTGCCTGTAGTGGAAGTAGCCGCAATACAAAGAGAATGGAAAATCTCTCTTGGTACCAACGCTTTATTTCTGACCACTGTCCAGTATCCCTTAGAGTCGATATCAAATAGTAATCTTAATTGTTGGTAAATTTTAACATTTGAATTTAACTTTAATTAGGCCTTAGTGTTCATTTTATTATGCTAATTTTTCAGGCATGAAAGCTTTAATTATTTTGTCACTCTCAGTCCTGACGTTTGTTTCTGCGCATTTTTCTTATGCACAAGATGCAAAACCAAATGTCGTATTACTAACATCTCTTGAAACACCTCGTATTTGGTACAAGCCTAAAGGGTGGAAGATTGATCCAAAACTTGAAAAAATCTTCAAGAAGCACTTTGATAAGTCTGGCTACAATATTGTTGTCAAACATAGTGTTGACTTTCATGAGCTACGTCGTCAGCTTCACAACCCAAATAATATTGCTGTGTTCTGGGCATCTCATGCGGCCGGAACAAGTCAGAATACAACGGGCTCAAATAACACGGGCGCAGTTCTAAGTATTAACGGAAAGGACGTTAAGGATCTTTTTAAGTCTGTGCATCCAAATATTCGCTACCTTGGACTTGTTGGATGTGATGCTGAAGGAATTCTTAATGAGATCTCACGCGAAGGGCATTATCGTTATAACCCAAACTTAATGACTCATTCATTCACAAAGAAAATTGATGCACGAAAGGGACTGAAGAAGTCTCTAAAAGCTTCAGTAGGCCAACTTGGATATACAAAGAAGAGATTATTCTTCTTGAAGAAAAAATCACTTATCTTTCGTCATGATTTCTATGGAAGAGAAGATCTCTTAAAAGTTAATAACTATTTTCATTGTGCGAAAGAAAATGGCTATCTTGTAAAAGGTGTTCGTACTCTTTCTCAGGACTCAATGGAAGTTGCAATTACTAACTCACAAGGTATTCTAAAAATTCTTCCAGCTGCTAAAGCTGGTGATCGCCAAGAGTTTCAATTCTACTTACCATATCATCCGGAGTTTGCTCGTCGTGATATGAAGATCAGTGTTGATAGTCTTATTTATTTTGGTGAAGAAAGAAAATACTTAGGTGAGTTTGATTTTGAAACAGATTGGGGAACAGACTGGCGTGTCTTTGCTAAGTCCGACGGAACGGTCTTAGGAGTTACTAAGAATCTATACTTACCAAGGGGAAGTTTGCCATCAATTGATGATGTTCAGACTTACAAGGAATTAAGTTGTAACGATACTGAAGAAATGAAAGTTCACGTTTATTAATTAAGCGTGAAGACCCATGTAGCTGTCCGCTTGTAGGGCAGCACCACCAACAAGGCCTCCGTCAATGTCTCGGCATGATAGGAGGTCTTCTACATTTGAAGGCTTAACAGATCCACCATAGAGAATCGAAGTTTTTTCGCCATCGATTTCTAAGCTTTCATTGATGAACTTTCTAATGAAGGCATGAGTTTCTTGTGCTTGCTCGGGAGTGGCCGTTACACCTGTTCCAATGGCCCATACTGGTTCATAGGCAATGATTACTTTATTACTATTGATACCGGCAAGCCCAAGACGAAGTTGCTCTGAAAGAACTTCTTCGACCTTCCCTGCTTCTCTTTGTTCAAGAGTTTCACCGATGCAGAAGATAACTGTTAGCTCATTTGAAAGGGCAGTTTTTGTTTTTGTATTTAGAGTTGCATCGTCTTCATTGTAGATTGAGCGACGCTCAGAGTGACCGATAATCACAAAGTGGGCACCAATGTCTTTTAGTGAAGCTGGAGAGATTTCTCCTGTAAAAGCTCCGCTATTTTCAGTTGCACAGTTTTGGGCACCGATTTTAAAGTCGTCAGTATTTTGAAGACAAATAGGGATGTGGATTGCTTGTGGAGCAATCCATGCTTCGTGACGAAGTTTAGAGCTGTCGATGGCATCAAAGAAGGCGATAACGTCTTCTGTGTTCTGATTCATCTTCCAGTTTCCTACGATATACTTCGTTCTCTCAGTCATATTTACATCCCTTTTAATTATTTAAGTTTTATTCAACACCAAATTTTAGAGCACTAATTCCTGGAAGACTACCTTTCTCGATAAACTCAAGAGAAGCACCACCACCAGTTGAAACGTGACTCATTTTGCTTGCAAGTCCTGATTTGTTTACAGCACTTACCGAGTCTCCACCACCAACAAGAGTGTAGGCATCTGACTCACTTAAAGCTTCAGCGATTGCAAAAGTACCCTTGGCATAATCTTCATTTTCAAAGATTCCCATTGGCCCATTCCAAAGAATTGTCTTTGCTTCACGAAGAAGAGAGCTGTACTTTGCAATTGTTTGTTCTCCAATATCTAGGCCCATTTTTCCATCCGGAATACCTACTTTATCAACTGCTTCTGGCTTACCACCAAACTCACTTGAAATGATGTGGTCAATTGGAAGAACAATTTTGTGTGCAGTACTTTGTGAAAAGATCTTCTTTGCTAGGCTTACGTCTTCATCAGAACAAAGAGAAGATCCTACTTCATTTCCTTTTGCTTTAAGAAATGGGTAGGCCATCGCACCGCCGATTAAAAGACTTGATACGCTTGAAAGTAATCTTTCAATTATCTTAATTTTATCACTTACTTTTGCACCACCAACTACTGCCACGAATGGAGTCTCTGGTTTTTGAATAATTTTTGAAAGGGCCTCAATTTCTTTCTTCATAAGAAGTCCAGCGTAAGCACGGTTCTTAAAGAATGCGTTGATTTCAAAAGTGGAAGCATGTTTTCTGTGAGCAGCACCAAATGCATCGTTAACATAGATGTCTGCGTATTCAGAAAGCTTACGAGCAAACTCGCGATCATTTTGCGTTTCTTCTTTGTGAAAACGAAGGTTTTCAAGAAGGATGATTTTATTTGAGTTAAGTGTAAGTAGTGTTTTAATACCACGATCAAGACATGACTCAGTTAGAGTAACTTCTTCTCCTAGTTTATCTGCTAGGTAAGTTGCAACTGGCTCAAGAGAGAAGTCTGGATTTATTTGTCCCTTTGGACGACCAAGGTGAGACATCATAATAAGTTTAGATGCTCCTTTGTCTAGGATTAGCTTGATTGTTTCAAGAGCATTATCAATTCTTGTTGTATCAGTAATCTCTTTAGTTTCTTTATCTAGAGGTACATTGAAGTCAAAACGAACAAGAACTTTCTTGTCTTTGATTTGCGACTCTTCAATGCTGTCTATAAATTGTAACGCCATAGTTTTTCCTAATATACTTTTTCAGTATTAAAGTTGGCTTCCGATAAAGGTTGCAAGATCAATAACACGGTTAGAGAAGCCTGCTTCGTTGTCATACCAAGTTACAACCTTAACGCTCTTTCCATCGATTACTTTTGTTAGAGAAGAATCAACACATGAAGACTCTCTCATACCCATATAATCAACTGATACTAGTGGCTCATTTTCAAATCCAAGAATACCTTTCATTGAAGTTTCACTTGCTTCTTTTAGGGCCGCGTTTACTTCTTCTTCTGTTACTTCTGTCTCTAGATTAACAGTAAGATCAACTAGTGAAACATTTGGAGTAGGAACGCGAATTGCGAAGCCATCAAGTTTTCCTTTAAGTTCTGGAATAACAAGGCCAACGGCCTTCGCTGCACCAGTCGTTGTAGGGATCATTGAAACTGCTGCTGCACGTGCACGACGAAGGTCTGAGTGTGAAGCATCTAGGATATTTTGATCACCTGTATAAGAGTGAACAGTTGTCATGTGACCATTTATAACTCCAAACTTATCGTGGAGTACTTTAGCAACTGGTGAGAGACAGTTTGTTGTACATGATGCGTTTGAAACTACTGTGTGCTTTTGAGCATCGTAAGTGTTCTCATTGATACCCATGACGATTGTGTTATCAACGTCTTTACCTGGGCAACAAAGAATAACTTTTTTAACTGTTCCTGTTACATGCTTCATTAGAGATTTTTGATCTTTAAAAACACCTGTAGCATCAATTACAATATCAACTTTATCTTGTGTCCAAGGGATTTCACTTGGGTCTCTATACTTGTGAAAAGAAATCTCTTTTCCGTTAACGTGCATTTTGTGTGATTCATCTACACTTACATCACCGTTAAAACGACCAAATACTGAATCGTATTTGATTAGGTGAACGTAGTCATTGATATCTCCTGGTGAGTTAACTGCAACAACTTCTAAGTTTTCAATATTGCGGTTAAAAATTTCTCTAAGAACTGTACGACCAATTCGGCCCATACCATTAATACCAACGCGGATCTTTCCAGACATACCTGACTCCTGTGCTTAATTATTAAAAAAAAATTCCCCTGTAATATGCCACAATCGAGAGAGATTGCCTACCTAAAGCACATATTTCTAAGAGGATGCGACGTTTTTTCTCACTGCCCAAAAAATAGCTGAACAAGCTATAATTTTACTAATGCAGACAAGTTCGAAAATGCCATCAAATATCATTCACTATAAATCCAAAGCGGATTATGAAAGTGGAATTAAGAGTGAGATCTCTGTGCCTGAAAAGCTTGCTAAGGATGTAACTAAAGTTGTGGAGAAGACAGCTAAGGTTACTGAAGCTGCTGCTAAGGCATCAATATCAACTGATGCGCTTGCGATTGCTCAGGCCGGAAAGAAATTGGCCGTGGATGCTGTGACAACAATTGCTAAGTCAGCGGTTAATGCCCCAGAAGAGAGTAGTGAAGCTGAGAAGGTTGCGCCGGTAAAGGAATTATTACCTATTAATAGGCCTGCGATATTCTTTTTAGAAGGACTTCATCTTTCAACTCTTAGCTCAAAAGGTGGACTTGAAGATATCGCTAAGTCTTTTAGTGATGGAGAATTTGTCAGTTGGAATGATGAAGATAAGGTTTTCGAGGATGTTCTTAGGCGACCTAAGGATCAACCAATAATATTAGTTGGCCACTCTCTTGGAGGTGATGCGGTCGTGAACTTGGCCAATCGACTCAATAGTGCCCAGGCCGGTTTTCGAGAGGTAAATCTTCTTGTGACCCTTGATTCAGTAGGTTTTGATAATGATATCATTCCAAAAAATGTAAAAAAGAATCTCAATTTTATGCTGGATCGCTCCTTTATTTTCAATGATGGACCTAATGTTGCTCGTGATTTTAAGACGACAGATGTAATTAATATTTTAAGGCCAGAAGGCCACACTAAAATAGATGAAGCAGCCGATGTGCATCGCGAAATTTTTCAAGAAATTACCCAAGTTTTGGATCAGAATTACTTGGCCAAGAGAAAGCAACAACTTGCGGGTCTCTATCGCGCCTTCTATGAGATGAACCAGCAAAATAACTCTTAATCCTTTCTAGTCTTTACCCACTGATTATGCTATGAAGTGTCATGCTAAAATATGTTATGATCCTTTGCGTTGTTTTATCTAGCTCTTGCTTTGCAATTGTTGGGGGAGAAGCTGTGAGCAAAGGTGAATATCAGAGTGTGGTGGCACTCGTAAGACTTGGGCGTCCATTTTGTACAGGGGTTGCCCTAACTCCAATGCATATTCTTACGGCAGCTCATTGTCTTGAAAATAAAAACTTCAAATCGATTCGCGTCTACCTAGGTGAAGGTAAGTCTATGACGGCCTCAGCTAGAGAAAGTCTTGATGCCCAATATAGCGTCATAGGAGTAGAGCTACATCCGAGCTTAAAATTTAAATACCCAAATGGGCCGCTGGCCGACCTGGCAAGTTTAAAAACAGTTGATCTTGCTGTTTTAACTGTTGATGTACCCTTAAGAATTAAAAAGTTTTACTCTCTCCTTACTGACCCAAGAGAAGTACTGGCCAAGATTATTCCCGGTGGAATGACGACAGCTGTTGGGTTCGGATACACAGGTGAAATTGGTTTCATGCCAATGGACTCTGCTCACTCTAATATTATTTATGGGCAAAAGAGGGTGGCCGATATCCCAATCTTTGAAGCTTTCTTCAATGAAATCGATATGAGAAATAAGCAAACTGATACTTGCTATATCGATAGTGGCGGCCCGGTTTTTGTTGATGTTAATGGAGTCAAGAAGATAGCGGCCATTGTCTCAGCTTCATTCGGATTTTGTGCTGAAGGAAAGTATGCCACTTTATATTCTCTTGCTTATCATTCTGCATGTTGGATTAAAATGGCGACAGGAGTCTCTGATGAATTTAGTGACTTCCACTGTGGGCGAAATATTAAAATTGCTCAAGAGTGCTTTGGTATCAAAAACGAAAAAGATCTTTTAAGTTGTGCAGATAAGTACTCAGACGAAATTCTTCGCAGCTACCCTTAATCATTTTATTAATCATAACTGCAATTGAAATATTAGAAAATATCGATGGTAGTATTGATTTTCTATAGAACAGGTGAGCGTTACCTATCAGCTGAAAGATTATCTTAACTTAAAGAATAGATTTTCGGCGTTACTATTAGCAATGTCGATTAACTTTTGGGCATCTATTTCTTTGTGAGTAGCAATGAAGTCAGCAATACATGGAAGGTAGAATGGCGCATTTTCACGTCCTCTAAATGGAACTGGAGTAAGATATGGAGAGTCTGTTTCAAGAAGCATTTGCTCAACAGGTACAATGTCTAAAACATTGCGAACATTTCCTGCATTCTTAAAAGTTACAATACCATTAAATCCAATATGAAACCCTTCGCTTAAACAAAATTCAGCAAGTTCGATACCTGAGGTAAATGAGTGGATAACACCTTTTCTTTTAAGCGTAGTTGAAAAATTCTTCAAGATTGCCTTTGTGTCTGCATCTGCTTCACGTGTATGAATTACAACTGGAAGATCATTATCACATGCAATTTGTAATTGTTTTTCAAAGGCCTCTTTTTGAATATTAGGATCTGAGAACTCATAGTAGTAATCAAGTCCGATTTCGCCAACAGCAACAATTTTAGGATTAGTTAAACTTTCTTCAATTTCTTGATAAGTTCCTTGTGTAATATGCTTGGCCTCATGAGGGTGTATCCCTTGAGTACCGTAGACGATTTCATTGGCCGTGAGATCTCTCACTTTTTTAAGATTGTCAGGGGAGACTGCAATTGTCACAACTTTGTTTACGCCATATTCCTGGCATTTTTCTAGTGTATCAATTAACTCTTGGCCTTTGAGATAGTCGAGATGACAGTGGGTCTCGATCGGACCCACTGCATATTTAGGAATAATTCTTTCTTTTTTTTTGCTCATTAGTTTTTAGCTTTATTTTCTTTTAAAAGGTGATCCATAATGGCCGTATAGTCACTTAATGGCCTTACGCCTTCAATCTTTACACCATTGATTAACTGAGTTGGCGTCGATTGTACATTAAATGAATTGGCCTGAGTGATCATATCCACAACGGCCTGCTTTGTTTCAGGCTTTGCCATACACTCAGTTACACCAAGTTCTTTTCCTTTATTACTAATCCACTCGGCAGTTAGATTTGATTGATTTTCAAAAATTGCATCATGAACAGATTTAAATTTTTGAGGTCCAACACAACTTGCAAGGTAAGCTGCTTCACAGGCCAACTGGTGTAGAGGTCCAGTCATTCCAGCATTACAATTGTGATCTAGTGGATAGAAAAAGTATTGAATATTAATTTTACCTTCGTATTTTTTTTCAATCGTTGGAAGAACTAGGTTCAGTGCATTACACGCTGGACATTGAAAGTCAGAAAAGACTGACATTTGAATAGGTGCATCCTTAAAATCTTCAGTTGAAGAAGCTAGACGGTAAGGAGAAGCTTTGGCCGGAGTTCCTAAGTTATTTAGGTTCTTAAACATAGCAACAATTTGCGCGCTTCTTGCAGTCGAATTTTCAATTTTTGAATTTGTAAAACCATAAGCGACAGATCCACTAATAACCATAGAGATAGTAGCTGTTACAAAGAATTTTGCATCAAAATCACGATCTGCTTTGTTTTGAAACATCATGCCCAGTCCAGTCCAAGATGCGAGATAGTAAAGTGTACAGAATGGACATAGAGTTCCAAGAATTACTAAAGAGTAGATAAATAGGATAAGACACCCAATACCGTTTAGTAGAAGTAGAAGAAATAAACTACCTTCAGCTCTTTTATTATCAATCATATAAAAAAGCATCACCATAGCACCCATTACAATTCCAAAGATAGAGATAGGAACTCCAGCAATATTTGATAGAGGTGAAAGAGTCGCAGCATCACATGTTAAGAATGAATTAATATTACATGCAGAAGCCGAACCAAAACCTACTGGGAACTTAACTTGGTAGTAGTGATTTGTTAGGTAAATAGAGAGGATAAACATTGCAAGACCTGCAACGAAGAATAAAATTTTCTTGTTAAAACTTAGGCGATTTAAAAAACTATCAGTCATATTTTAATTCCTTTTTAAAATATTATAATTTCTCTTAGTTGTTTGATTTCTTCTAAAGCTATTATAGTTGAGATTTGCAAATGTGCATATATTGGTAGATATGACATGTGCATTTGAAAAATTAGCCGCAATTTTTGCCCTTAATTCCTTCTCTAAGCTAAACGTTGTCTTGCCTTCTATCACGGCAAAAGCTTGGGAGTTAGGAAAATTTTGTTTAAATTCTTCGCTAACCTCATAATTTACAGCACTTATGTGTGGGCCAATCAGAATAATTTCAGGCTCAATCCTTTTAATTTCACTGTCTAGAATAATTTGTTCGGCCAAGCCACGCCAGCCAGCATGGATATTAGCGACTCCTGACTTGCCAATAATTACTATGGGAAGACAGTCTGCGGTCTTTATCGCTAGTGGACGTTCGAGCTCGAGGCCAGATATTATTGCATCAGCTTCATTATTATTTGAAGCAGGTGCATTGACCACGGTAGAGGAATGGATCTGGTTTACTTCATCAAAATCAAAATCCGGTCGATCATCATAAACTTCAAAGAGGTAATTTGAAATTTTCTTTTGATAAAGTAGCTTTGCCAAATCTACTCCGATTCCGACTCAAGAAAATCGAGGACTTCTTGAAAGATTGGCGGAGCTGGCTCTTCAAAGAATAATTTCTCTTTAGTAATCGGGTGTGTGAAACCAAGAATTTTTGCATGTAAAAAAGGATGTTCGTAATCTTTGATAATGGCCTTAAGTCGATTATCAACTCGTAAGAGGTCGTTCTTAGGCACACCATAAAGTGGGTCCATAAGAATAGGCGCATTGAGAAGCTGACTCAGATGAACACGAATTTGATGTGTACGTCCTGTTTCAAGCTTAAGCTCAACATGGCTTAGATTTTGGTAATACTTTAGTACTTTATAATTAGTGATAGAGTTCTTACCTGTGCGTACATTCACCGCCATCTTTAAACGATTATTTGGATGACGTCCGATAGTAGACTCTAGTCTACCTTCTGGAGCAAGCTTTGTGCTTACACTAATACACTCATAGTAGCGATCAATATCATGGGCCTGAAAGAGTTTTACAAGTTCTTCGTGGCACTTTTGATTTTTTGCCACAACCATAACACCACTTGTTCCTTTATCAAGACGGTGAACAATCCCCGGGCGTTTTTCATCACCAACACCTTGAATATCTTTACAGTGATGAAGGATTGCGTTGACAAGCGTTCCTGTGTAATTTCCTGGTGCTGGGTGAGTCACCATTCCAACAGGCTTTACGACAATAGCAAGGTGTTCATCTTCAAATAAAATCTTAAGCGGAATATCTTCTGCTTTTGCTGTGGACTCTCTTGGAGGAGGTATATCAACTAGAACTTCTGTACCTACTGCAGGCATTTTCTTTAGTTCTATTTTTACATTAGAAGTAATGGAGCCCTTTTTAAAAAGCTCCTTTAAAAAACTTCTAGATTGCTCAAGCTTACTGGCAAGGACTTGATCGAGTCGAGTAAACTCATCATGGTCTTCTTGGGTGATCTTAATAATAAACTTAGAATTTTGATCACTCATGACAACTTAATTGCCTTCTTTTAAAGCTTTTACTCTTTGAAGGTATGAGTTAGCAACTAGATCAGGGTTTAGCTTTAAGACTTTTGCATATTGGTAGACGAATCCTCTAACGTAAACGATTGCAGGCATCTTATCGACTTCTTCATTTTCAATATATTGTAAAAATGTTTTAGAAATTTTTGTCATATCAGACATACGACTAACATCAACTTTTTTGTACTCACGAACTCTCTTTAGGAATTCACCAGTGTATTCACTACATTGTTCAATTTCTTTTTCAAACTCTGCATTCTGCTCGTATTCTAGGCCGTAGCGTTTCTTTGCAACAAGACGATTCATCTGATTTGTCACTTTAATCGTATTTTCATCTTCAGGCTTTGTTGTTGGTATGTAGTTTGTATCATCTTCGATAACAATTCCACGTGCTTGATTATACTTTTTTCTCTTCGTTGGATTACTTAAAATATTATAAGCTTCCTCAATAAGCTCAAGTACTTTGTGAGCCTCTTCTTCTGATAGGAGAGAGTAAATGGCAAGACTGTCTCCACTGTATGCAGTTTTTGCCGCTGTATATGCCTTTTGAATCTCATCGGCCGAAGCATTTGGTGCAACTTCTAAAACCTCATAATAGTTCTTCTCTTTACTCATTTATTCCTCATTAAATTTATTAAACAATTTTCTTCGTTAGATTTAAAATACGATTGATGACGTGCTCAAAATTCTTTACAAGTGCTGAGTTTGGGAACTCTAGAATCAGAGGTCTCTTTTTCTTTACACTTTGCCAAACTGTTGCATCATATTCAAGAAATCCAACATAATCTAAATTGATACCAAAGTACTTCTTAGAAATGATTCTCATAGCAAAACCAATATCAATATCGGCCTGCGTTCTTGCCTGATTGATAACTAGTTTTGGAGTAATTGCTTCGATTTCTCTCTTTAATTTTAAACCTTGAGCCTCGTTGATTTGCATGGCCTTTTCAATAATCTCAGATGGAGTACGGTTTTCACCGACTTTTCCATTTAGAACTTTATCTATTAGTGGCCCTAGCTCTAAAAAATCATCAACTGATTGAAGTTTACGGTGATAGATTGACTTGATAAAACGGTAAGTATTCTCAATCGAGGTTGGCTCTGGAAGAGTAACTAAAATACCTTGGTCTGCTCCTAAGAAGAAATCTAAAGTATTATTAGTTGTTCCCGCTCCCAGGTCGAGAAGAATATAATCGGCGTCTAATTCACGAAGGTCATTTAAAACTTTTGATTTATGAGCGGCCTTAAGATTGGCCATTCCTAAATTATCCTGTGCTCCACTGATTAAACTTAAATTCTTAAGTGGAGTAGGAGTTATTAGATCTGAAAGTTTTGTATTTGGTTTAGTGAAGTAGTCACTTAAAGTTTTAGACGGAACACTTACCCCTAGACATGTGTGAAGGTTAGCTCCTCCAAGGTCCATATCAATGGCAATAACCTTCATCCCCATAAGGGCGAGACAAATTGATAAATTTGACGTAACAAGACTTTTTCCTACGCCACCTTTTCCGCCGCCAATGGCCCAGATTTTTTTGCCATTATTTGATGCACCTAGATATTGGCCAGCATCTGCTAAATGTGAATTTGTACTATTATTCAAAATACGTCCTTGTATTGCTTGCTTAACTTTCCATCATTATAGCCAAAATTAAAAAGCCTCGAAAAGGTCTTTATTTTATTTTTCTAAAATTATATATTGTTGTAATGGAAAGTATTTATAGATTCCCAAGTAAGTTTGAACCACACTTATTGAGAAAGTTAGTTCATATTTTTGCAGGATTGGGGATTGCCTCAATTTATCTTCTGACTAATCTTGATTCTTATAAGTTTTCAATTGTTGTTCTTGGAGCGAGTGCTTTATTTACACTCGTTGAAATTCTTCGTTTGAAGTTTGATGGAATTAATCAGGTATTTATTAACTCTTGTCGTGGGATTCTTAGGGATACTGAGATTAATGGTTTTACGGGGACGCCATTCTTTCTTCTAGGTATTGGTCTGTCCTTTTTCTTTTTTGATGAGCAAATTGCACTCTTAGCAACAATGATTCTTTCGTTAGCGGATCCAGCTTCTTCATTTGTGGGCATTCGTTATGGTAAAAGAAAAGTAATGCATGATCGAACTTTTGAGGGGTCGTATGCTTGCTTTCTTATGACATTTTTAATTGTGGCAATTTATGGGCTTATGTATTTCCCACTAAGCTTGAAAATTATTATCTTTGCTTTCTTTACAGCAATTGCGACGGCATTGATTGAATTATTATCGACAAGAATTGATGATAATTTCACTCTTTCGTTCTTTAGTGCTTGTGCCATGGCCCTAATAAATATTTTAGTGGCCCTTGTTTAATTGGCCTGTTTAAGCTGAAGTTTTTCACTAACAAATTCTTCAAAAGCCTGTGCCACGATAGGATCTTCATGAAAGATGTGTTCATCTGTAATTAGAGAACTTAAAATTTTAATTTTATCATTGATATTGTCTTGCTCTAAGAGGAGCTGTCTAATTTGACGACTCTTGATAATAAAAGTGGCAACATAATTGATGATTTGATCTGGCTTATTTAGAGTTTCAATAAAGTAGTCACGATCTTGATCATTTGGAATATTGATATCGAGCCAATTATAGAGAATGCTTTCAAGGCGATAGAATTCATCAATATTACTCATGACACATTCATCATCTTTTAAAATTGTAACGTTATACATTGGGTAGGGATTAGATTGGGTAGGGTAATTTACTTGGCATTTTCCAATACAACGTACCAAGACCTTGAGTGTATTTCCATCCACTCTTTCAATCATAAGAGGTTGGCCAATACCAAAGACTTCACATGGGTATGCGAAGTAGGTTTCAAAATCTTTTTCCATGGCCAGAGATATCCCAATGGGGTTTCCTGCGCAAGTGGCCTCTTCGAAAATGTCTTGAAAAATATCATCCACAACATAAAGAGGAAGGGATGTTCCCGGAAAAAAAACGATATTGGGAAGTGTGATTACTGGAATTTCGATACGTTCTGGGAAGTTTAAAGTCATGCTTTATCTTAGCTTTTATAGGCATTTGAAGCATATTAAACCTTATTAAAATAAGTAAATCTTCTTTGCTCATGCTGGAAAGTACGATAGCATAGCACTATGATTTTAAAGCAAATTCCACATTTAGTTTCCACTGTTTGGGGTGGTGAAAAGTTAAAGAAATATAAAGATCCTGAGGGTTCATTTGATGGCCCATTAGGTGAAACATGGGAAGTTTCAACTTTAGAAAATGGCCTTTCTCTTTGTGAGAATAAACAAAGCCTCGAAGAGGCCCTAGAAGGTAAAATCCTTACTTATTTAATTAAATTTATCGACACGAATAAGAACTTATCAATACAAGTTCACCCAGATAATGAATACGCTCATATCCATGAAGATGCTCTTGGAAAAGATGAGTGTTGGTATATTCTAGATGCTGAAAATAATGCAGGAATTTATCTCGGCCTAAAAGATGAAGTCACTAAAGAAAGATTACAAGAGGCCATCGAAAGTGGTGAGAATGTAAATGAGCTTCTAAATTTCATTAATGTTCAAAAGGGCGATTTTTTCAATATTCCGGCCGGTTCAATTCATGCTATCGGTGAGGGAGTTACACTTGTAGAGGTTCAGCAAAGCTCTGGTGTGACATATCGTGTTTGGGATTGGAATCGCATGGGTCTAGATGGAAAGCCTCGTGAGCTTCATGTAAAGAAGGCCATGGATGTTATTAATTTTAAACCAAGCGCTAACAAGTTAGAATATTTTCAATATAAGAACCTAGATAGCAGCGGCTTACTAACAAGTAATAACTATTTCAATGCAAGAATAAAAGTACTCAAAGCAGGAGACGAAAGTGTTTTGTCTTTAAATGGAATAAGCTCGATTGTTATGTTGGAAGGAACTTGTGAAATTGATGATACTGAGATTAATGAGTATGAGTCGGCAGTGGTTAAGGATATTGAGTCCGCTATCTTGAAGGCAATAACGGACTCGAAGGTTTTAGTTGTTAAACAAATTTAGATAATATTACAACTTAGTGGGTATGTTACTTCGTGCCCATTCTTAGTTCGAATAGAGATATAAGTATTCATCTCATTTGAATTCGTCACATCATCAAAGTGAATTTGATATTTTTGGCCGGCAAGTTGGTAGTGCTTTGTTACTGAGTTCCCAACTTTGTGTGTGCGTCCTATTAGGGCATGGGCCGGTGTACGACCTTCTACTTGAATCTGATTTCCTTTTAAATTGAACTCAATATTCTTGCGCATTGTAGAGCATTTAAAATTAACAGAAGCCTGAGCTGATACTGTAAATAATAGTGAAAATGCAATTAAGCTAAGTAGTTTCATATTCCCTCCAAGATTTAGACACTGTCTTAGTTGCAGGAATAATGCCAATTATTTAGATGTGATATCGGATGGTTAGGAAGGGGGAGAAGGTGTAATTATTTTGCAATTGTCTAAATTTTATTCGAAATCCTTGAGGTAGTATTCCGCAAGGTCTTCATCTGAAACCTCTTCTTTTAAATCCTTCTTTCTAAGCTCAAGAGGAATACTACTAGAATCATCATCAACTTTCTCATTGAATCCAAATGGGCAATGAAGACAGCCACTTTCACAGCAGTAACCACGACGTAAATGGAACTCTTTAGTAAAAACAGTATTACCGTCTTCATTAATGTAGAAATCTTTTTTGGAATCGTCGTAAGAATTGGTCATAGGCTTTAAATAAGTAAGGCCCCTAATTCAGGGGGCCTAAAGTGTGTGTGGTGTTTTGCAAAACGGTCATTCTTATATCGAATAAAATTTATTACATCAAGGGAATTTTCAAGTAGATCTACAATGATGCAACACGTATACAGATTGCATATTGTAAGTAGCTAAAAATTAAAATACAATAAAATCTAGACTAAATTTATTAATGGTAACAAATGGAGCTGTCCTGTGACTAAACCTTGGCTTAAGCACTACCAGAATGGTGTTTCTGAAGAAATTAATCCTGAATTATATACTTCAATTCCAGCATTATTAGATGAAAGCTTTGCAAAATTTGCTGATAGGCCATCTTTTCACTGTATGGGAAAGACTCTAACGTATAAAGAAATCGATCATCTTTCTAAGAAGTTTGCTTCTTATTTACAGAACGATCTTGGGCTTAAAAAAGGTGACCGTGTCGCAATAATGATGCCTAATATTCTTCAGTATCCGGTTGCGCTTTTCGGAATTCTTCGTGCAGGTATGGTTTGTGTTAACGTGAACCCTCTTTATACTGCGAGGGAGCTTGAGCACCAGTTAACAGATTCACAATCAAAAGTTATTATCATTTTTGAAAACTCAGCTTCTGTTCTTGCAGAGGTTGTAAAGAACACACCGATTGAGCATGTTTTAGTAACTCAAATAGGTGATATGCTAAAGTTTCCAAAGTCATTACTTGTAAATTTTGTTATTAAGCACGTTAAGAAGATGGTACCAAATTGGGATCTTCCTGGAGCAAAGTCATTCCTTGAGGCCCTTGATAAAGGGGATGAGACTAAGTTTAAGAAACCAGAAATAAATAGCTCAGATCTAGCGTTTCTTCAGTACACAGGTGGAACAACTGGTGTCTCTAAAGGCGCAGAGCTTATTCACAGAAATATTGTTGCCAACTTGCTTCAAGCTGGAGAGTGGATTTCTCCGGTTGTTAAAGAAGGTGAAGAGATTATTATCACGCCATTGCCACTTTACCATATCTTCTCTTTAACAGCGAACTGCTTCACGTTTTC
Organism: Bacteriovorax sp. BAL6_X; assembly: GCF_000443995.1. Classification (NCBI taxonomy): domain Bacteria; kingdom Pseudomonadati; phylum Bdellovibrionota; class Bacteriovoracia; order Bacteriovoracales; family Bacteriovoracaceae; genus Bacteriovorax; species Bacteriovorax sp. BAL6_X. The sequence goes on from NZ_AUMC01000010.1 coordinate 311,868, forward strand.
TAAAATTGGAGCATTAAATGTTCTGATTACTAATCCAAGAGATATTCCTGGATTTATTAAAGAACTTAAGAAATGGGAGTTTACCGCCCTTACAGGTGTTAATACTCTCTTTAATGGACTTTTAAATAATGAAGATTTTAAAACTGTTGATTTTTCATCACTAAAGCTAACTCTTGGTGGTGGAATGGCCGTTCAACGTGCCGTAGCTGAAAGATGGAAAGAAGTAACAAAAACTCCATTAATTGAAGCTTATGGTTTAACTGAAACATCTCCTGCCGCTTGTATCAATCCATTAGATCTTAAAGACTACAATGGAAAGATCGGTCTACCTGTTTCGTCAACAGATGTATGTATCAAAGATGACGATGGTAATACGTTAAATGTAGGTGAAGTTGGTGAGATTTGTATTAAAGGTCCACAGGTAATGAAGGGGTATTGGGGACGTCCTGAAGAGACGGCCAAAGTTATGACTGATGATGGATTCTTCAAGTCAGGTGATATCGGGATTATGGATGAAGATGGTTTCTTTAAGATTGTTGACCGTAAAAAAGATATGATCCTTGTTTCAGGGTTCAATGTTTATCCAAATGAAATCGAAGAGATTATTGTAACTCACCCTAAAGTTTTTGAATGTGCTGCTGTTGGTGTACCACATGAAAAATCAGGTGAAATTGTAAAACTCTTTGTCGTTAAAAATGATCAGTCCTTAACTGAAGAAGAATTAATGGCATTCTGTAAAGAGAATTTAACTGGTTATAAGAGGCCAAAGATTATCGAATTTAGAACTGAACTTCCTAAATCAAATGTCGGGAAGATTCTAAGAAAAGATCTAAGAGGACAGTAATCCTCGCAAAATAAAAGGGAGCTATTTAGCTCCCTTTATATTTTATAATTTCAATTTTTTTAACTGACTAATAGTATCCAGATTATAAGTATTAATTCTCAACGTCGAATAAGCTGCTTCCTTCACAACTGCATCTACAAACTCTGGCTTTGTTGCCCCTGTTAAGGCATCCGTCATTTCAGTTGGATGTTTAACCTTTTTAAAAACTTTTGGGTTTAGTCCAATTAGCAGATGAAGGCGACTGATATCATCTTCAGTCATTGGCCTATGAAACTTTTTTGTTAATCCACTCTTAGATTTTAGTTTTAGAAACTCATACTTAGTATTGTAAAAGAGTGTGAAAATCACAGGTAAGCAGGCACTATTGCATCCTGTCGTCGTATTTACTTCGCGGATAAATCCCAGTTTCTTTCCATTTTTGTCATAGGCAATTTGAATGGCCGTATTAATTGGGTTGTCACTAATCGTGTCCAAAATATTAACTTTCTTAAGTTTTGTGATCTTAGGAAAAACAGATTGGTAAAAATTAATATTATTTGCAAAAGAAAAGGAGAATGATAAAAATAAAACAAAAATTATTTTAAACATAGGCATCCCCAATGAGAATTTTGTTATTAGTGCTAATTTTACTTCATTCTATGACTTTTGCTCAAAAAGTGCAACGCAACGTTAAAGCTACTCCTGCTCTTGATGATAAGCAATTCGTCATTGTGCCAGGTCCGTCATATATGCCAAGTACTAAACTTGGAGTTGATCTCATTGGAATGTATCTCTTTGATGCAAATGGAGGAAAGTATAAGAATAGTTTAAAGCCGGTACCGCCTTCAATTATTGGTGCTTTTGGAAAGATTACAACAAATGGAACGGCCATGGGGGCGATTGGAGCTAAGCTTCACTTAGGTGAAGATAAATGGCGACTTACTGCTGGTTATATTGAAGGAAATATTCTTAGTCAGATGTTTCAAGCTGACCTTGAACGCTTTCTTGATACTTCAAATAAAATTCGTGCTGTAATTGTTAATGTAAACCGAAGAGTCTGGAAGAGTTTATTTATCGGTGGAGGAATCATTTGGAATGAAGTTATTTTTAAGGCCGATATAAATCCTGCAAATTATGCAACAAATACTGGATTAAAATTTAATCTATTTTACGATACTCGAGATAATACATTTTCTCCAACAAGCGGTTTCTATTTTAATACTCGTACAAATTTTTACCGTGAGAATCTTGGTGGAGATGATAATATTACAACGCTTGAAGCGACATTTTCACGCTATATTTCCCTAGCCGGAAACTCTAATCATCTCTTTTCTTGGCTCCTCGATTCAAGTTTTAATCTTGGTGATACGAACCCAAATTATAACTATAATTATGGTTCACGTGGCCCTCGTGGATACACTGGAAAGGTTTATGAAGGTGCAAATATGATTCGTGTTGAAGGAGAGTATAAGCATTACTTTGAATCTATAATGGAAGGAAAACTTGGGGTTGCTGGTTTTGCGGGCGTTGGTTTTGCCTTTGGTGGAGAATCAAGAGTTGGAAATGAGATCCCGGCAGATATTTTTGAAGCAGATCCATTGGCCCATATTGGGACAGGGGTTCGCTACAAAGTTCTTCCTAAGCAAAACCTTAATTCCCGTATTGATATCGCTTATGGCCGAGAGAAAGAATTTACGATGTACTTTGCCTTGAATGAGGCCATTTGATCAAATCACATGAAGTAGACACTATGTTCATTTTTTAGACACCATGTAATAATATAAGTTCATGAAATCATTGATGTTCTATACCTGTTAGTTGGCACTATGATTGCATCATACAGGGTATGAAACTTCAAAAGCTAATCTCATTCATTATTATCTCTCTATGTTCATTCCAGATGGCTTTTGCTCAAACTATCGAAAATACAAGATCTGTGGCAAGCGTTTATGATCTGGCCGAAACTCTGGCCGAGCTAAAAGAAATTAAGAAGAATCTACGTGGTAGAGTTTCAAGCGATTTATCTGAAGAAGAGATGGCACAAATTGCACTGGGCCTGCAAGCTCAAAGCGCACAAGAGTCACAAGGTGAAGCGGAGTTTCAAACTGAGTTCATAACTTTTCTTGATTCGATTAAGAAGAATTCATGTGGTGTAAAGGATTATCAAGAAGAGCAAAAGCCGGTAGAAGCAAAGAAAGTTACAAGGGGAGATAACCTTTTTTCTAGTATTGCTGCAGTTATTGCTGAAGTTAAAGTTGATGAAAAACTAAATCGTAAACAAAATAGAAAAATCGACACTTTATCGGCCCAAGTTCTAAAGTATTTTTCAAGAGCTAAATCTCTAAAGTCTAAGGTTGAGAATATTATCAATAATACAAATGAAGCTTATGCAGATAAAGAAGAATTACTTCTGGCCTTCAATGATTCTATTGTTAAAGGCCTTTATGATATTAAAGTAATTCTTTCTCCATTTAGAAATATGTCTGCAATTAACATGAATGAAATTCTTCCAAAGCTTACGACGGACTTTATCGAAGAGGATACTGAATTATATAACTTTCTTATTCACGGTGAAATGAAGGATAAAATTTTCTTTACAGTGAATATTGATGGAAGTGATGTTGAGTTAAAACTTAATACATTCCTAAACTCCAAGAGAAATGTTGTTACAATTAATGAATCACCAAGTGCAAAGAACTATCTGCGTGCACTTAGAATTCTAACGATTCAAATGATGGCAACTCAAATTAAAAACTATGATCTAATGATCGAGTCTAAAGAAGATAAGATTGTAATTCCAAAAAGCTGTCGTAGTGAGTTAAATGGCTCATGGCCACACCTTTTAGAGCTTAAAGTAGATGAGTCTGTTGCAAAGACATATCTAGATAATCTTATTAAGAATTCTGGGCTTTCATATGATGAAGGAAGTCTAGAGCTTATGAGTGTTAGAGAAGCGCAGGAGCTAAACCCTCTAGCTGAGACAATGGTTTCTTCAACTTCTGTTGAGAACTTTCTAAGAGCGGCAAAGGGTAAGGAAGGAACTAATTTCTACCAAAAGTTTCTAAAGGCCGGTTTTGATGAAGTCAATGCTTATAATAAATTTGTTGATATGAAGATGGGTGAAGTTGCTCAGGCTTATAAGAAGAATATCTACTCTTATGAGAGAGGATCAAGATCAAGAAAGTCTAAAGAGGTAACAACTAAGGATATCGCTCTTATAAATGATATCATTGCCGTTGTTCCAGAATCAAAAACAATAGAAGTTGATATTTATGAAGGTGATCAGAAGTATGTTGAAAATATATATCCTTCAGCAATTAATGTTTCTCCGTACCTCGCATCTAAAATGGCCCAGGCCCGAACAGAAAATTTAGAAGATATCATTAGTGACTCAATTAAAAATGAGCTTAAGAATAATAGAGTTGTTATTGAATTTCCATCTTTATACTCTCAAGAAGCTTACCGTAACTGGGGACTTAATACTCTTTATCAAAAGGCACTAGATCTTCAAGATGAAGAAGAGTTTAAAGTAGGTTCACGTCACAATAATATGCTATTTGGTTTTTGTTATAGAAACCCAGCTCAGCTTTGTAAGGGACTATCAAGAAAATCAAATGTACTTAAAAGAGTTGTAAGTTATATCGATTCTCTAAAGATTGATGGAAAATTTATTCCTGTTGCTCGTTTGGATAAAACAAAGGTTAAGGAGAGTTATGTAACTCTTGCAAAGGTATTTGATTACCTAAGAACGGGGCCAAAAGCTTTTCCTGAGCTAGTAACAAATGAGTACGATTACTTATTAGATCAAATGCAGGCGCTAAATCCTCTTGCAAAAGTGAGACTTGGCTATCTTGTCGCTCGTGAGGAGCTTAAAAATATTCGAGATGGTCGAGTTAAGACATATAAGAAAACTTCTCGTGGAATGAGAGTTGATTATAGCTATAAGTGTTTTAATAATAATATGAATGCTTATCTTGAAAATCTTGAAGAGGCCGCAGAGATCCTTAAAGTTAACCGTAGTATCAGACCTAACTTTCTTACAAGTGAATTAAATAAAGATGAGTATAAAAGACTATGGAATACAATCTTTGATGAGTTTAATAAAGATACGACTCAAATTATGACTGCAGAGCTTAACACTGGTAAGAAAGCTTTTGAGTTAATTGATTCTCTATCGAATAAAGTAACTCTAGAACGTAATCAAATTGAAGATGCTGCAAATGAAGCAATTGAAGGTCGTCTACTTTATCAAACAGCAGAAGATATTAGCGCTCGTCTACAAGAAGAAGATGTTGAAAAAATCGCTTTTTATAAAGAGATTTTAGCAGCTAAGTCACATACTGAAAGAGCTGCAATTTTTGATTCTCGTCCAGCTAGCATTGATATCTTTGATGACTATGATTTAGTACATAACTTCCTAAAGCTAAATATGGATCTTAAGACTCCAGTATATAAAGAGATTTTAAAGAGATCAGCTCTTAAGCGTCAGCAAGATACTTATAAGAAGATGAATAAATTCTGCCAAATTGATGAAGACGATATTGATAGTCTTAAAGAGAACTTCTTTGCAACTGTTAAGATTCAAGATCAGCTAAATCAGCTTCTTGGAATTCCTGCTGTTCCAAAAGAATTAATGGATAGAATGGATGATTGGAATAGCGATGAAAAATGGGCCATGTTTAATGGTGTATTTGGCTTCCTTCTTGGTATGGGAGCTGTTCTAGCAGCTGGTTCATGTACAATAGTTACTGGTGGACTATGTGGTCTTGCTATCGCTGGGGCCGGGGCCGTCGGATTTGGTATGCAAGCAAATGCAATTCGCTTAGAAACAAAAGTAAAGTTCCGTGCTGATAGAAGTGAAGAATATGTAGGTGAAATGGCCGATCTTGGTTTCACTGATTCAAACTCAACTGAGAATGTTGCAAGAGGGTGGATGGCCGTAGCATTTGAAGTTATTGGAACAATCTCAATGATTTCAATCCTGACAAGAAGTGTTTCAGTTGGTTCAAAAATCTTCAAAGAATCACTGAAGGCCATTGTTAAGAATCGTTCCCAACTAGGAATTAAAGAAGCTTTAAAGCAGTCGGGGAAAGATGCTTCTGTTATCGTAAATGAATCAGAAGTTGAATTTGCAAAGCTAGTTCTAGGACTAAAAAAATATAGTGATGTATTCAAGAAAATGCTTTCTTCTAAGTCGATGGATGATATCGCTGAGAATTTAAGAAACCTAGATTTAGATGAAGAGTTCGTTGAGAAAACTCTTAAGAAAATGGATCGTATTGAAGCTAATTATACAGCTGGAAAGCTATCTCAGACGAGTTATAACAAAGCAATTAAGAATATTGTTGCAAGTGTTGAAGAAGCAATTACTCGCTCTCATGGTGGAATCTATCGTTATACAAGTGATGTTGCTGTTAACTTAAATTACTCTCAAGTAGATGAGGCCCTGGGAAATACTGTTTCAAAACTTTTTAATGGAAGCCCACTGGAGCTAAGACACTATATGGGTAGCTATGTGAAAAGACTTAATGCTTCTAAACTAAATAATTCTTCAAAAGCTGCACGTTCAAAACTGAGAGTGAGAAAAGCAGACCAAGGTCAATATATGACAGGAACTAATTGGATCGTTCGTGCTTGGAATGAGAATACTGCAAACCTTGCTAAGAACCGTCGTCAGTTCCTTAAAATTTATGATGAGCTACAAAGACTTCCGGAAGCAGAATTAGCTGACTATATTGCTAAGAATGCAGATATATTAACTGAGATTTTTGTGAAGATTCCTTTAAGAAAGAGAGACTTTCCATATATGCTAATTCAAGGAGCACCTCATACTGGTGGCTTTTTTGGAAGAAGACTTCCTGTCATCTCTGCTGTCGGCGAAGGCGTACTAATGAGAAAGATATTTACTGCACGCGCAAGACTTATCTCTGAAGTAGCACGTCGCTCAGCTCGTGAAACTCTTGGAATGAAGAAAGTTCTTATGGCCGAGACTGTAGGCGACCTTTACCGTGGACTTGAAGTATCTGCTCTTGAGGCGCTCCCAAAGATGACTAAGAAGGAAGTTGCTGAAGTTGAATCAATGATTGCTACTGTAAAAGAGAAGGCAATTTCAGGTATTATTAGAAATTTAGAAAGTGATCGTACTACCGTTAAGTTTATGAATAAGTACGGTGTAAGCTTTGATGGCCTTACTCCTGATCAAACATATACAGAGCTAAATAGAATTCTTTATTCTCCAAATGGGACTATTGAAAACACTCTTTCTCGCTATCTGTGGGCAAGTGCTGATGTTGAAGGACTATTTAAGGCCCCTGAATTTTCAGGTTTAGCTTATAAAGTTATGAGAGACACAATTGAAAAAGATAATATTGGAAGTTTACAACGCTACCTAAATGCTCTCAAAGTACTACAAATTAAGGACAATGGAACACTTGGTAGCGTCGAAATTTTTTAGACTATTTAGAAAAACATTTAGTATCTGGATCTCTTAAATATTCAAGCAAGGCCAGCTTCTTTTGACGAGTTGCTGGTGTTCTTGCTTCATCGGCTTCTCTTTGAAGAACATCAAAGAAAGCATCCATCGTACCTTTTTTCGTATCTTTCATTTCATCAGATGTCGCTTTTAAAAGACGAGTTAACTCAGTCATTTCTGCGTCACTAAAGCCACTTGATAGGAATGAGTAGAACTTGTGTCCATTTGTATTACTGAATAGATCAACCTTCCCACCACTAACTGAAACATCTCTGATGGCCGCGATTAAATCTTTTTGTACAGGTGAACCGACTTTCTCCGCTGTTAAAAAGTAGAGTAGTGCTTCTTCATCCGTTGCATTAAGCATTGGTGTACGGCTTGACCATTTTTGAGACTTAACTGCAGAGTTAATTTGGCGTGTTAGCTTAACAGGTGAGCTATAACGAGACATTACCTTAAAGATTCTTTGAGAGTAATCATCTTTCATCTCAGACAGAACAAAATTGAAACCAGCATCAGATAGATTCTTATTCACGCACGGTGCACATGAAAGTATACCGCTCTTATTATAACCATAACGTTGCGACAGGTAGACAAAGTTATTGATTGCATTCTTAATTTCTTCAGCTGTAGCAGACTCTTTTGAAAAGACTTCTTCTACTCTCTGAAAGCGGGCCTTATCTTGAGATCCAGAAACCATCATCTTTAATGTATTCATACTAAAGTCTTCTTTCTTTCCAGTATGAGAAAGATCTTTCATTGCTAATTCAATATTGTTGGCAACTACAGACCTTACTTCTTGATCTGCGATTCCACTTTTTACTAAAAGCTCATCTAGGCCGTGACCTGCTGACTTAAATACACTGAATACCGAACCAAATGACAATTGACTCGTAAGCATTAGGAATACTATTTTTGATGATAATTTCATTCAAACCCTCTTCTGATAATTTCTTAAGTAAAATATCGGCTAAATTTGATCAAATATTTAGTAAGGAGCTGTGTGTTACGAGTGTGAATCCTTGAAATATCAAGGAAATCAGGATGTTATGAAGATGAACAATTCTTGAATTAAGATATTCACTTGGGTACAATGACGCCTCACTTTGGGGAACATATTATGGTAAACTTATTTAAAGTATTAGTTTTATCTACTTTTTTACTACCAAATCTGGCATTGGCAAGTATCGATGGAGCGACAGAATCTGAGATTGAAACTTGTCGCCGTCTAAGAATTTTTCTTGCTGGAGCTGTTGGTGAAGTAGAATGCCAAACTGAATATCAGATCTACTCTAAGTTTGTCGGGAACTACGATCGCCAGAGAGTAAAAAATGAATCAAAGAATGTTCGTATTGGTGCCTTTAATTTATTTAAGCCAGGTGCTACTCAGACAGAATACAAAGATCATCAATTAGTTGCTGAAGTAGTTAATCACTGGGATGTTGTTGCAGCAATTGAGCTTACTTCAAACAACGGACTAAGCAAGAGGCACAATGACGCAATCGTTGAGTACTATACAAATCGTCTAACTGAAATTGAAACAACTAGTACTGACTTAAATTCTTTAACAACACGAAATGAATTGGCCCTTATTCGTGAGCAATACGATTTTCCAGGATATATTCTTCTTCTTAAAGAACTACAAAAGCTAGACCCTTCTTGGTCGCTTGTTCTATCTGGTAAGCAAGAGGGAAGTGAGAACGCAACAGTAAAGGAACTTACAGGTTTCTACTATAGAAGTAGTGTTGTGAGTCTAAAGAAGACTAACTACTGTCGTGATCGTTATGGAAGAAGTGGTAAATTTGGTTGTCTTCCTGTTTTAGATGAGAAGACTTTTGGCCGTGATGTTGATGGGCTATTTTCTAGAAGGCCATTTATTTCTACATTTGAATCAGGAGAGTTTGATTTTACTCTTCTTGCAACACACGTTATTCATAATGCTCCTTCAGACGAAGATCTTCAGAAAAAAATTCTTAAAAATGTTTATGGTGTTGAAGACTATAAAGATATTGGGCCAGGTGTTACTCAACTGAAGTATGCTCGTTTCGCCGAAGTTAGATTAATGGCCGAGTTTGTCGACTATCTAAGAAAGTCATACTACGAACAAGACTATATTATTCTGGGTGACTTTAATTTAGAGAGTTCAAATAATTACTGGGAAACTTTCTTTAAAGACTTTAGTAATCTAGAGATTAAAATTGAAGGTGCAACTTCAATGGCCGTTGGAAAGAGCCTTTCAGATGGAACAATTACTCATGGGACAAAGAGTAATTATGATCATTTTCTTTTTGATCCTAGTGAAACAACTAACTGCCAAGGTGACGGTTCTGCTAAAATCTTTAATTTTATTGAAGGAGATTTTTCTCGTCTGATTAACAGAAGATACCTTGTACGTTCAAATGCCATGTATTATTCAACGACAAGAGAGAAAGAGATGTACCGCTTAAAAGCTGGTGGCCGTGAAAAAGTAGAATCACTTGTAAGCAATTATGTACGCTCTATTGAAAATAAAATGACGGTAAAGAGTGGTCAGCTTGTGAAGAGATTTGATATCGAAGAAAGCAAGCAAGAGTTCTACGATCGTGTGATCGACTCTCAATTATTTGATAAGACTTATTATAGCTATCTAAAAGAGGTAATAAGTGACCATTTACCAATCTATATGAATTGTTCAAATCAATACGACAACGACTAGTTTTATCAGTGCCTAGGCATTGATCGAATTTGGGAAACAACGAACATAGAAAGCCTCCGAATGGAGGCTTTCTATTATCTAAGTGCTTAATAATACGTGTTTTCTGACTGTGTTTTTCTTGAACGGCCTATGAAATATGTTCACAATAGAAGATATTTACCCGCAGGAGCTCTAAAATCTAAATATTAATCAACTTAATGAAAGGTTTTAATATGATCAGAGCAAAAGAGCTTATTTGTTTTACGGCAATCCTTATGGGGGTTACTTCTTGTCAAAATGATAGTGTAACTATTGAACAATTAGTGGAAGCCAGTAGTAGTAATATTGTTATTGGTAATGAAGATCGTAGATTAAGTGCTGATAACTTAAATAAAGTTTTTTACCAAAAAGTAGGTCAGTTAAGAACAGATATCACATTTTCTAATTCAGGTCTTAAGAAGACTTCAACATGTAGTGCTGCTCTTGTGAATAAAAGTTTCATCATTACAGCAGCTCATTGTGTTTATCTTGGAAAGACAAATGAATTACATAAGAACACTTTCTTTTATCCTGGAATCGATGGTTTCAACAACGCTGATAAGGGACGTTATCCTGTTATTCGTGTTTACCACCCAGATAACTACGATAATATGCGCCCTTATTCAACAAATGATATCGCAATTGTTGAGCTTGGAGCTGCTAGTGATGGATCTCTTGCTGGAAGCAAGGTAGGGACTAGTGGCATTTCGGGCAAAGAATATTTTCCTGAAGGTGAAACTTTATTAATTGGCTACCCTGGAGATAAGCCAGACGCAAGACAGTTTTTTGAAACAGGTTGTGAAGTTGATATTGAGGTTGAAAACAAACTTGTTATGGATTGTGATGTTTTTAGCGGACAAAGTGGTTCACCTATTTTTGTCTATAATGCTAAGTACGATAATTTCTATATTCATGGTGTTGTTACAAGTGAAAGTACTATGTACAAAGAAAATTACGGAAGCTTTATTTCAAAAGAACGATATAAAATCTTTAATAGTATTTTTGAAGGAAAGTTTTCAACAGAAAATGAATTTGAGGAGCAGTGGGTAACAAAGAAAATAGAGCAAGATCAACTTGTACGAATTATTGTAAAGAATACTTGTCATAATAACGAAGCAAGAGTTGCTTTAAATTTCAAAAATCTTGATGATGAGTGGGTAAAGAAAGGTTTCTATAGTGTTGGTGCTGGAGAGAGAAGAGAGCTTGCTGTAAGTCGAAATGGTGTCTTCTATTTAGCAGCAAAAAATAGAAGTTGGAAATCGATCATTAGTGGCCCACATTCATATGAGCTACCAAGAAGTGGATCGCAAAAATTCAAAAAATATTCAGTAAATAAGTATGGGGACTATGTCGTAAACGTTCCGTGTTATTAATTTCATTTGATTAAAATTTAAGCCGAAGTTGGCCATCGCAGGCGAGCGCTATATTGCTCAGATTATCAAGTACATATGAAGTTGTGGAAAATACCATTGCTCCAGAGGCAACAGTGAGCTGCGACTCCTGCCTTTCTCTGACATACAATTCATCCTTAACATAAAAGCCTGCATAAACGCAGGCTTGTTGAAATTGTTTTCTAGCTAAAGTGTAAGGGAGCTATAACAACGTTAAATCTTAGCTTCGCTAAGATACCGCAGTTATTTAAGTTCAACCTTAGGAAAAAGCGCTTCCGGTGGTTGTGGCGTATAAGTCGCCTTACCAAATTCCATAAGCTCAGACCCGTTTACACTTGAACCAATATATTCAAGAGCAGTCTTTGTACACTCAGGAAGGAAAGCTTGAAGCATATAAGATGCGGCGGCCATTCCATAGAAACAGTTATAAGCGATTGGTGCAAATGCTGCTTCATCAGCTTTGTGTTTCCATGGTTCTTTGTCGTTAACGTATTGGTTTAGGCTAACGATTAGGTCCCAGATCGCATCGATTGCTTTATTGTGCTCACGTCTTTCCATAAACTCTTTAGCGCGCTCAAAGTGTGGAAGCGCATCGATTTCTTGAGTTACACCTTGTGCAGTATAAACCTTATCAGGGAAGCTCTTAAGACCTAATTTGATAACTCTCATAAGAAGGTTACCGTAGTCATTTGCAAGTTCACTATTGTGCTTATCAACTAATTCTTGTTCAGAGAATTTTCCATCTCCTGAAGAAGAAATATTCTTTAGCATATAGTAACGGAAAGTATCCGTTGGGTATTTTTCAAGCATCTCAAATGGATCAACAACATTTCCAAGAGACTTACTCATTTTCTTTCCATCTTCAGCAAGAACCATTCCGTGAACATAAACTTGTTTTGGAAGTGGCAGGTCTGCGGCCTTTAGCATACATGGCCAAATTACTGAGTGGAACCAAAGAATGTCTTTACCAATAACGTGCATATCAGCTGGCCAAAACTTAGCTTCTTGCTCTTTATCTAAAGCAGAGTAGTAGTTAATGAGAGCATCAAACCAAGTGTACATAACAAAGTTGTCATTTCCTGGAACGCTTACACCCCAACCTTGGCTTGGACGAGAGATAGCAAGATCTCTTAGGTCGTCATTTTCAAGGCGAGAGAGGATTTCTTTGTAGCGTGCAGCTGGCACGATAAAGTCTGGATTTGCTTTTAGGTGATCGATAATCCATTTTTGATATTCGCTTAGCTTAAAGAAGAAACCTTCTTCTTCCTTTAGCTCAAGTGGTTTGTGGTGTTCTGGACAATTACCATCTGGAGCTTGCGCTTCAGTATAGAAAGACTCACATGAAAGACAGTAATTCCCTGAGTAGTGACCGTGGTAGATTAGTCCCTTTGCTTCTAGGTTCTTCCACAGTTCAACACAAGTTTCAGCATGACGATCTTCAGTTGTTCTAATGAAGTCATCATATTGAATATTTGCTTTTGTACAAAGCTCTTTGAAAATTTCAACATTAGCATTTACGAACTCAAGAGTATCAAGTCCTGCAGCTTTTGCTGATTCAATTAGCTTTTGTCCGTTCTCATCTGTTCCTGTTAGGAAGTGAGTTTCTTTTCCAAGAATTTTATTCCAACGAACGTATGAGTCAGTTACGATCTTTTCATAAGCGTGACCAATGTGTGGTCTTCCGTTTGGATAATCAATCGCAGTAGTTGCGTAGAATGTATTTTTAGTCATTTCAAGTTTCCTTTAAACAAGTTTGCTCTTAGGGTGAGTACTACTTAAGGTTTAACTACAATATTACAGATTCTTCCTGGTACATAGATCTCTTTAACAATAGTTCCCGTTAGGAATTTCGCAACCTTCTCATCAGCTTTTGCTTGAGCTAGGAAGTCTTCTTTTGAGATATCAGCAGGTACATCAATTGTTGATCTCGTCTTACCGTTAACTTGGATTGCCATTGTGATGAGGTCATCTTTTGCAAGATCAGCATCAAATGCTGGCCAAGCTGCAAGTGAACAAGAAGTTGTTTCACCAAGGTTTGCCCACATCTCTTCAGCTGCGTGTGGAGCAAATGGTGAAAGAAGTCTTGTAAATGCTTTAGCTGTTTCAACTGAGACTTTTCCAAGCTTGATAACTTCGTTATTCATTACCATCATCGCTGAGATCGCCGTGTTAAAACGAAGGTTCTCAACATCTTCAGTAACTTTCTTTATTGTCTTGTGTAGGTGCTTTAGAACGTCTTGATTTGTTTCTTCACCTTCATAAGTATTTTCTGGGTTTCCGTAGAAAGAGAATGACTTTCTTAGAAAGTTAAATACACCCTTAACACCCTTTGTTTGCCATGGCTTAACTTTTTCAAGTGGCCCCATAAACATCTCATAAAGTCTTAGAGCGTCGGCTCCGTATTCTTTGATGATATCATCAGGGTTTACTGTATTTCCTTTTGACTTACTCATCTTTTCACCATGCTCATCTAAGATAAGACCTTGGTTGAAAAGTTTTTGAAATGGCTCTTTTGTTGAAACAAGTCCTAGATCAAATAGAACCTTGTGCCAGAAACGAGCATAGAGTAGGTGAAGAACTGCGTGCTCAACACCACCAACATATAGATCGACTGGCATCCAGTACTCTTCTAATTGTTTATCCCAAGCAACTTCAGAGTTCTTTGGGTCGATAAAGCGAAGGTAGTACCAACAAGAACCTGCCCACTGAGGCATTGTATTTGTTTCACGTCTTGCTTTCTTACCAGTCTTTGGATCAGTTAGGTATAACCAGTCATCAATGCGAGCTAGTGGTGATTCTCCAGTACCTGATGGCTCATACTTTTCAACTTCTGGAAGACCAACAGGAAGCTCATCTTCATCAAGACATCTAACAGTTCCGTCTTCGAATTTAAGAATTGGGAATGGTTCACCCCAGTATCTTTGGCGAGAGAATAACCAGTCGCGAAGCTTGTAGTTGATTTCTTTTTTACCGATTTGATTTTCTTCAAGGTGAGCGATTGCTTTTGCAATACCATCTTCCTTGTTTAGGCCATCAAGGAATCCTGAATTAATATGTGTTCCGTCTCCAGTGAAGGCCGCTTCATTTACATCGCCACCTTCAAGAACTGGAATGATTTCTAAATCGTACTTCTTAGCAAACTCCCAGTCTCTTTCGTCGTGAGCTGGAACGGCCATGATTGCACCTGTTCCGTATGAGATGAGAACATAGTCTGCGATCCAAACTGGAATCTCTTTTCCATTAAGTGGATTGATTGCATAAGCGCCAGTGAAAACACCTGACTTATTCTTATTAAGATCTGTTCGATCAAGATCAGACTTAAGAGATGCTTCTTTGATATAAGCTTCAACTTCAGCTTTCTTATCGTCAGTTGTAATTTGTGCAACAAGGTCGTGTTCAGGAGCTAGGACCATATATGTTGCACCAAATAGTGTATCAGGACGAGTTGTGAAAACATCGATCTTTGAATCAACACCTTTTACAGTAAAAGAAACTTGAGCACCTTCCGAGCGCCCAATCCAATTTCTTTGAAGCTCTTTTAGAGACTCTGGCCAGTCTAGATCGTCTAGATCTTCTAAGAGGCGGTCAGCGTATTCAGTGATCTTTAACATCCACTGCTTCATTGGTTTTCTAACTACAGGGTGACCACCAACTTCTGACTTTCCGTCAATGACTTCTTCGTTGGCCAGAACTGTTTTAAGTTCTGGACACCAGTTGACTGAGATTTCATCTTCAAAGGCCAAACCTTTATTGTAAAGTTGAGTGAAGATCCACTGAGTCCACTTGTAGTAGTCAATGCTTGATGTTGCGATCTCGCGATCCCAGTCATATGAGAAACCACAAGCTTTTAGTTGTCTTGTGAAGTTACCAATATTTTCTTTTGTGATCACATTAGGGTGAGTACCTGTCTTAATGGCATAGTTTTCTGCCGGAAGTCCAAATGAATCCCAACCCATTGGGTGAAGAACATTGTGTCCATTCATTCTCTTAAAACGAGCTAGGATATCTGTTGCTGTATAACCTTCAACGTGACCTACATGAAGGCCAGCTCCTGAAGGGTATGGGAACATGTCCAATACATAGTATTTAGGTTTCGATTTGTCTGTTGAGTCTGTTCTAAAAGTTTTGTTGTCGTCCCAAAACTTCTGCCATTTTGGTTCAATTTCACCAAAGTTGTACTGCATTAAAAGCTCCTGAATTTACTAGTAAAATATCAGGGCGAATTATAAACCCTATAATGTAGATCGTCCATTATGTGTGTTGCGTTATCTTGGAGTTGGCCTGCTAAAGGAATTGCCAAAATAAGTCAGTGGATTTATACTTAAGCCATTAAAAGTAGATTAATTTTTTGAATGGAGAAACGATGTATCGTTTAGTGCTTTTTTCCCTTACTCTAGTAGGGCTAGTTCTTGTTATGAATCTTTCTGGTTATCAGAGTATTGAAGTCAACAATGAGAAATATAATTTTGAAGATGCAAAGAAAGCGCACGCTGCTCATGTTATTGAAGTAGCAGAACTTGCGAAAAAGCATGCTGAAGTAACGGCACCTCCTAAAGTAACTGACGAAGTTATTGAAGAAAAAACTTTAATCCCACTTGATACTCCACAGCTAGTAAGAGCTGACAAACTTTATAAGCAATGTATTGCATGTCACGCTAAAGATGGTTCAGGAAAAGCTGCAAATAAAGCACCAAGAATCGGTGGCCAAATGGAATGGTATATTGAGAAGCAACTTCTTGATATGAAATCAGGGGCCCGTGTTAACCAGCAAATGTTAACGATTGTAAAAAAGCTTTCGGCTGAAGATATTGCAGACCTAGCGGCTTATTTATCAAAGGTGCCATGGGGCGGAGTTAAAAACTAAAATCGAATTTCAATAAGAAGCCGCTTTTTAAGCGGCTTTTTTTTTGGGAGAAATTATGAAGATCTTTTCACTTTTACTTCTTTTAACGATTGTAGCTTGTGCGTCGAAGCCAAAACTTTATCCAAATTCAGCTTATCAGAAGCATGGAAAGGTACAGGCTGAGCGCGATATTGAGATTTGTATGGCCAAGGCAGATGAATTTCTAGAGAGTGATCGTGGAAGACAAATGCTCCGTGAAGGTGGCAAAGGCGCTGCATGGGGGGCTATCGTAGGTGCCGTTGCAAGTGCTGTCTTTGGTGGTAATGCAGGTAAGGGGGCAGCTCAGGGGGCCGCTATTGGTGGTGCTAGTGGTGCAGCTCGAGAAGGACTTAGTGAAGATCAGATTAAGCAGCGTTTTGTAAATCGATGTCTTGCAGAGAAAGGCTACGAAGTAATTGGGTGGAGATAAATGACTTTATATCGTTACAAAAATATTGAACCAACTATTGCAGAAGGATGTTTTATCGCAGGCTCGGCCGATGTCATAGGGAAGGTTTTCCTAGGAAAGAATGTTTCTCTATGGTTTCAAGTAGTGGCCCGCGGTGATGTGAATGAAATTCATATTGGCGACAATTGCAATATTCAAGACCTATCAATGCTTCATGTAGAAGACAATATTCCCCTAATTATTAAAGAGAATGTGAGTGTTGGTCACAGTGTGACACTTCATGCTTGTACTGTTGAAGAGGGATGTCTTATTGGAATGGGGGCGACAGTTTTAGATGGTGCAGTCATTGGTAAGAACTCAATTGTAGCGGCCGGAAGTGTTGTTCCTCCTGGAAAGGTTTATCCTCCTGAGAGTTTCATTATTGGGACTCCTGCAGTTGTAAAAAGAAAGCTAACACCACAAGAGGTGGAGCAGTATAGTAATCACTATAAGTCGTACTTAATTACAAAAGATGAGTACTTAAACGACGTCGAAGTTATTTGCTAAGTTTTAAAAGATTAAAGACCTTATCCACAAGATCATCTCTAGAGAAAGGCTTAACAAGAACATTCGTTACACCTGAGTTGATGACACTCACCATCGATCGGTTATCTAAGAACCCTGAAATAAGAAGGTATTTCATTTTTTGATACTTCATGGATTTACTAGCGATATCGATGAAATAGGTACCATCCTTATCAGGTAGCTTGTAATCAATAATAACAAGATCAAACTCTTCATTTCTCAACTTCAAAAGAGCAACGCTTACTGAGTCGGCCGTGACGATATTTCTAAAAGCACCTGTTTGCTCAAGGAATGTTTTTATTAAAAAACAAATTTTTTCTTCATCATCAACGATGAGAATTGAAGGTTTTTTAGGCGTAAGTGTATTTTTAGAAGGGGACATCGCCATTAGCCCTGCTCCTCATTTTTAATACCAAGCATATTTAAAATATCTTCTTTACTAAACGGCTTTTCAATAAAGCCTTTTACTTCTTTATTTTTCTCTATCTTTGATCGATCTGCTACTCCAGACATAATATATGTTGGAGCTTGAATACCAAGATCGATGATATCCCTTGCAAACTCAACACCATTTACCTTGGGCATATCATAATCTGAAATAATAGCATCAACATCAGTCCCATCTAAAATTCTTTTCGCTTCAATAGCATTTGATGCAAAGATGAGAGTAATTGGCCCTTGAGCAAAGTAGTTAGTAAAGAGATTTAGAATCTTTGGTTCATTATCGATCACGAGTACTTTCTTAAATTCATTATTTGTACTTAACTCACTATCCGTAAATGTTGTCGTCTCCATTTTTGGAAGAGTTATTTGAAATTCACATCCTGACTTTGTATCCATTAACTCGAGTGATCCTGAATAAGAATCAATTATCTTAGATGAGATTGAAAGTCCAAGGCCGGTACCTTCGCCAACTTCCTTTGTTGTAAAAAAAGAATCAAAGATCTTGTCTTGATTCTCTTTTGGGATACCTGGTCCATTGTCATTAATTGTTAAGAGGTAACAAACATCATTACTTGAAATCTTGATATTAATCTTTGGTGAAGCTGTCTGTGCTTCAGTTAGTGCATGGATGGCATTTGTTATTAAATTTATGATAACTTGCTCAATTTCAATTGGGTTAACTTTTACAATCGAAGAAATAGATGGGGTAAAGTCTAATTCAATTTGATTTTGCTCAAGTGGTAGCTTTAAAAGCGATAATGACTTATCAATAATATCTTCTAAAGACATAAACTTCTTTTCACTATCTTTATTATGAAGGAAGCTCTTTAATCCTTTAACAATTTTTGTAATACGATCAATAGACTCTCGAGTATCACTAATGCTTTCATTGATAATACTTTGCTCTTTAAGTTCTTCCCCCGACAAAAGGACACTTATCAATTCAATATTTCCTGAAGCAATAGTTAATGGGTTTGAGATTTCATGGGAAATGGTTGCAGTAATTTCACCAATTGTGCTTAGTTTATCAGCTTGAATAATTTGATTATGAATTTGCTTAAGTTCTTCAATTTGAAAGCGATACTTTGTGTAGAGATTCTTTTCGATACTGATGTCATTAAAACATATTACTTTCTCATTGTTTTCACTTTCAATAACTTTGATGACAACATGATAAAAAGTTTGGTCATCGAGAAAAATCTCTACTTCAGGCCCAACCTTAACATCATGTATATCTTCTAGAAAATGTTCGATATCAAAGCCTGAAAATAGGGCACTAAGTTTAGGAGACTTCTTTAACACTCTTGGTGACTTCTTGAAGAAAGAAGCAAAGAAGTGATTGTAGTAGATAATTTCATTATCATGATTAATGACACAGATTGGTTCAAAAATAGAGTCATATAATTCGTATTTGGCCATCAGTTACTTCTTTGGTTATTTCATTTGTTTAATGAATTGAAAGTACTGTGCTTCAATAGCATCAAATTCTAGTTCTTCACCATTATCATTTTTCATGACTGGTGCTTTGTTATCAACGACATCATTCGTTTTAATAAGTATCATCTTTACATCGTCAGAAGACTCTTCATAGTAGGGAGCGTAAAAGCTTTCTACTTTTATTCCTGGTTTAATAAAGCCATGGACCATATTAATTTGTTCAATGACGGTCTGTGGACAATGAGAGTAGGTGATTGCACCAGATAGTTGTCCAAGCATGTTAATCCATTCTCGAATTCCACACGAGTTAATCATTTCAACAGCATTAAAATTAATATGAAGATTTTTATCCTTCACTCCAAGGATTGGAGAAAGGTCTGCATCTTCATCAATTCTTCCCGTTAAATTTAAATTTGTTACATCATTTTCAGTCTTTATCTCGACCTTTAAGTTACTCATATTTTAATCCTTTAAATTATAAAAACTTATCGATGGTATTCTCTTACTAATTTCTTTATACCTTTTATTCTTTTCTATATAGAGGTAGAAACTAGTGCTATCTTCATTTGCGACAATATGAAGTCGATCACAGTTTTGGAAAATTAAGTAAAGTCCTAGTCCTGCACCTCTTCCTTCTTGCCTTGGGGTCTTCTCTATAGCTGCTCGGTAGAGAGAGTCAATGATTGAAGATTTGGCCACTCTAGTATAACTCTTGTAGTGCACAATCGTTTTGTATTCATCTTGAGAAATTTCAATTTCTCCGTGTTTTTGAGTGCTTAATCGATGAAAAATATCATTTGTGTAAAACTCGTTTGTAATTAATTTTAGTTTATTTTCAAAACTATCGTGATAATCTTTTAGGTCAATACCCTTTAAGAGAATATTACATTTTTGATCAAATTCTTTTTCAAGATTAATCGTCACCTTATTTGATTTCTTAGAATTAATTCTACTTTCAAAATTATTTGGCTTTTGTTTTGTTAAGTATGAAATAATATTTGTGATTTCATCCTCTAAACAAGGGGAGCTTCCTATTAGATGATTCGTTCTATTATCTTTTAGATATTTTATATTCACGAGCGTTTCATAACGACTTAAGAAGATATCGCATGAACCTGATAGTTCATCACTTATTTTAAGGTTCACATTTGGAACTTGAAAATCTAGCGTTTCAACCTCGTTGAATTTTGAATTCTCAATCTTAAATTCTATCCCCATAAGCACATCACTTTATTTCCTGGCAGATCAGAGTGAGATCATCGTCAAATGAATTACTTCCTCTGTGATTGTGTACAATAGAAACTATTGTATCACGAATCTCGGGACCCGTGTGATCCCCGTATGTCATTAAGATCTTTAGTAGGTTTCTAAGCCCCCACTGTTTACCATCACTATTTTCTGCTTCAGTGATTCCATCGGTCATGTACACAAGAAGGTCTCCTTGCTCAAGAATAATGGTTTCATAGTCATATTTAGACTCACAGCTTTCACCTAATCGTGGACCTTTTGCTTCAAGTAGGGGAAGTATATCTGCCTTTGATATTTCAGACTTCTTTGGAACTTTAAGTACTTCTAGGTGACTGGCATTTGTATATGAGTACTCCTTTGTTTTTGTGTTGTAGACAGATACAAAGGCCGTAAGAAGGATCTTATTATTTGAAAGGTTAATAACCTTATTTAAATGTGAAGTAATTAGCGCAGGAGAGATTTGAGTCCCATCTTCTGACAGTCTTATTTTAATACTATTAAAGGCCGAGTTGATCGCGGAGGTAAGTAGAGCAGCAGGTAGCCCATGACCTGTAGCATCTGCAATAATAGTAATGATATATTCATTAAACTCATAGTGTCCCCACCAATCGCCACCACATTCTGAAGCTGGAGCTGCGTAAGAGCTAAGTCTAACATAGTGAGTATCAATATCTTTTGGTGGAAAGAATTCTTCTTGCACCATTTTTGCTACCTTAACTTCTTCGTCTAGGCGTGCCTTCTCTTTCATCTTTTCAATATATTCCAGAATCTCTCGACTCATCTGATTAAAAGAATCTCCAAGTGTCCCAAGCTCATCTCTTGTTTTGATTTCAACTGTTGATTCAAAGTCTCCTTGTCCAATGCTGATGGCCCTTTGGTAGAGCTTTTCAATTGGTTTGGAAATTGTTTTAGACAATAAGATGATAATGATTGTCGACAAGGCAATGATAAAGATGGCAAAGAAGATTGCTCTTTGGACAAGAAACTTCGTTACAGATAAGGCATCTGACTCAGAGATTGTAGACACTATAGAGAGGGCGAAGGCCTTCGTTTGTGCCAGAGAAACCAAGTAGTCATCTTCATTAAAGGAAACTTTTTTTACGATATTATTACCTTTAAGTTCACTCTTATCATAATTGTGAAGACCAATTAGGTCATTACCAAGAACGAGGCTTCCATCTTTAAAGACAATCGTATTATAGGTTCTATTTTGTGAAAGTAGATTATTTAAGATATTGGCCTTAATTACGATTGAAGTAAGACCTTTGTTTACCTTTTTAGTAAGGATGACAAAAAGGTCATCCTTGTACTTAAAAGAGCTAAGAGAATTGTCCCTTGTATCTTTTGGAATTGCTAATTTAAAGTCATTTTCATTCTTTTCAAAATCTTTATTAATGATGAATTGGTTCTTTTCAACGAAAGCGAGAATATATTTACTTTCCGCAACGGCCTTTGCTCTTAGTTTATTATTTTTTATAAGAGCTAAGTTTTGAAGATCATTCTCTATTTTATTAAGAGTGTAATTAATCTCCTTAGCTACACTTGTGACATTAAATAGTGAATTCTCGTATAAGTAAGCCTTCTTATCTTTTTCAAAGAGGTGGGTAGCATATTTCGTTAAAAAAGCGATAACGATAATTAGCAGCGCTGTATTTAGCGATATCAATTTAAGCTTGATCGGAAATGTCGGTCTCTTGCCCATTATTTACCTATGTAGAAGTCTATTGATTATTTAGCTACAATGATATTAACGATTTGCGCCATGCGCAAGAATAAGAAAAGAGTACCAGGAACAAATTTGGGGCGACTAAATTCATTAGTTGATACATTTCTAATCTTGATGTGCATTTGTGTTGCGGCCTTTGCTGGCAACCAAGTTTTTAATACATCATATATTCCACCGATTATGGGTGGGGAGCGTATTACTTTAGGTCAAGTCTTCGAGTTACAAAATGATGTGAGAAGAAGAAGCTTTGATAACTTCTCTTGGCATAACCTAGGTTCAAATGAGGCGCTCTTTCATAACGATCGTATTTTCACTGATAAAGACTCTACCGCGCAGTTAGAATTTAGTTCTGGTAATCGCATCAAAGTGTCAGAAGAAAGTCTTTTTAAAATTACTCAAGAAACAGATGGGATTAATCTGAATATCGAGCAAGGTATTATATTTGCAACTCTTAACAATGCAAACGAAGCTTTTGTCGTAAAAGTAGGCGATCAGGTATATGAAATCACTTCGAATGATTCAAAGATTAAAATCTCAAACTCAAGTGGTAATAAGGAACTTTCTGTTCTCGATGGGAAGGCAAGTGTTAGGCTTGGAGATCGCGAGGAAACAATTGAAAAGGGTGTAAGAGTTCTACTTACAGACGAAAGCTATACGGTTAAGCAGAGTTGGCCAAGTGAGTTTTCACCAGTTGATGGCGATGTCTTTTACGTCAATGAGAAGAATTTAATTAAATTTAACTTCAATGAAAAAGTAGGGAAACTATTTCTTTCAAAGTCTCGCTCGGCCTTTGAAAATGGCGAAGCCCATGAGGTCAACGGCCTTACAGTTGAACTTGAGAACTTGCCTGAGGGGATTTTCTATTGGCAGGTAAATGATGAAAGTAATATTTCAACAGAGAAGTCTTTTGAAATTGTATATGAAGTGATGCCTGAGTTTGAGAACCTGGATGAGACGCAAAATACAATCTTAGTTGATAATGAAAAGATTATTTATACACAAGCTTTTGATGACATTGAATTAATGGTTAACGGAAAAGTATGGAATGATTATGAATATGACGATGGTGAACTTAGGTTTACTTTTGAAGAAGTCGGTGACTACGAAATTTCTTACCGAAATAAAGCCAAAGTGCGACCACATGCTCTTTTTTCAAAACCATCTTTAATAAAGGTAGTTGCAAAGCCTGAGGAGATTGTTTTAAAGAGACCATTTAATGGGGAAGAGTATTATTTTTATAATGATGACGTTATTAAGTTCTCTTGGGAAACACAAGACCTCTTTAGTGAAGTGAGTACTTATCTCGTCTTGAATGGAAAAAGGCAATTAGTTGCAGGGAATTCTTTTTCTACTCCTGTAACTGAGAGTGGAGAATATCTCTGGTCGTTAGAGTATGTATTAAATAATGAAGTGATTGCACGTTCCAAAGAAAATAAATACCGTGTAACTTTTGATGATGATAATAGTGCACTTGAAAGTGGACGCAAGATTGTTGTAAAGAAGCCCGGAGATGTTATTGACTTAACTTGGCAGCAGCAGGGGAGTGACAAATTTGTTGTAGAAGTTTCACGAGAACGAAATTTTAAATCTATAAAGGAATCGATAAAAACGACTGGTAGTAATACTAAACTTCTTATTAAAGAGCTTGGTGTACATTATTGGCGCGTGAAGAATGAAGAGAATAAATTTGTACCTCCTGTGAAAATAATTATTGTTCCTCCGCCACCTCCAAAGGCACCTCGAATTGATAAAGTAGAAAAGAGAGTTCAGGTTTTAAAAAAATCTATCCCTTTGGCCATATTAGATATGTTGATTGATCAGGCATTTGCTAAAGATAGTGTTGAGTTAAAGTGGGAGCCTGTAAGTGACGTGAAAGAGTATCGTATTCAGATTCTTGATGGTGAAAAAGTTATTGTTGATGAAAAAGTAAAACTTAATCATTTCGAATGGAACGATTACTTAACAGGTCACTTTCAATGGAGAGTTTCTGCTATTGATTTCTGGAATCAAGAAAGTCCATTTTCTCCGCTAGAAGATTTAATCATAACAAAGAAGTTTGGCGGAGCAAAAGGGATTGATCTAGTTACTCCAAAACATGGTATCAATATTGACGAAGGCGATGTCGTCGAAATGAAATTTAATCAAGTCCGTGGTGATGAATTCTTTATTGAAATCTCTATGGATAAATACTTTACAAGTATTAAAGAAATACCACTTGGGAAAAAAACGACATATAAGTTTAGAAATAAGTTGGGGACAAGTTTTTATTGGCGTGTTAAGGCCATTGAGAAAAAAGATATTATTTATTCTAAGAAGAGAAGAGTCGATGTTTCTAGAAAAGAAGTCGTTCGGCCTAAAAAGAATGGTAGTGTGACGATTTCAAAAAAAACAATGAATAAAAAGAAATGGTATTTTGGTTATGCTCCTGAAAAAATAAGTTATGAAGTCATTAGCAGTGGAAAGAAGATAGTTGTTGATGATATGAACTTCATTTCTTTCTATGGTGGCCTTAAGGAAAAAATAGATAACTATCAATACCTTGTTGAACTGAAGCAATCAACTGGAGTTGTCTTTAATGATCTTGGCTTTAATCAAACGCTTCTTAAGGCAAAGGCCCTTAAGGAATATCATCAGTTTCAATATGGACTAACTTCACTTTTAGAGTATCGTAGTGAACTTGATTACAATGGCAGTGAAGTTACTTCAAATGCGCAGTTCTATTTTAATCTAGGGCTTAGTAGTAAGTTGCAATATGAAAATATTAACTTCTACGTCGATTATTTCTTCTTAAATTACGCAGGACTAAGCACTCAGCTTAGTTATACAATAAAACGTAATTACGAAGTCGGGATTAGTTTAGAAACTAGAAGTCATTCCAAGATTGAGGCCGAAGCAAGTAATATTGCCCTTCGTATCCAGTATAACTATTAAGAAATATATTTTATGGACTGACCAGTATATGGGCCAGATTCTGGGCCTATTTATCTTTATTCTCCCCTCCTAAGTTACTGAAAACTACAAAAAACAAGGCCAGTTTCTAGGCATGCCAAAGGGCGCTTTATAATTAAGTTAGATTTAAATTAGAGCTTGTGAGGGCATTTTGATGAGAGAAAGAAGAAGGCCACATTCACATTTATATTCGGTAAAGTTACTTGCTTTTCTTTTGGGAGTTTTAGTGACAACTTCTTCTTGTGTTCCACAAGATGAGGTTGACGATTTAGTTAATGTTCCAGGAGCTGACCTACCAACACTTCCAAACTTAGATGTTGCTTGTTACCAGGATATATATGCACCTAAAGAAGAAGATATTACGAGAAATATCGATATCCTAGTCATTCCTGATACATCAGCTTCGATTATTGCAGAAAGAGCACAGATTGCGGAGGGTTTTAATGCCTTCTTAGATGTTCTTCCTGCTGCAGCGGATGTGAATATCGCAGTTATGCTTGGCCACGGTTCTGGCTCTTCACATTTTGGAGCGCTTTATACAAAGTCAACTGAACCAACAATTCTTTCAAATCGTTCTCTGACAATTGAAGAGATTAAAGCACACTTAAAAACTAAGATGGAAAACCCTGCAGGTGATTATCGTACCGACGGTGGAGAGGCCGGTCTTGCTTCCCTTAATCGTGCACTTGAAGATGATTACTATAGTAGTATTCAAACACAAGGCTTCTTTAGAGAGGATGCTGCCCTTGTTGTAGTCTTTGTAGCAGATGAGCAAGATATTTGTGCGATCTATCCTGAAGGTGTAACACCTGTTCCTGATCCACAAGGTGGTGAGGATCGCTCACGTATTACAGAATGTTTTGATGGAGACACGCAGATTGTAACTCCAAAGAGTGTCTTTGAAAAACTAAAGGCACGCTATACGGATCGTCCATTAGTTACTGGTGGTGTTATTTATAACAACTTAAGTACCATTCCATTTGGTGGAGAAAATGAGATTGGTTATGGATATAAAGAGTTCGTTGAGTTTGGTGGAGGCTTTACTGTTGATATGGCTACGGGGGAGTACGGTGATGGCTTATCTAAGTTAGGTACACTTGCCATGTCACGCATTGATCCAGTTAATTCTTTTAATTTAGAAGTTGCAAATATTGATACGAATACAATTAGAACTTTTGTAGATGGAAAGGAAGTGGAGTATTCATATGATGCTGAACTTAATATTGTTTCTTTAAATGAAGAAAGAGGCCCTTTTTCAATTGCAGCTGTTCAATACTGTGAAAAACCTTCCGTCTCAAAACAAGTCATTCAGATCGTTGCTGGTGGTTCTCACTCTTGTGCCCTTATTGCTAATGGTGAAGTAAAGTGTTGGGGTGACAATTCAAAAGGTCAACTAGGACAGGGAGACACTATTAACCGTGGTGATGATGAAGATATAAATTCAATTCCTGCTATTGATTTAAATGGAGAGCTTGCTCTACAAGTTATTGCAGGTAATCTTCATACATGTGTACTTACTGAATCTAATAAGGTGAAGTGTTTTGGTGATAATACATATGGACAGTTAGGAATGGCGTCAATTGATACTTTAGGAGATGATGAACAGCTGTCTGATTATGGATACACTCAGATTGGTGGCATTGTAAGGAAGCTTTATGGCGGCACTTATCATAACTGTGCACTTTTAACGACAGGTGATGTTCGTTGTTGGGGACAAAATTACTATGGCCAATTAGGAACAGGAGATACGGAAATAATTGGAGATGATGAAACACCGGCCGAAGGTAGTCTTGTTGCTCTTGGTGCTAAAGCAATTCAGATGGATATTTCATCTATGAGTTACCATGCCTGCGCAATTTTATCAGGTGGTACTCTAAAATGTTGGGGACGTGGTACACACGGGCAACTTGGCTTAGGAAACACCGATAGCGTTTATTCTCCAAGTTTAGCAACACCAACACCTAAAGGGGTTATCGCTGTTACTACTGGTGGTATTCATACTTGTGCACTTCTTTCTGACTCTACTGTTTACTGTTTTGGACATAACTCTCAAGGACAGCTAGGAGATGGAACAAGTGAGGCCATAGGAGATAATGAAACACTAGAGAATCACACGGCCCTAAATCTAGGATTTGAAGTGGCCTCTGTTGTTGCTTCTAATACAGCGACTTGTGCAATTTCTAAAGCTGGAGATGCAAAGTGTTGGGGAAATGGAGCATCAGGTAAGTTAGGACAAGTTGGGACAACGAAGATTACAGGTGATCTTGCAAATCTTCCCGCAGTTGAACTTGGCAAGAGTGTTTCTCAAGTTTCTGGTGGGCTGAATCACCACTGTTTCTTAACGACAGATGAAGGCCTTGTAAAATGTATTGGAAATGGTAGTAAGGGACAACTTGGTAATGGAAACACTGAGTCTATAGGTGATGATGAGTCGCCAGTACTAGCAAGTTTCCTTGCCCTTTTTGATATTTAAACAATTAATTCCAAATAATAAAATCATAAGAACAATAGCACCGAGTAGACTTTCATTATTCGGTGTCATATCTTCTCTTACTGCACATCCTGGTTCAATTCCTGATTGAAGAGTTTCAAAGCCACTTGCTCCAAGAGTTACAATCGTTGGGCTAGGTGAGTAAGAACCACCAACACCAGTGATAACTCCGTCTAGTTCATCAAGACGAATAATTCCATCGCCTCCATCTCCTCCTGCTCGTCCAAGTACTCCACCGGCAGCACCACCGTTTCCACCCGAGGCATCGAGAGCTGAATTGAGTTCGATATTACCATTTGCCTGCAAAAAGATTATT